>CAJMOP010000051.1 GCA_905215115.1 uncultured bacterium | reverse complement strand
GCGAGCCCATCACCGCCCGCCTCGTCGCCAACCTGCTCGAGCGCGCCGGCGTCAACCGCATCATCACCCTCGACCTGCACCAGGGCCAGATCCAGGGCTTCTTCGATATCCCGGTTAACCACCTGTCCGCACTGCCGCTGTTTGGCCAGTACTACAACGACATGCACTTCGACACCGACAACCTGGTTGTCGTCTCCCCCGACGTGGGTCGCGCCAAGGCCGCCAAGAAGCTGTCCGACATGCTCGGCTGCGACCTGGCCATCGCCCACAAGGGCCGTCCGCGCCACAACGCCGCCGAGGTCATGGGCATCATCGGTGACATCAAGGGCAAGACCTGCATCATCAACGACGACATGATCGACACTGCTGGCACCCTGTGCGCCAACGTCAAGGAGCTCAAGGCTATGGGCGCCGGCGACATCTACGTCTGCGCCACCCACGGCATCTTCTCCGGTCCGGCCATCGAGCGCCTGAACGATGCCCCCATCGTCGAGTGCGTCGTCACCGACGCCATCCCCGTCGAGGTCGGCGGCAAGATCAAGACTATCTCGGTCGCCGAGGAGTTCGCTCAGGCCATCTCCGCCGTTTACCACGAGGAGCCCGTCTCCACGCTCGTCGGCGGCGACTTCGCGCTGTAGTCGCTTGACCCTCGCATCCCACCGGAAGCCCGGTAGGCCTGAGGGGTTATCACGCCGACGTCCTCGCCGCTTCGCGGCTGCGGGATGTCGGCTTAGATAACCCCTCCCGGCCTACCGGGCTTCCTGCTGTCTCGGGGCAGCTGTTTTCTGAAATGACTTTGCCGTGCCCTTTCCTCGCCTTCGGCGGGCGTGGTAGCCTTTGTCGTTGAACGAACTTCTTATGTAACGAAAGGAAGCCTATGGCAGCTGCACAGCCGCTTAAGATTCGCATGGTTGCCGGACTTGGCAACCCTGGCGATGAGTATGCCGAGACCCGCCACAACGCTGGCTTCAAAGCAATCGACGAGTTGGCCCGTCAGGCCGGTGTCACGTACTGGAAAAACCAGGCCGGCGCCGAGGTCGCACTCATCAACATCAACGATCCCGAGGAAGAGGGTGGCAAGCGCCAGATCGTGCTGGTCAAGCCGCAGTCGTACATGAACACCTCGGGCGGACCCATCTCCAAGCTCTGCCGCGAGTACAAGATCAAGGCCGAGGAGCTGCTCGTGATTCACGACGAGCTCGACATTCCCGCCGGTGACGTGCGCGTCAAGGTGGGCGGAGGCCATGCCGGTCACAACGGCCTGCGCTCCATCATCGACAAGATGGGCAGCCGCGACTTTAGCCGTATCCGCACCGGCATCGGCAACCCTCCCGGCAAGATGGCCGTGGCAGACTATGTGCTCAAGCAGCTGCGCGCCCGCGAGGCCGAGGACTTCCAGGACACCTGCGCCCGCGCCGCAGATGCCGCCGGTCTGGCCATCGTCCACGGCGTAATCTACGCCCGCGACCACGTCAACGGCGCCGCCTCCGCCAACGGCAAGCACTAAAACCTACCGTTTAGGGACAGGTTTATTTTGGCAGGTTCTATATGCGGAAACACCGCAGCGGCCGCACCGCAATAAACACGCTGCCACCATACATGCATAACGCCCCAAAGGGGGCCGGCCTCGACGAAGCGCGAGTCCGGCCCCCTTTGCCGTTTTGCCTGATAAAACCGACCAAAATAAGCCTGTCCCTATTTGGCAGGTCGAAGTGGATAAACCGGATAAACCCTTTTCCCAACCGCCGAAGACACACGTAAACAGCATGTCCATGAGGGTATAATTTGCACCGTATGTCTGCACAACGCCTGTGCGCGTACGGTTTTACTCGGGCTACCGTCCATTTCCGTGGAGGCACGGTTCGGCGGCCCTAACAAGAGAGGGGTTCTATGTATAAGATCCTGGAGAAGACGCAGTTCTCGGAGAAGGTGTTCAAGTTCCGCATCGAGGCGCCCGCAATCGCCAAGCATGCGCACGCTGGACAGTTCCTCATGGTTCGCGCCAACGAGACGGGCGAGCGCGTCCCGTTTACCCTGGCCGGCTGGAACGGTGACGAGGGCTGGGTCGAGTTCATCTTCATGGTGATCGGCAAGACCACCGAGATGCTGTCCACCTACGAGGCCGGCGAGTCACTGCGCGACGTCGTGGGCCCGCTGGGCGTTCCCACCGAGATGGCCGAGGGCCCCTGCGCCGTCATTGGCGGCGGCGTCGGCCTGGCAATTGCCTTCCCGGTCGCCAAGCACCTGGTCGAGACCGGCCACGAGGTCCACGCCATCATGGGCGCCCGCACCAAGGACCTCCTGCTCATGGAGGACCAGTTCCGCGAGCTCCTCGACGAGGACCACATCCACATCACCACCGATGACGGCTCCTACGGCGAGCAGGGCGTTGTCACCGCTCCGCTGGAGCGCCTGCTGCAGGACAAGGCCGTGAGCCAGGTCTTCTGCGTCGGCCCCGTTCCGATGATGAAGTTCTCGACCCTCACCGCCCAGAAGTACGACACCCCCATCACCGCGTCGCTCAACCCCATCATGGTTGACGGCACCGGTATGTGCGGCTGCTGCCGCGTCGAGGTGGGCGGCGTGACCAAGTTTGCTTGCGTCGACGGCCCCGACTTCGATGCCACCCTGGTCGACTGGGATGACCTTCGTGCCCGCCAGGCCGCTTACCGTTCCGAAGAGGGCGAGTCCCTCAAGGCTTATGAGGAAAAGAGCTGCGCATGCCACTAGTTAACGGCCGTTTCGTTGCCGATATGAAGTCGCCCCGCACCCCCGATAACGAGGAGCCGGCTGCCGAGCGCGCCTGCGACTTCCGCCCCGTCGACAAGGGCTTCACCGAGGAGATGGCGCTGGCCGAGGCCGAGCGCTGCCTCAACTGCAAGAAGCCGTTCTGTGTTGAGGGCTGCCCCGTCAACATCAACATCCCCCGCTTTATCGAGCAGATCCGCGCGAAGGACTTCGGCGGCGCTCTCGATACCATCCGCGAGGACTCCATGCTTCCCGCCATCTGCGGCCGCGTCTGCCCGCAGGAGAACCAGTGCGAGGGCAAGTGCATCCGTGGTAAGAAGTCCGAGCCCGTGGCCATCGGCCAGCTCGAGCGCTTCCTGGGTGACCGCCCCGAGCTCGCTTCCACGCCCAAGATGGCCCCCAAGAACGGCAAGAAGGTCGCCGTCGTCGGCTCCGGCCCGTCCGGCATCACCTGCGCCGGCGAGCTCGCCCGTAACGGCTTTGACGTTACCGTCTTCGAGGCCTTCTTCACCGGCGGCGGCGTGCTGGTCTACGGCATCCCCGAGTTCCGCCTGCCCAAGGCAGTCGTCAAGCGCGAGATTGACGGCCTGGAGGACATGGGCGTCAAGTTTGAGTACAACTCCGTCGTGGGCAATATGGCCACGGCCGAGGAGCTGTTCGAGCAGGGCTTCGACGCCATCTACGTGGCGACCGGCGCAGGCCTGCCCAAGTTCCTCAACGTCCCCGGCGAGAACCTGCCCAACGTCTTCTTCGCTAACGAGTACCTCACCCGCGTGAACCTGATGAAGGCCAACAAGTTCCCCGAGTACGACACCCCCACCAAGCACGGCAAGAACGTCGTCGTCTTTGGTGGCGGCAACGTGGCTATGGACGCCGTCCGTACCGCCAAGCGTCTGGGCGCCGAGCACGCCATCATCGCCTACCGTCGTACCGAGGACGAGATGCCCTGCCGTCGCGCCGAGCTGCACCATGCTAAGGCCGAGGGCGTCGAGGTTCTGCCGCTCGTCTCCCCGCTCGAGTTTGTCGCTGGCGAAGACGGCTCCGTGTGCGCCGTCAAGGTCCAGAAGATGGAGCTCGGCGAGCCTGACGAGTCCGGCCGTCGCCGCCCGGTGCCCATCGAGGGCGCCATCGAGGAGATCCCCTGCGACGTCGCTATCTCGGCTATCGGCACCAACGCCAACCCCTTCGCAAAGAAGATCGGCGGCAAGATGGAGCTCAACAAGTGGGGCTACATCGTTGCCGACGAGGAGACCGGCCAGACCACCGATCCCCGCATCTGGGCCGGCGGCGACATCGTCACCGGTGCCGCTACGGTCATTCTGGCGATGGGCGCCGGCAAGAAGGCCGCCGCTTCCATCACCAAGAGCCTGCTGGGCGAGTAATCACCTGCAGTGCTAGCCATCAAACGGCAAAGTCCCCGTCGAGCACACGCCCGGCGGGGGCTTTTTTCTATGCCGGCCGCCCGACCACCACAAAGGTGCCTGTACCCTTTGTGGTGGTTTTGGTCGGTTAGTCTTCGAGCTGCGCTACTTTGTAGCGGTAGGCAGCGGCGATAACGTCTTTGCAGCCCTCGCGGCCCAGCTTGGCGCGGTTGACGACGATGTCTTTACCGCTCGTCATCTTCCACTTTCCGGCACTGTAGCGCTTATAGAACGCCTCGCGCGCCTTCTGCTGCTGCTTGACCAGCTTGGCGCCCTTCTTTTTATTAAGGCCACGCTTCTTGCGCACAATCTCGACGCGGTCCTCAAAAGGAGCGGTCACCAACACGGCAATGTGGTTGGGGTTGTTACGCAGCAGGTAATCGGACAGGCGGCCTTCGATAATGCAGCTCTCGGTCTCGCCCAGGTCCAAAATCACCTGGCTCATCTTTTGGAACAACTTGTCCGAGTACGAACGCGCGTCGTAGCGGTCGGGCAGGAACGCCATGTTCTCCACGGCCAGACGCTCGTCGTAGGCGGCCATCTTGTCGAGCGACTCGCCCGCGCGCAGCGACGCACGTACCAGCAGCTCGTTATCGTACAGCGGAATCCCCAACTCGTCGGCAAGCATGCGGCCAATCTCGTGGCCCTCGGCGCCAAAGTCGCGCGCGATGGTAATGACCACAGGATTCTTCTTGTTCTCCAGATCGCTCATCGCGATTCCTTTCTAACAAATGAGAAAAGGCAATTCCTGATTCCCATTTTGTCACTTACGACCGTCCTGGTTTCCCAAGTGCGGCAGATTGCCCCGAAAGAGGAGCGCCGCGTACTAAATGTACGCAAGCGACGATTGAGGGGCAAGGTGCCGTGCTTGGGGAAGCAGGACTATGCGGCCACGATGCGGCGTTGATATGCCCTCACCAGCAGCGAGATACCAAAGTTGAGCACAAAGTACATCGCAAACACCAGGCCGTAGAGCATAAGCACCTGCGACAGATCGATCGCGTGGGCCATCACGACATTTGCCGTGTACATGAGCTCGGCCACGTTAATGCCCGAAAGATACGAGCTGTCCTTAATGACGGTCGTGCACTGGCTAAACAGCGCCGGGATGATTGTCTTAAACGTCTGCGGCAGAATGATGTAGCGCATGGTGGCAAAAAAGCCGAAGCCTTGGCTCTGCGCTGCCTCAAACTGGCCGCGCGGAATCGAGTTGAGGCCGCCGCGCACAATCTCGGCCATAACAGCGCTGGTAAACAGCGTAAAGGCGATGGTCGAAATCACAATGTCCAAACCCTGCACCGTAAAGTAGATAAACAGGATCCACAGCAGGTTCGGCGTGCAACGGAACAGCTCGATATAGGCGCTCACCAAAATACGGAACGGGCGGGGCGCATAGCTTTTAACAAGCGCCAGCACCGTGCCAAAGATGAGCGAGAAAAAGATCGACAGCGCCGAGATCTCGATCGTCTTAACAAAGCCGCCCCAAATGTAGAGCAGGTTGGTCGCGTTGAAGATTTCCATGCGCTAGGCCTCCTCTACGTTGTCGAGCCCCAGCTCGGCGAGGCTCACGCCGCGCGGACGCTCCTTGGAGCGGCGCTCGAGCCACTGCACCAGCATGGCGAGCGGAAAGCAGATGATGAAGTACATAAGGCAGCAGACGATGTATCCCTGCAGGTAACCGTACAGACTCACAAAGTTGTCGGAACGGTACATAAGGTCGCCGCCGGCCACAAGCGCCAGCACCGACGTGTTCTTGACTAGGTTGAGTGCCTGGTTGCACAGCGGCGGCAGAATGATCTTGAATGTCTGGGGCAGCACGATGTACCAGTACGCCTGCGCACGGGTGAAGCCCTGGCTCTGCGCCGCCTCCATCTGACCGCGCGGAACCGCCTCGATACCGGTGCGGATAACCTCCGAGATGTAGGCCGCGTGATACAGGCCCACGCCCAAGAAGCCCAGCACGAACGGCGCGATGCGCACCGTCTGGTCGGCACCGGTTATGGCCTGCAAAAACTGCGGACCAGCCATGTACATAAAGAGCACCTGCACGGGCAACGGGGTGTTCTGGTAAAACTCCACGTACACGCGGCTTATGGCGCGCAGCACGCGCGAACGGGTGGTAGAGAACACACCCAGCAGCGTGCCCAGCACCAGCGACAGCAGCAGACCGGCAACGACCACCTGTAGCGTCACGCCAAAGCCCCCCCAGAAGGGCCCCATGTTTTGAAATGTCGTCGACCAACGGTCGGCGTCAAATAATCCTTCGAGCATTTGATTCCTTCCTTGGACGATGCGCCTATACAAGACCCCAGGTCTTGACCTCTTGGTCGAGCCAGCCGTCGGCCAGACGATTGCAAATCACCTGATCGACCACGGCCGAAAGGTCGCAGCCCTTCTTGGTCGCCACGCCGTAGCCCTGCTCGCCAAACTTGACCTCGGGCTGCAACAGCTCAACGGTCTCGTTCATGTAACCGGCCAGCGTGGAGCGGTCCATGGCAAAGACGTCGATATTGCCGGCGTCGAGCGAGCTCTTGATGATGGGGTAGCCGCTAAAGGCCCTAAACTCGGGCTTGCAGCTAAAGCCGTTGTCCTTGATCATCTGCTCGATCAGGCCCTGCGTGGTGGCACCCTGGCTCACGCCGATGACCTTGCCGTCCAGGTCCTCAATCGAGGTAAAGCCCGAACGCTTCTTGACCATGAGTCCCACGTAGTCGGTGCGGTACGGCGTCGAGAAATCCCAGCTCTTCTTGCGCTCGTCGGTGATGGTGTAGGTCGCCGCGACCACGTCGAGTTGGCCGTTATCGATCAGCGGGCCGCGCGTCTTGGGCGTTACGTCAGTAAACTCGACAAGCTCCTGGGCGCGGGCCTCTTTGTAGCTCACGCCAAAGACGGCAGCGGCGATCTGGTAGCACAAATCGACTTCCATGCCCTCAAAGCGACCCTTGGCGGTGTCGTAATAGCCGTAGCCGGGAACGTCTTTCTTAACGCCGGCATTCAGATGGCCACGCGACTTAATGGCCGCAAGCTTGGATCCCTTGTCGGAACCCTCGCCGCTGGTGGAGTTGCCGCAACCGGCAAGCGCGGTCCCCGTCAGCGCAAGCATGCCGGCGCCAGCCAGCTGCAAAAAGTGACGGCGCGATACAGCCGCCCTCGTCATATCCGTCATGTCCATCACCGCGCCTAGTGCAGAATCTTGGACAGGAACTCGCGGCAGCGCGGGTTCTCGGGGTTATCGAAGAAGTGCTCGGGCGTGCCCTCCTCCAGGATACGGCCGTCCTCCATAAAGATGACGCGGTCGGCCACCTGGCGCGCAAAGCCCATCTCGTGCGTCACGCAGATCATGGTGATATCCTCCTGCGCAAGCTCAATCATAACGTCCAAGACTTCCTGGACCATCTCGGGGTCGAGCGCCGAGGTCGGTTCGTCAAACAGGATGATGGGCTGCTTGGTGCACAGGGCACGGGCGATGGCGATGCGCTGCTGCTGACCGCCCGAGAGGTTCTGCGGATACTCGCCGGCCTTATGCGCCATGCCGACGCGCTTGAGCGCGGCGATGGCGATCTCGGTCGCCTCCTCCTTGCTCTTCTTTTGCAGCTTGATGGGCGCGAGCGTCAGGTTACCGAGCACCGTCATGTTGGGATACAGGTTGAACTGCTGAAACACCATGGAGCTATACTTGCGAGCCATCTCCAGGTGGTTCTTTTTGGTGAGCGGCGTACCGTCGATGACGACCTCGCCCGATGTGGGCTCCTCAAGATAATCGACGCAGCGGATGAGCGTCGACTTTCCCGAGCCGGAAGGCCCGATCATTACGAGCTTCTCGCCGCGCTTGACGGTGAGGTTGATATCTTTGAGCACATGCAGGTCGCCAAAGTACTTGTTGAGATGCTTGATCTCGATCATGTCTGCCATGAATGTCCCTTCCCTGCGTTTACACGAGTTGAACTATTGTACGGAAAGAACCACATTTCCGCAGTCCACACTGCGCCCCCGTAAAGAACCCGCAACCTTCCACCCACTCGTTGGGGACAGACTTAAATGAGTACCTGCTCATTGGGCACTCATTTAAGTCTGTCCCCAGTGAGCGCCCAACCGTCCTTGTTGAACATAAGTCAGCGAAAACTCGTACACGCGAGCAGGGTGACGTGAAATGAAAGGGCGCAGACCTTATGGTCGCGCCCTTGAAATTGAACGTCAGATTGCCGTGTGTACGGGTTTGCAGCGTCGAGCCGTTACGCGGTTTGGTAAAACCGCGTAACAAATTACGCGAGCTTTGCTCCGACGATCTTTGCCGCCGCAGGCTTGTCGAAGTTGCCGCCGGTGGCTTTGCCGAGTGCGCCCATGACCTGGCCCATCTGCTTCTTGGACGTGGCACCCAGCTCGGCGATGACTTTCTCGATCAAAGCCTCGAGCTCCTCACCCGAAACCTGCGCGGGCAGCAGGCTCTCCAGAATCTTGACCTGCTCGGTCAGGTTGTCGGTACGCTCCTGGTCGGTACCGGCCTTAATGGACATCTCCAGCGTCTCACTCGTCTGCTTAATCAGACGCTTGATCATGTTGTTGACGTCTTCCTCGGTCACATCGCGACGCTCGTTGACCTCGATATTCTTCACCTCGGCCTTAACCTGGCGAATGATGGACAGGCGAACCTTGTCCTTGGCCTTCATGGCGGCGATCATTTCCTGCTGCAGCTCTTCGTTGGTCATCTGCAAATCCTCCTCAATAGTGTGGGCAGCACTCGCACGAGCACCGTCCCATGATTACTCAGTCGTCGACGAATCGTCGGTCGAGCTCTTGGTGACGCCCTTCAGGCTGACGTTGTACGGCACGTCCTTGGGCATGGGGTTAACGGTGATGTCGGCGTCTTTCTTGTACTGCTCCAGCCACTCGCTGTACGCAGTGCTCTCTGCCTGCGTCTTCACCACGTTGGAAACGTACTTTTTGATGGCCTTGGGCACCTGGTTGATGCCATCAACCTGATTATCGACATGGAAGTAGTCGGTGCACTTGATGATGTGGTAGCCGTACGTCGACTCGACCACGTCGCTCACATCGCCCTTGTTGAGCCCCTCGAGCGCCGTCTGGTAGCTGTCGACGAAGGTGGTGAGCTTATCCCAACCCACATCGCCCTTCTTCTCCTTGGAGCCGGTGTCGTCGGAATATTGCTCCACGGCGTCCTCAAAGCTCAGCTCGCCGGAGTTGATCTTGTCCAGGCACTCCTGCGCCTTGGCCTTGGCGGCGGCCTTGTCCTCGTCAGATGCGTCGGAATCAACCTTAATCAGGATGTTCGACGAGCGGCGGGCGTCGTTGTAGCTGGACAGGTTTTCGTTGATGCAATCGACAATCTCGCTGTCCTTGGGCTTGCTCGTGGGCGCGACGGCATCCTTGAGTTTCTGCTGCGCCAGACTCTCCTTGAGCGAATCCTTGTAGGTGTCTTCGGTATAGCCGTAGGTCTTGAGGGTCTTCTTAAAGGCCTTGGCACCGCCCGCGCTCTTGCACGCGTCCTTCCAAGCCTTCTCGACCTCCTCGTCCGACACCGTCACGCCGTTCTCTTTCTGTGCCTGTTGAAGCAGAATCTGCTGCGTGTAGGAGTCGATGAGTTGCTTGCGATACTTCTTGGGCGTGAGGTCGTTGTCGACCAGATACTGCGCCCAGTCCTTGTCCTTGGTGTAGCCGTAGGACGTGCGCATGTTCATGATCTGCTTGGTCACGGTGTCCTCGGTGAGGTTGGTGCCGTTGATAGTAGCAGCAACACCGCCGGTCAGCTTGTAGCCCGAGGTGTCCTCGGCCTGCGACATAAGGCCGGAGCACGCCATCGCCGAGACGGAAAGCAGCATCGCCAGCACGCCGATGACCACCAGAACGATCTTGACAGTCTTGGACACGCGGGTCTTGCGCTGCTTCTTGCGAGAGCTGGAGGCGGCGCGAGCCTGCTGCTCGGGCGTCGGCTCGGGTGCGGGGTTCTTTTTCTTATTTGCCATAGTTGGCCTTTCGCATAACGAATCGAACAAACGCCATTGTGTCACAACGCAGCCCCCGCGGCACGCTTGGTGCATTGGGGACAGGTTAATCTGCACCATTTTGGTGCAAAGGGGACAGCTCTGGCAGCCGGCAGTTAGGGACAGTCCCCAAGTGCCGGCACATAAGGAACGTCCCTAGGTGCCGGCTTAGCCCCACCTTAGAAGTGGCGGCGGATGGCGTCGACCATGCCCTGCGGCGTGGTCTGGCCGAGCACGTCGGCTGCGGCATCGGCGTCCATAAAGATGTTCATGAGCGCTTGCAGGGCCTCGACCTGGCCGCCCGGCTCGGCGATGCCCAGATTGATGACGATCTGCGCCGGCACCGGAGCACCCATGCCAGCCATAGCGTTAAATGTCACGGACGTGGCGGGCTTTACCACCGCGATATAGGGCTTGGCCACAAACCCCGGGTCGGTGTGTGGGATGGCGATGTTGGCCGCCGGCATGGCAAGGCCCGTGGGATAGGCATCCTCGCGCGTGCGGACGGCGTCGAGCCAACCGGTGCAGATGTAGCCGCGTGGGGCAAGTTCGCCTTCGAGTCGCGCAAACACCTCGGCGGGCGTCGCGCACTCCCAATCAAAAAACACCAGCTCAGGCGTAAACAGTGCTTCGTTATCCGCCATACCGTCCTCCAAAGTTGCATGAGGGCCACAATGCTCAATATGATAGCGAAACGGGGTATGCAAGGTTAGCCGAGGATCCCGATGAGCTCGAGTGCGCGCGCGGGCGTCAAGCATACCTCGGGCATCGTCTCCAACATGCGTCGGTCGCTCGTGACTACGTAGTCAACATCCGCCGTATCGCCCGAGGCAATAATGAGATTGTCCTCGAGGTCCGGCATGCGCTTGCCAAGCATGCGCGCCATCTCGCACTCCGCCATCGAAAGCGGGGAAGCCGTTGCCACCTGCATCATATGCTCGACGCATGCCCATGCAGCCGGACCGAACGAAGCGTTAATCCCATTCACATTCCGTCGAGCTAGACGCCGAGGCAAGATATAGAACACGTCCTTTGCCGTCGTTGGCGCGTACAGAAGGTCGATCTTTCCCGCTTCGGCCAGTTCAACCAATCTTCTCACGTTGTCGAATGCGCCCTCTTGCAGGTAGTAATCAAGCCAAACATTCGTGTCCACCAAGAGCCGCTTTGCCTCAATCATCGGCAATTCGCCTCTATGTCGGCAATCATCGCGTCATACATATCATCGCGTACGGCATCCCAGTTGTCCGCCGATGATTCGCCTGGCGCAAAATCTGAGAAGCTCAACCCCAATGAGGAAAAAGCCAGACCACACCCCTGTTCGGCAAGACTCTTCGCACGGGGCGTCTCGCACTTATCCGTCACCATAAATCCCGGCAACGTTTGATGCTCGGCAAGATAGGTCCAAAGCGCACGAATGGCGTCACTCGGCCCCAGCCCATTACGAGTCAGGACCGCATCGCCACCGGCCTTGAGCATAGGGTCGATTCGTGTGTTGAGCTGCACCGTTGCTGTACCCATAGCGGCTCCTCTCTACTTGCTAGCAGTATAGCAAACAGAGTAGACCACACAAAAGGGCCCCGCCCGCGCACGGACAGGGCCCTATCAGATTTTCTAGATCGCTTACGTCCCAAAGAACGCTCAATGAGCCCTCTTACACACGACTAGCGTGCCGGATCAATTGCGACCTTGCCGCTCTCTAGCACGTGGACGCGACCGTCGGCGAGCATCTGCACGACCTCGGGATACAGCACATGCTCGATCGCATGGATGTGCTCCTCGAGCATGTCGACATCCCAGCCTTCCTCGACAGCCAGCGCGCGCTGGGCGATGATGGGGCCGTTGTCGTAGATCTCGTTGGCAAAGTGCACGGTCACACCGGTCACCTTAACGCCGCGGACAAAGGCATCGTCGATCGCATGCGCGCCGGTAAAGCTCGGCAGCAGCGCCGGATGCAGATTAACCACGCGGTTGGGAAACGCCACCAGCAGAGGCGTGCGCACCATGCGCATGTAGCCGGCCATGACCACATATTCGCAGCCGCGCTCGAGCAGCTCGTGCGCGATGATCTCGTCGGCGGCAATAGGGTCGGCATAGACATCCTTGGAGAGCGTCAGCGTCTGGATACCTGCACGCTCGGCGCGTTGCAAGCCCTTGGCCGAAGGACGGCTCGAGACCACCAGCTCGATCGAAGCATTGAGTTTGCCGGCGGCGATCAGGTCAATCAGCGCCTGCAGGTTGGTGCCAGAGCCGCTGATGAGCACACCGATCTTAAGCGGCTCGGCCGTATCGGTGCCGGTCGGACGGGTATAGGGCACAAAGTCCAGGCCCTCGGCGGCAGCCATCTGCTCGTTAGCGCTCATCGGAGTACACGACCTCACCGGAGCCCTCGACGCACTCGCCCACGCGGAACGGTTTCTCGCCCAGCGCGACCAGAGCCTCGGTCACGGCAGCCTCGTCCTCGGGGGCGACGATCAGGCACAGGCCGACGCCCATGTTGAAGGTCTTGCAAGCCTCGTTGGGCGCAAGCTCGGCCTGGCGCGACACGTAGGTAATGACGGGCGGAACGTCCCAGCCCATCTCGGCACCGTTGCGGGTGACCACGGCGTCAACGTCGTCGGCAAGCGCGCGGTTGAGGTTCTCGGTAATACCGCCGCCGGTGATGTGGGCGATAGCATGCACGTTGGCGCCGCCGCGCAGCAGCTCAAGAATCGGCTTCACATAAATGCGCGTGGGAGCCAGCAGGGCGTCAGCCAGCGAAGCGCCGCCGAGCTCCTCGAGCGGACGGCTCAGCTCCTCGGCCTTAGCGGCGGCCTCGGGCGT
>CAJMOP010000050.1 GCA_905215115.1 uncultured bacterium | reverse complement strand
TGCTTATTAAGGCGCGCGCCGGCGGTGGCGGTCGCGGCATTCGCAAGGTCGAGCGCGTGGAAGATGCGGCAAAGGCGTTCATCGAGGCACGTGCCGAGGGCGAGGCCGTCTTTGGCGACGGCGAGTGCTACATGGAGAAGTTCGTCGCGCCGGCGCACCATGTCGAGGTGCAGATTATGGCCGATAAGCAGGGCCATGTGTTTTCGCTCGGCGAGCGCGAGTGCTCGGTTCAGCGTCGCAACCAAAAGCTGATCGAGGAGAGCCCCGCGCCGTGCCTCGACGGACGCGACGACATTCGTGCTCGCATGCACAAGGCAGCGCGTGACCTGGCTCGTGCCGTCGGCTACGAAGGAGCCGGTACCATCGAGTTCCTGTATTCGGACGACGGCAATTTCTACTTCATGGAAATGAACACGCGCTTGCAGGTGGAGCATCCGGTTACGGAGTTTGTGACCGATACCGACTTGGTCAAGTGGCAGCTGCGCGTGGCAGCCGGCCAGCCTCTGCCCTTTGAGCAGGAGGACATGCCGGTTCGCAACCACGCCATGGAGTGCCGCATCAATGCCGAAACGCCGGACTTTCTGCCGTCATGCGGAACGGTCACCGCGTTGCGTGTGCCGGGTGGTCCGCGCGTGCGCTGGGATTCCGCCATGTTTACCGGTGCGAACGTTCCGCCGTACTACGACTCCATGCTCGGCAAGCTCATCGTGTGCGCGCCCACGCGTGACGGCGCTATTCGCAAGATGCGCACGGCCCTGGGCGAGCTCGTGATTGAGGGCGTGAGCGAAAACAGCGAACTGCAGCTCGACGTGCTGGCAAACGATGAGTTCTTGTCGGGCATGTACCACACCGATCTGATGGGGCATCTCTATGCTGATGAATAGAAAAGCGAAGACGGTCAACGTCCTCGAGGGGCCGATGGCCGAGTCGTGCGCCGAGTTTCCCGCGCGCCACGTGTTTATCAAGTGCCCGGAGTGCCGCCGTGTGATCGATGAGGCACGCCTGCACGACAACCTCGAGGTCTGTCCTCGTTGCGGCAAACACTTTCGCGTGAGCGGTCGCGCGCGCATGCGCATGACGGTCGACGAGGGCACGTTTGAGGAATGGGATGCCAATCTGGCGTCGGAGGACTTCCTCTCGTTTCCCGGTTATGCCGACAAGCTCAAGGGCGCGGTCGAGCGTTCGGGCGAGCGCGATGCCGTTGTGTGCGGCAAGGGCAAAATCTGCGGTTGCGATACGGCGCTTTTCTTTATGGACGCCAACTTCATGATGGGCTCGATGGGTTCCGTGGTGGGCGAGAAGATCTGTCGCACATTTGAGCGTGCGACCGAGATGGGATTGCCAGTTGTCGGCTTTACCGTTTCGGGCGGTGCGCGCATGCAAGAGGGTGTGACATCGCTTATGCAGATGGCCAAGATTTCTGCGGCGGTTAGGCGCCACAGCGAGGCGGGCGGCCTGTATATCACGGTGCTCACCGACCCCACGACTGGCGGCGTGACCGCGAGCTTTGCCATGGAGGGCGACATTATCCTGGCCGAGCCCGATGCCCTGACGGCATTTGCCGGCCCGCGCGTGATCGAGCAGAACATGCACAAACGCCTGCCCAAGGGATTCCAGCGCTCCGAGTTTTTGCTGGAGCACGGCTTTTGCGATGCCGTTGTTCCGCGTGGCGAGATTGCGCTCACGGTAGGCGAGCTGTTGGCGCTGCACGAAGGGCACGCGTCCGGCCTGGGGGCACCGCATGAGATCGTCCATGCGGGTCGCCGCGGCAAAAAGCTGGGACACTTGTTTAAGTGCTCGACGGCACCAAAAACCGCGCTCGAGATTGTCAAGCAGACCCGCTTGGCAGATCGCGCCACGGCGGGTGAGATGATCTCGTTGGGCCTGGATGGATTTGTGGAGCTGCACGGCGACCGTTACTTTGGCGACGACGCCGCTGTGGTGGGCGGCATCGGCTGGAAGGACGGGCGACCCGTGACGGTTATCGCCATCGAGCGCGGCACCACGACCAAAGAGCGTATCCGCCGCAACTTTGGCATGGCGCATCCCGAGGGCTACCGCAAGGCGCGTCGCCTTATGCGTCAGGCCGAAAAGTTTGGTCGACCGGTTCTGTGCCTGGTCGATACTTCGGGCGCGTTTTGCGGCATCGGTGCCGAGGAGCGCGGCCAGGGCGAGGCGATCGCCCAGAATCTCATGGAGATGAGCGGCCTTAAGACGCCGATTGTCTCGGTGGTGACAGGCGAGGGCGGCTCTGGTGGCGCGCTGGCGCTATCCGTGGCCGACCGCATCCTGATGCTCTCGAGCTCGGCCTATTCGGTCGTGAGCCCCGAGGCCTGTGCGTCGATCCTGTGGAAGGATACCGAGCGCGCGGATGAGGCCGCCGAGGCGCTGAAGCTCACGGCCCCCGATCTGTTGGCGCTCGGCATCATCGACGGCATTGTTGACGATAGGGGCCTGTCGCATGAGGAGATCGCCGGTGCCGTCATGTCCTCGGCATTTGATGCCTTCGATACGCTTGGGCAGCTCGACGACGCCACCCTCACAAACCTCCGCTACGAAAAGTACCGCACAATCGGTCAGTACCACACGATGTGACAAAGGAAAAGTCTGTATGTCACATTGGGAAAGGCGTTCCATGTCACAAGTTTCTAACACCTCGTTTACAACGACGGTCTCATCAAACGCCATGGCCGTGGTGGACTATCTGTCCAAAAGCATGATGTCGGCGCTGCCGTTTATTGTCTGCGCGGCGTTGTTCCGTACCGTCGCCGTCATTATGGGCGAAGGCATGCTGGGCCTGTGGTCTGCCGATTCCGAAATCTATCGCCTGTTCTACAGTTGGCTCTATAACGCCGGCTACTACTTTTTGCCCATTTATCTTGGTTGGGCGGCTGCCCGCCAGCTCGGTTGCTCGGAGCAGCTGGGCATGATGCTGGGCGGCGTATTGATTGCGCCCGATCTGCTTAAGCTCGTCGATGCCGCATCGACGACGGGGGCATCGATGACTTCCGTGTATGGCCTGCTTCCCGCGCCGGTCAACGATTACACGACAACTGTTATCCCGGTTCTCATCTCGGTGCCCGTGCTATGGCGAGTGGAGTGTTTCTTTCGGCGCGTTATCCCTCAGGCCGTGGCGTTTTCGTTCGTTCCGTTTGCAACCATGCTCGTTATGGTTCCGGTTTCGCTGTGTATTACGGCGCCGGCGGGCAGCTATCTGGGCATGCTGTTGGGCCAGCTTATGTTTATGCTTGGCAATTCCGGTGGCATCGTGTCGCTGCTCACGCTCATGGGGCTTGCCGCGGGCTGGGAGTTTCTTAAGATCGCGGGCGTCAGCAACGTTGTCCTATCGCTCGCCTATGCGCAGTTTATGAGTGTGGGAACGGATTCGTGCATCCTGATCGCCGCGACGATGGCAACGTTCGCCGTTTGGGGCATGCCCTTTGGCGCGTCGCTCCGCGTTGCGGATAAGGACGAGAAGGCGCTCATGCTGGGCTATTCAATCTCGGGCGTTCTTGGCGGCGTAAGCGAGCCGGCGCTGTACGGTTGCGGCTTCAAATATGGCAGGTGCCTGACGTGCATGGCCATCGGCGGCGCCGTCGGAGGCCTTGTTGCGGCCGTGGGCCACGTTACGGCCTATACCATCGGCATGACGAATGTCCTCATGGTCATTGGCTTTGCCACGGGCGGTATCTCGAACCTGCTGTGGTGCTGCGCTGCCGGCGGTGTGGCATTTGCGGTGTCTGCGGCGCTGAGCTACTGCTTTGGCGTGGTGTCGGCGAGGGGGCGGGCGGCAGAAGACGAAGTCGATTCGCCCGAAACAGTGGCGAGCGCTGCTGAAGCAAGCGTATAAACCTGTGCGACAAAAGGACGATTCCTTTGTCATGTTCCAAGGTCGTGGCCCGTGTGGGTTGCGGCCTTTTTGTATCTGTGGGGCAAAGTGGCTACACTACAATCCGTTTGAGCAATAGATATATAGGTAGTACCGTGGGGGCGGATATAGATGGTCGAGTGGATTGTTAAGCGTGCGCAGGGCGACCGTGCACGCGTGGGTACGTTGACGGGCATGGTGTGTATTCTCGCCAATGTGGCACTATGCGCTGCGAAGGGTGCAATTGGCGTGCTGTCGGGTTCGGTTTCGATCGTGGCAGATGCCATGAACAACCTGTCCGATGCCAGCTCGAATATCGTGAGCGTGCTGGGCTTTAAGCTGGCGAGCAAGCCGGCCGACCCCGAGCATCCTTACGGCCACGGTCGCTACGAGTATCTCTCGGGTCTGGTCGTGGCGGCACTCGTGCTGCTGATTGGCGTTGAGCTGGTGAAGTCCTCGGTCGAGCGCGTCATCCACCCCGAACCTGTCGAGTTCTCGCTTGCCCTGGTGGCAGTTCTAGTACTTTCGATGGTCGTAAAGCTCTGGATGGCGGCCCTCAACCAAAAGCTCGGCGATCGCATTGAGTCCGAGACGCTGCATGCGACCGCGCAGGATTCCAAGAACGATGTTCTTGCCACGGGCGCCGTACTGGCGTGCGCAATTGTTTCGCAGGTGACGGGCATCAACCTTGACGCTTGGGTCGGCCTTGCCGTTGGTGCCTATATTGGCTGGAGCGGTTTTGAACTCATCCAGGATACGGTGAGCCCGCTTTTGGGCCAGACGCCCGATCCTAAGCTGGTCAAGCACATTCGAGACAAGATCATGAGCTACCCCGGCGTTTTGGGCGTTCACGATTTGATGGTTCACGACTACGGCCCGGGCAGGAAGTTCGCAAGCGCTCACGCCGAGATGGCAGCCGAGGCCAGCCCGCTGAAAAGCCATGACACGCTCGACAATATTGAGCAGGCGTTTAGGAACGAAGACGGCATGATTGTCACGCTCCATTACGACCCCATCGTGACCGACGATCCCAAGGTGGCGAGCATGCGTTTACGCATTAACGCCATGGCTCAGGAGATTGATAGCCGCCTTTCGATTCACGACTTGCGTTGCGTACCGGGCCCCACGCACACCAATGTGATTTTTGACTGCGTGCGACCCTCGGATTTGGCGATGAACGCCGAGGACCTAAAGCGCGCGTTGGCGAAACGTGTCGAATCCGAATATCCCAAGTCGATTGCCAAGATCACGATCGACGAAGACTACGTAGGCCATACCCACGAGTAAGGCTGTGCCGGCAAAGCAGGTTATGCAGAAGGGGAGAGCATGAAGAAGCTGTATCTACTCCGCCACGGTCAGACAGAATTCAACGTTAAAAAGCTGGTCCAGGGCCGCTGCGATTCTCCGTTGACCGACCTCGGCCGCAAACAAGCGGGAATGGCAGCCGCATGGCTCAAAGCCCACGGCGTCGTCCCCGACAAAGTGGTCTCTTCGCCCTTAGGCCGAGCCATGGACACGGCAAGTCTCGTCGCAACCGAACTCCTCGGCCGGGATGCAGCAGTCGAGCCCTGCGAAGGCATCATCGAGCGCAGCTACGGCACCTTCGAAGAAGGCCCCCACGACGCCCTACCCACCGACGTCTGGGACCCCGGCGAGGACCTGATCCCATTTGGCGGAGAAGGAAGCCATGCCCTGCAGGAGCGCATGGTGGGCACCCTCACCAATCTCATGGGCTCTGAGGGCATCGAAACCCTTCTAGCAGTAAGCCACGGCAGCGCCAGCCGCCAATTCATCAAAGCTGCAGCCCCAGAGGGCTTCGAGTTCCCAACAAAACTCCCCAACTGCGCCATCATGATTTTCGATTTCGAAGAGGAAAAGTCGGGAGAAGAAGGCAACGCGCCCCAATCCAAGTTTATCTTGCAGCAAATCATCGATCCTCAACAAAGTAATTAGCTGAGCGAGCAGAGTTAAGCAGACATCAACGTGTCGTCTCCCGAGCACGGCGGAGGGCCGGAGAAATATATTAAGGTCATCGCGAGTTCCGCACGCAAAGGAGAGCACTTAATGTGCTCTCCGTCTTGCGCAGGACTGTAGAGCAGGGACCTTAATATATTTCTCCGGCCCTCCGCCGTGCTCGGGAGCCATCCACGCACTTTACCTGCGTAAACAATGTGAGTGAAATATGAATCTCGATGGATACGCCCGCAGCCGTGTATACTAAACAGCTGTGTGAAACCAGGGGAGTATTCTGGCTGGACAAAATGCCTGCTTAATAGGGTTGTCAGGTAGTCCGGGCGAAATACAAGGCTGGGGAGCACGTCGTGTAAGTAGTGGTCCTCTAGGGGCGTACGCTCGGTGGTGTACGCATTGTCCCAAGACCACGCGAGAGTTGGGATCATATCTTGATCAGCATGATTCTCGGCCGCAAGATTGGCATGACCCAGGTTTGGGACGAGGACGATAACGTCGTTCCCGTCACGGTCATCCAGGCTGGCCCCTGCGCTGTCTCGCAGGTTAAAACTCAGGCAACCGACGGCTATGACGCCGTCCAGATCGGTTTCGGCGACATCAAGGCCAAGAACGTGAACAAGCCCATGGCTGGTCACTTCGCCAAGGCTGGCGTCGAGCCTGTCCGCTTCCTTCGTGAGGTCCGCGTCGAGAACGGCGAGGAGCACAAGGTCGGCGAGGTCGTCACCGTCGCTGATTTCGCTGATGTCGAGAAGGTCGACGTCATCGGTACCTCCAAGGGTAAGGGCTTCCAGGGTCGCATCAAGCGCTGGGGTCAGCGCCGCGGTCCTATGACGCATGGTTCTCACTTCCAGCGTCACCCCGGTTCTATCGGTCAGTGCGCCTATCCTGCGCGCGTCCTCAAGGGCGTCAAGATGGCCGGTCACATGGGTAACGAGCGCGTTACCGTCAAGAACCTTTCCGTTGTCCGCATCGATGCCGAGCAGAACCTCATCTTGGTCAAGGGCGCTGTCCCGGGTGCCAAGAATGGTCTCGTCGCCATCCGTATGGCCTAAGGGCCCAGCCCATTTAGCCCAGCGTCATACCAAGGAGAACACTTAAATGGCAAAGTTTGAAGTAAAGAACAGCGAGGGCAAGAAGGTCGCCGAGGCCGAGCTCGCCGCTGAGGTGTACGGCATCGAGCCGAACATCCACGTTATGCACCACATCGTCAAGTGCCAGATGGCCTCTTGGCGTCAGGGCACCCAGTCTGCTAAGGGTCGCTCTGAGGTTTCCGGTGGCGGCAAGAAGCCTTGGCGTCAGAAGGGCACCGGCCGTGCCCGCCAGGGTTCCATCCGTGCTGCCCAGTGGCGTCACGGTGGCGTTGTCTTCGCCCCCAAGCCCCGTTCCTACGCTAAGCGTATGAACAACAAGGAGGTCAAGCTGGCTATGCGCTCCGCGCTGTCCGCCAAGCTGGCCGATGGCGAGCTCGTGCTCGTCGACGACTACGGCTTCGAGAAGCCTTCCACCAAGGCTGCCGTCGCCATGCTCAAGGCTCTCGGCCTTGAGGGCAAGCGTCTGACCATCATCGTTCGCGATGAGGACGTCAACGCCTACCTGTCGTTCCGCAACATTCCCAAGACGTTCATCATCACTGCCGACGAGGCCAACACCTACGATCTCGTCAACAACAACGCTGTGCTGATGCCCGCCGACATCGCCGCTCACTTCGGGGAGGTGCTTGCATAAATGACCGCCCACGAGATCATCATCCGTCCGATCGTGTCCGAGCGTTCCTTCTCCGGCATGGAGCTGAACAAGTACACGTTCGAGGTCGCCAAGGATGCTAACAAGTATCAGATCAAGGACGCTGTCGAGGAGATCTTCGGCGTCAAGGTCGTTCGCGTGAACACCCTGACGGTCAAGCCCAAGACCAAGCGCGTGCGCTATGTCGCCGGCAAGACCCGTTCTTGGAAGAAGGCCATCGTCACGCTGGCCGAGGGCGACACCATCGAGGTCTTTGGCAACCAGGCCTAAGACTCGCTGCTGTTGAGTGAGCTCATGCCTCCCAAATAGGGGAGGCGAGAGCTCAAGGTTTCGGGCGTATAAAATGGACACGCCCGGAACCGTGTATACGTCCGGTGTCATCGCACCCGAGGCAGAACCTCGAATCCCTGTCTGCGATGGCTAACGGATTCCTATTGAAAGGGATTGTAATGGCTGTAAAGCACCTTAAGCCGACCTCCGCTGGTAGGCGTTGGCAGACGATCTCCGATTTCTCCGAGATCACCTGCACCAAGCCCGAGAAGTCTCTTCTCGAGCCCCTGCCCAAGAAGGCCGGTCGTAACAACAACGGCCGCATCACCACCCGCCACCAGGGCGGCGGCGTGAAGCGTCGTTACCGCGTGATCGACTTCAAGCGCAACAAGGACGGCGTGCCCGCCAAGGTTGCCACGATCGAGTACGATCCGAACCGTTCCGCTCGCATCGCTCTGCTGCACTACGCTGACGGTGAGAAGCGCTACATCCTGGCCCCCAAGGGCCTCGAGGTCGGTCAGACCATCATGTCCGGTTCTGACGCCGACATCAAGCCGGGCAACGCTCTGCCCCTCGCCGACATCCCCGTCGGTACGCTCATCCACGCCGTCGAGTTCCAGCCGGGCAAGGGCGCTGCTATCGCCCGTTCCGCCGGTAATTCCTGCCAGCTGATGGGTAAGGAGGGCAAGTACGCTATCGTCCGTATGCCTTCCTCCGAGATGCGCCGCATCCTCGTTACCTGCCGCGCCACCGTCGGTGAGGTCGGCAACGCCGATCACGCCAACATCGTCATCGGCAAGGCCGGCCGTAAGCGTCACATGAACGTGCGCCCGACCGTCCGCGGTACCGTCATGAACCCTGTCGACCACCCGCACGGCGGTGGCGAGGGCAAGAACCACACCTCTGGTCGTCCCTCTGTTACCCCCTGGGGTAAGCCGACGAAGGGCCTTCGTACGCGCAAGAAGAAGAAGGTCTCGAACCAGCACATCATTCGTCGCCGTAAGAAGTAATTTCGGATACCGAGTTTTAGGAGAAAGCACTTATGAGCAGAAGTCTCAAAAAGGGCCCGTTCGTGGAGACTCGCCTTCTCTCGCGTATCACCGCGATGAACGAGGCTGGCAAGAAGGACGTCGTGAAGACCTGGTCCCGCGCGTCCACCATCTTCCCCGAGATGGTTGGTCACACCATCGCCGTCCACGACGGCCGCAAGCATGTGCCCGTGTATGTTACCGAGTCCATGGTTGGTCACAAGCTCGGCGAGTTCGCGCCGACTCGTACGTTCCGTGGCCACAAGGCCAAATAGGGGGTTAACCGTAAATGGCAACTAAGTCTATTGAAACTGAGGCCACCGAGGTTCGCGCCGTCGCTAAGTACGTGCGTGTTTCCCCCAGCAAGGCCCGCCTGGTGGTCGATCTGATCCGCCGCAAGCCTGTCGCTCAGGCCTTCGACATCCTCCACTTCTGCGACCGCGCCGTCGCCGTGGATGTCGAGAAGGTTCTCCGTTCCGCCGTTGCGAACGCCGAGAACAACAACGGTCTGCGTGCCGACAACCTGGTTGTCGCCGCTGCCTATGTTGACGAGGGTCCGACGCTTAAGCGCATCCGTCCCCGCGCCAAGGGTTCCGCTTCTCGCATTCTGAAGCGTACTTCCCACATCACCGTCGTCGTTGCTCCTCGAAAGGAGGCGTAAAGCTGTATGGGTCAGAAAGTCTACCCCACCGGCTTCCGTCTTGGCATCACCGAGAACTGGCGCTCCCGCTGGTTCGCAGAGAAGGATTACGCTAAGACCCTCGGTAACGATCTCGAGATCCGCAAGTACCTCGAGAAGCGTCTTTCCCGCGCAGCTGTCTCCCGCGTCGAGATCGAGCGCGCTGGCGACAAGGTGAAGGTCATCATCCTCACCGCTCGCCCCGGCGTTGTCATCGGTAAGAAGGGTGCCGAAATCGATACCCTCCGCACCGAGCTCGAGAAGGTCGCTGGCGTCTCCAAGGGCCAGCTCTCCGTCGACGTTGTCGAGATCAAGCGCCCCGAGCTCGACGCCAACCTCGTTGCTCAGTCTATCGCCGAGCAGCTCGAGGGCCGCGTTGCCTTCCGTCGCGCTATGCGCAAGGCTGTCCAGTCCGCCCGCAAGGCCGGCGCTAAGGGCATCCGTATCCAGTGCTCCGGTCGTCTCGGCGGTGCCGAGATGGGCCGTCGTGAGTGGTACCGCGAGGGTCGCGTGCCTCTGCACACCCTCCGTGCCAAGATCGACTACGGCACGGCTGTCGCCAGCACCACCATGGGCGCTTGCGGCGTGAAGGTCTGGATCTACCTGGGCGAGAAGCTCCCGGGCCAGCCTGTTCCCAACCCTGCACTCGAGGGCTCTTCCCGTCCTCGTCGTCGTAACTCCGAGAGGAGGGGTCAGTAGTGCTTGCCCCTAAGCGTATTCTTCACCGCAAGGTGCAGCGTGGCTCCATGAAGGGCCAGGCCAAGGGTAATACCGAGCTGCATTTCGGCGAGTTTGGTATCCAGGCTCTCGAGGCCCATTGGATCACCAACCGTCAGATCGAGGCCGCTCGTATTGCCATGACCCGCTACATGAAGCGTGGCGGTCGTGTCTACATCACGATCTTCCCCGATAAGCCCATCACCAAGAAGCCTGCCGAGACTCGCATGGGTTCTGGTAAGGGTAACCCCGAGGAGTGGGTGGCCGTCGTCAAGCCCGGCCGCATCATGTTCGAGGTCAAGGGCGTGCCCGAGGAGGTCGCTCGCGAGGCTCTGCGTCTTGCACAGCACAAGCTTCCCATCAAGACCAAGATTGTTGCTGCCAAGAACGCTGAGCAGCGCATCGAGAAGGAGATGGCTGAGGAGGCCGCTCTCGAGGCCAAGTGGGCTGCTGAGGACGCCGCCGCCGCCAAGGAGGAGAACTAATGAAGCCCGCAGAGATTCGTGAGCTCTCGGACGCTCAGCTCGTTGAGAAGCTGAAGGAAATGCGCGCCGAGCTCTTTAACCTTCGTTTCCAGATGGCCACCAGCCAGCTGGACAACACCGCTCGCGTCAACACCGTGAAGAAGGACATCGCTCGCGTCCTCACGGAGCAGCGCGCCCGCGAGATCGCAGCGGAGAAGTCCGCTGTCGCCGAGTAGGACCTAAGGAGAGAACATGACTGATTCGCGTAACTCGCGTAAGGTCCGTACGGGTGTCGTTACCTCCGTCTCCGGTGCCAAGACCATTGTTGTCACCATCACCGAGCGCAAGCGTCACCCCAAGTACGGCAAGATGATGACCAGCTCCAAGAAGCTGCACGCTCACGACGAGGAGTGCACGGCTGGCGTGGGCGATACCGTCCGCGTTATGGAGACCCGTCCTATGTCCAAGATGAAGCGTTGGCGCCTCATCGAGGTCGTCGAGCGCGCTAAATAAGCAGTCGCTCTTACGACTTGTACGTTTCCGAAGATGTGCGTATGCCTGGCTTGCATACCACGGGCCGTATAAAGGCTGCGCACCTCTCTTCGGTTCTTAGTTCGGAGGAACATCTACCATGATTCAGATGCAAACCATGCTGAACGTCGCCGACAACTCCGGCGCTCGCAAGATTCGCTGCATCAAGGTGCTTGGCGGTTCCAAGCGTCGTTATGCAGGCATCGGCGATGTGTTCATCGGTGCTGTCCAGGAGGCTACCCCTGGCGCCAACGTCAAGAAGAAGGACGTTGTCCGTTGCGTCGTCGTTCGCACCGTTAAGGAGATCCGCCGCAAGGATGGCTCCTACATTCGCTTTGATGAGAACGCCTGCGTTGTCATCAACAACGATGGTTCGCCCGTCGGCACCCGTATCTTCGGGCCCGTCGCTCGCGAGCTTCGTGACAAGAAGTACATGAAGATCGTCTCGCTCGCTCCCGAGACCCTGTAGTTAGGGGAGATATATGTATATCAAGAAGGGCGATAAGGTCCAGGTTCTCTCTGGTAAGGATCGCGGCAAGCAGGGCGTTGTCCTGCGTGCTCTCCCCGCCGAGAACAAGGTCGTTGTCGAGGGCGTTTCGGTCGTCAAGAAGGCCGTCAAGCCCAACGCTGCCAACCAGCAGGGCGGCATCGTTTCGCAGGAGGCTCCCATCGACGCCTCCAACGTCAATCTCGTCTGCCCCGAGTGCGGTAAGGTTACCCGCGTCGGTCACGAGAAGGACGGCAAGAACAAGCTGCGCGTCTGCAAGAAGTGCGGCCACAAGTTCTAAGCTGCCCGCAACATCAAGTTGCTAGCAAAGGCCCGGATGCCACGGCACCCGGGCCTTTTTCTATCCCCACTCGATGGCTTCGGTTCTGCCGTCCCGTCATTCCGGTTGCATCCAGTTTTCGGTGCCGTCTCGAATCGAGTGCCGCCAGGTGATACCCTGTCGCGTTTCGTCGGCTTCGGGGACAAAAGTCGGGACAACTCCAAAAACTATTTTCGAACTCAGGGCTTTGAGTTTTTGTTTTTGTCCCAAAGGGCGCGGCGGGATGCCTTTGGAGGCTCGATAGCGCCGAAAACGCCCGTTTTGAAACTTAAATGCCTTTTCGCGTGCAAGCCGCCAGCTGCAATAGGAAGTGAATCAACGCAGGTGGCTTTCAAGCAGTTTGCAAAACTGCAGGTCGCAGGTCTTCATTGCCAGTAGGAGAAATGAGTAGTCTCAGGTGGCTTGCCCATGAGTTGACGAACGGGATTTGAGATTACGCTGACGTCCGGAAACGCTTCGAGCACGGCGTTACGTTTTTGGGGTTTGGGCGTAGCCCCTGCACCCGCGAGCGCGGGCCTTAAGCCCGCCGAGAGGGTGACGCGTCGAAAACGAAGGGGAAAGAGAGAAGGGGCCGTCCCTATCATTCAGGTTGCGACCGAAGAAGACAAGGAGACCCCCTGAGCCTGAATGATGCCCCACAGACCGCGTCCGACCGAGCTCAAGCCGAGCTTTTCCTGACGTCCGCCTTCGCGAAGATGATGGCTGGATTGGCTATGGATTGGCAACACTTATTTGGACGATTCCGGGAGGGACGGCCCCGCCTCCCTGAACTCGACCGGCGACATGTAGCCCAGCGTCGAGTGGATCCTGAAGTTGTTGTACCAGTGCACGTAATCCAAGAGCTTGGCTCGGAGCTCGCGCGTCCCTCCTCGGTCCTTCGGAGTGGCCGACGATCTCCCCGTTGCAGAGGTCGACGAGCAGGCAGACGTAGTTCCACGACGCCCCGACGCGCACGCAGGCCAAGTCGCTGCATATATGGGTGCACGGCGCCCTGCCGCCGAAGCCGCGCGCGACGACGTTCGACACGTCGGCCTCGTTGACCGCCCCGGGGTGCACCTTGAACCTCTTCCTGCCGTATGCGCCGGCCAGGCCGTTCTCCCTCATGATGCGGCAGACGCGGCGCCGGCTGACGGTAACGCCCGACCTCCCGGGCGACGCCTTGATCTTGCGCGATCCGTTCCGGCC
>CAJMOP010000049.1 GCA_905215115.1 uncultured bacterium | reverse complement strand
TTGTATTAAAAAAATCGTTTTATGGTTGTTCAAATTATCCTGAATGTAAGTTTACTTTAGCTGAACATTTTGGTAAAAACACCAAAACAGCCGCGTCTTAACACCCTGATAAGCTTTGGGCAAAATTATCGCAACGCCTTATTCAACAGGAGGTTGCGATGACGCGGGCAAACATAGAACACAGGAACATGTGGGCAGATCACATCGAACGCTGCCTCTCGTCCAGTATGTGTGTGGGACTGGTGTAGGCTCAACCACGTAAGCAGGCCCTGCCTTTACAGGTGGCTGGCCAAGTTCAGGGATAAGGGGCCCGGGCGCTTCCCATGCAGGAATGCCGCCACGATGGATTGGCTCGAGATCGCCAGTTACGGCCTGGCGGATGCAAAGGGCATCGTGCCAGTGGTGAGCAGCGCTTCGGATAGCGCGGTAGCCTCGGCTGCCAAGTGCGGCGATGTCGTTGTGAACTCGTTCACCACCCCCGACCGTGTGCTCATGTCACGACATTCCACCGACATGCGTGCCAGCATTCAGCGCCTTGCTGTCTGTGGTAGCGGAAAACTGAACACTTCGGCTTGACCATTTAGGGCACAAAGGCAGGCACGCCAACCATCACAATCGACTACCTTGGTTGCTGCCTAGAAATATCAACCAGGGAGGTCGGAAAGGTGTGATCAGCATGTCCACGGTTCATTCTATACGGCAGATGAGGAAGCGGGTCGACTCGATATCCGAGAATGCCTGAAAAACGGGCGCGTCGCGTAACACGGTGTACACCAAGCTGAAGAGCCCGACCTCACGCCACCCATCCTGGTGCGCAGGCGGGGCGACAGGTTGCTCAACGCCTACCGGGGTGTGTTTTGCGCACGGCTAGACGAGGGCTCGAGGCAGTGGCGTAAGCATCGCCACACCGCGCGCAGGATATGGCTCGCCTCTGCCCTCGAGGTGGACCGCATGAGCGCGAGCCAAGTGTCGAGGATCTGCGAGTTGTCCGACGCGATCGTTGAGGACATGCAGACCAGGGGCCTCTCTGATACGGCCTTTCCCTACGTCTGGCACGATGCGATCCGCATTAAATGCAGAGATCCGGGCCACGCCTTCTCGTGCGCGATCGTCACCGCCATCGGCGCCTGCTTAGATGGCGGTGACGATCGCTCGGGCTCGATGCCGTTGACACGGAGTCCTATGCCGGATGGTTGACGTTTCTGCGCTCGTTGCGCGAGCGGGGTGTTGAAGGAGTCGTCTGCGTAACCTCCATATCACTCCTTCTCGCACACAGCGCAGATTACCAGGGTGCGCTCATCAACCCAGCTGGAGAGCACCTTGCGGCTCGGGTATCCCATGGCCCCTATCGTGCGCGCCAGACTTTTCCCGTGCCCCGAGTAGTGATCGACCGCATTCCGCTTCTCCTCATCGGAATACCTCGGCCTGCGATGCTCCCCTTCCAGGAACTCATCGCCGCCGAGCTTGTATTCCTTCCGCCGGTTGTGGGGTGTGACACGGCTGGGTTAGCCGAGCTCTGCTATGGTGTCGGCCGTGCTGCATCCGAAACCGGCGAACGTCTCGTTGGCTTTCGCCTTTTGTTCTGCGCTGTAAATCCGTATGATCCTGCCGGTCCTCTTTTGGTCCAGGATTTCCTCCGCAGTTCCAAGGGGCTAGATGGATAAATCAGGCAGGGCCATTACAGCGCTACGTGTTGAAAACTAGGCCAGCGAAGAGAACTTTGTGAAACGTTTTGTGAAGCGCGGCAGGACGAAGCTACCCCTCGGCAGAGGCGTCTCAACCGCCGGCGGGAACGTCGACACAGCTTTCAAGGTAGCTCTTCATGATGTCTTCCAATGTGGGCGCGCCCTTCGGCCAATATGCCCAAGGCATCCAGCACATCGAATACGGCGGTTGCGTCATCGGCCCCGAGAAGGTCTTTGTTGCACTGGTTCAACCTCGCATCGAGCACAGTATGCCCGCGCCGCGCGGCCACCCTTGCAAGGGCATCGCCATCGGCAATCAGTGGGTGCCTTTGGATTTCGAAAACCTGCCCATACTGAACTGCCTCCCATTTCTCGTGTCAAGAAATGGGAGGCAGTTCAGAATAACCGGGGCGTAACCAAGCTGCTAAACAAAACCGAGTACTTCGCATACCTTGCGCGGCAGCAGCTTAGCTCCCGCATCAACAATACAAGCGGAAGCCACAAGCGTAACTGCTAGATTAACGACAGTTGCTATCAGCAACGGAGTCGCAACAAACCCGAGAACCTTAGTCACCACGCTAAGCAGCAGCATATGGCACAGGTAGATTCCAAAGGAAAGGTCACCCAGTTTTACGAAGTGGCTGTTTGCAAGCAGCCACCGAAGGCGCTGACCTACCAGGCCAATTAACATCACAACCACCACAGACGTGGCCATCGAGCTCAACTTAAGCTGCGTCGTGGCCATGTTGAAATCGCCCCACACCAGCCACGCATAGCCCGCTGCTTGTTGAAGTAATAAACAGGCGATAAGCAGCCAAGGCAGAAGAGAGCGCTTCCGAGCCGCGGCACGTTCAACCCTCCCCCAGTCAAGCCCCAGCACGTAGAACAACAGCCAAGCCGGAAAGAGAACTTGGACCTGCGGAAGGGCAAACCCAACGATTGCCGCGGCCTCACGCACCAATAAAAAGGCCGGAGTGACGCAGTAGACAAAAAACAGTGCGACCGAAGAGCTCGGTATAGCAGCGGTGTGAGCACCACGAGCTGCGCATACACGAGCAGGTAGTACATCTGCGCAGATGACGCCCCGAACAGAATGCCCTTGACGATTCCACCCGCAGTCAGCCGCTGCGTCACCACCAGATAGATGCCGGACCATACCAGATAAGGTATCAGCACCTTGTGCAGACGTTTGGCGAGCCCCCCCTCAAAATTTTAGACTCGCTCGTAAGCAACCCAGAGAGGAAGAGAAAACCCGCAACCGCCCAGTTAAGAAACGGTCTCAGCACCACCGAAGCAGTGCACTGGGGAAGGCAGTGGATACAAACCACACACGCAATAGCAAGCCCTCGTATCGCCTGCAGATACCTATCTCGTGCCATTAGCAACCGCCCTTGCGAACGACCTTGAATACCTTGCGCTTGACCACTCCGAGTTTGCTTCGGAAGCGCTGCTTGAGAGACGGTTTAAAGTCGTACTTGGACATCAACCCCTCGATATCCATCCCTAAAGCAAGATCTTCCATAAACTCGTCGCGTTTCTCATACGGGACAACCGATTTGACCAAGCTGGGGTTGCCAGCGAGAACCTGTTCGATGGTCGCATCGCCGCACTCAACCAAATCAGCGACCGCCTCAAAGGCCGCAACGCCTTTCTTGGTGTTGCAGATCACAGCGGAAACGCCTTTAGAACAATCAACCTCGGGATGGATTCCCTGGAATCCCCAGAAGTCACCCAGGGTGATATCGGAGCCGCAGCCCCTCTTGCCCGGACACGCGAAACACGAGGGCCTCAGCGAAGCATTGGCCAAAAACGCCTTCATGTACCAGTCCTGATTGAAAATGGTGGATTCACAAGTAGAAGATGGGTCTTTCTCCGCTATGTACGAGTACATAGCGGAGTAAGACAACCATCCGGTTGTTTTACTCCGCATATTAACGTCGCAGACGTTCGAGTCGCGGAGCGCATTCTTGTAGTCAATCCACTCCGACCATAGGCGCGGCGCCGGGACGCCGTGGCAGATAACGTCAACGGTGAGGAGAAGGGCGCTCTCCCCCGCCTTTCCCAGATAGCGCTTGAGGCCCGCGACCTGGCACGCGGTACCGGCGAAGAGCACGAGACGACCCGAGCGGATTGCATCGCGAACCCCCGCGTAGACCTCCCTGCCGACACGGCTCTGGACATACTTGGAGCGCATGACACGATCGAGGGAGGTAGCGTCCTCGACCAGCACATGCTCGACGCGGCGGCAACCATTGGCCCAGGCGGCTCCGCAGACGACACCGCCGCCCGCGATCACGCTTTCTGCCAGGAGGCCAAAGATGCCGCCACTGGAGGAAGCCTCCAACAGCTCACTGGACTTGCCCTTGGCCCAGCGGATCCCGAGAGCTTCGTCGCACTTGCCCCCGCCAAGCGCGGGACATACCGACTCGCACGCATGGCACCCCACACAGGCGCCTGCATCGATAACGGGATGTAGGAAGCCAAACTTATCCTCCTGCATGGAGATGCACGACTTAGGGCACTTCGCGGCACATGCACCACAGCCACAACAGGCATCGCCGAGCTTGGATATCTTCATCTCGTCATAAGACACAGCGAACTCCTAACGAAGGAACGGCAGGCGAGCAGCGAGCATGTTCTTCTCGTCGGCATCGAGTACGAACGCCCACATAGCGGCCATGAACAGGACGGTGTAGACAGCACCCCAGCAGAGGAACAACGCCCATCCAGTGACGGGCACGAAGGCTGATCCCAGCAGGCATGCTGCGAGGACGCAAGCGGAGACCAACAGCACGGGAAGGTTGCGGCGCCAGTAGAAAACCATATCGAGCCCAATCCTTTTCTGGTAATACCAGTTCATAAAGAGGCCGTTACCCAACGAAATGCTCAGAATGTAGGCGATGGCCGGAGCCCAATAACCCAGAACAGGTGACATAGCCCAAGTGAACACAACGTTGATGCCCGCCATGCAGAGATAAACGACGGAGCGAGCCTTGTGCTTGTTCTTGGCGCGCTGAATCTCGATTCCTGTGTTCTGACACAGGGGAATTCCCAGTGGCAGCGCCATGGCGCAGATAAGCCAGTACGCGTCCATGAAGCCCTCGCCCGCCCACTTGGCAATGAAGAAGCGCCCGAGAAGGACGAATCCACAGTACACCCAGCAGAATAGGAACATCTGGTAGCGTCCCACGCGCGTCATGAGTCGGGTGAGTTTAGTGTTGTCATCGCTTGTGGCTACGATACGATTGATCATTGGAACAAAGACATTCGACATCACCGTTGAAAGGGAAACGAAGACGCTACGAACTTGAATTGAAATTGCAAACACTGATACGGTGACGGCACTCGTAAGAGCGCCAAGTAACATATTTGGAACACTCTGGTTAACCAGTTCACAAATCTGATTACCAAATATCCACGCGCTGAACGCGGCAATCGAGAGGAAGAGAGGCCCGTCAAAGTGGAAAACATCAAATCTCATGCCAAGCTTTAAGACTGCGAACCTGGCGTTCAGAACCAACAGTGTCAATGTAACTGCAAGCTGCGCCGTCGCAACGCCCGCCGCCCCCATCCCAAGATTGAGCAGCACGAAAGCCACGCCAGGAGTCGCCAAAGTTGTGAACATCTGCCTCGACTGTTGAAACTTGAACTGTTCATGGGCAAGAATGTACGCATCGAAGACGGTTGAAAAAAGCGTCACGGCGACGTTGAACGACATTATCACCATGAGCTTACCCGCGAGTCCCACCTGGTTGTCCGTGAAACTATCTGAGAAAAATGTCCCAACATTAGCAGAAAAGAGTAGGCCCAGCGCAAGGGCCACGACACAGACCGCAATGTAAAGCATGAGATACATGCCGTTGAGCCTGCGAATGTCGCCCTCGCTACCCTTCGCTCGTTCCTGCGTATAGAAGCGGATGTAGGCCTCGGAAAAGCCGAAGGTTAGAAGTGTAAGCGAGAATACGAACGAGTTGGACGTCTGGTATACGCCGTAGTCAGCCTGGCCCACGAATGCCAGCAGCATGGGCGTATAGACGAGGTTGACAAGGTTCTTGACTATGATGTTTGCATAGCCGAGTATCGCACCGGTCTTACGTTGGCTAACCATGATAGACAATTTCTTTTCTCGATTTGCTGAACAGGGATCGATTAAGGAACGAATCGAATTTTGCGCGCTCAATTCGAAGCTTATCCTCAACATCAAAGGATTTTGGCTCCCCGCTTTCGAGGTAATTCCAATTTGCTTCACGCCAATTACCTAGGCCAAGCTTCTCAGCCAAGGTATCGAACCGATCGCTCATGTCGAATTGCGAACCTGCGCGTTCGAACATCAGAAGCGGCTTACGATATAGGAGCGTAAAGATGCTTCCGTGGTAAGAATCAGTAGCAACAAGCGAGGAGTTCCTTATGAGGTAGATGAACTCAGAAGGTCCACAGGCAAAGAACCGAGGATCCCCCAGAAGATCTACGACCTCCAATCCCGCTCGTTTGCAATATTCGTCGAACATCGCAACCTTGGGAGAATCACTACCGAGAAAGTACTTCAGGGCATAGCGCCTAGGAAGTAAAGCCGCAGGCGCTTCGGCGAGTTTATCCCAATCTGCAGCGTCAAGCATAAGGGTTGGATCGATCAAAACCTCCGCGTCCAACCCAGCGCATTCCTTAATCAATCTTGCGGCGTTCTTCTCCCTAACCGATATGAAATCAAACGCAGCGAGTCTTTCCCTGTATGCGCTTTTTTTCGCCATGGGCAGCTCAGGTGCAGAAATGCTAGCCGAGAGAGACACTTTCTTGACACTTTCGGCAAAGCAAAGAAACATAGCACCATTGCTATCAGGAATGTAAGGGGACCAAATCTGATCGCTTCCCGCTACAAAAGCGTCGAAACCATCGGATTTTCTCGGCGGGAAATCCGGCAAAGAATAATTCGGCTCATATTTAATATGTTCCTCATCGAATCGAAGAAACGCTGAATGCCTCGCTCGTTTGGCCCCCCTCTTACCAGCGAAGCTATCGACAAGAAAAACTTTAACCTGGTGCTTTAGGCTGCAACGTGGCTCGCTTTGGCGAATCGTGCTCGCATCCGCTCCCCTTCTTTGAAGCAGCTCCTGAACAGCATAATTCTGCAGACGCTGACCATAATTGTCCCCAAAGGTAAAAGTAACAATCCCGACCTTCATATTACCAGTCACTCCTTAGAAAGGGTCGACGTACTCTGAGCAATGGACTTCCACCTTTCGACGAGCGCAAGCCCTATAAGCAAGAACAGCAAGGCATTATTTGCCCTCGTAAAACACTGAGTGTAGATTGTCGCAGTTGCCGCAAGCGCAACAAGGGAAAGATAAAGAACGTATGGTCTGCGCCCCCGACACCCGCAAGACACGCAGAAGACATAGAAAGCAAACAGGGCAATAAGGAACCAAACGCCCAGAAGGATGACCAGCGATCCAAAATCAGCTTGGCCGAAATGAGTAAACCCGCAGAAGGCGCCCTCGTGGAATGTTGCTGCGCCCAAACCGATACCAAAAAGCCAGCTTGACGCCAAATTTAAAGCATAACCGATTATTGCAATTCTTTCTCCACTGCCCACCGCATCGGTTCCTATCGAACTAGAGCTTTCCACAAGGTCAAATAACGACAGGACATTGTCATCAAAAAAGTTTGCGAACGATGAATTGCATATGTACAGCAAGAAGACAATTCCCAGCAGGACAGCAAGAAACATCAGGCCCTTGGCGATTCTCATGAAATTGATCGATGACAAACCTTCGGCATAGAAAAGCAGAAGAACGATGGGCATCAAGGCGAACAAGGCCTTGTTGTCGTTCAAGGCGGCAATACCAAGTGAGCTAGCAAGAACCGCCGCCGCGCAACAAACGACGGGGATTCGCAACTCCCCGCTTCCATCCCGTATGCTGTTCAAATCAATGAGCAAAACGAAGCACGAGAACAACGCAACGGCATGGGTCGAAGCATACATGAAAAGACCTGAAATCAGGTCTTCATAGAAGGGAATTTGGCCCGTCATGGGGGCGGCCGCCATAAGAGAATATGGGTAATAGACCTGAATTAGGATAACTATACAGTTGACGGCATAGACAACGTTAAAGAAAACAATCCATCGCTGCTTGCCGAAATCCAGCAAATCTGACCCGTTGGTCTTCAGCATCACGATGAAGAGCGCATAGAAAAAGAAGGTCTGTATGGCTTTAAGGTTGTATGAGGTCTTACCGGGAACTATGCTCCCAGCAGAGTAACTCAAAACAAGGAGCATCGTAATTAGGCAGACGAGGAAAAGCAGCTTCTTCGGAATCTTCCAGCCACTGAAGATAAGGCGAACTCCAATGAGAAGAAAGATAACGTTATTTACGATTCCGGCCATACCAAGGTATTCAAGCAGAAAAACCTTAGCCATAATCAGACTGATTATCAGTGCATCTATCCCCGACCCTGTTTTTTTCTCAAGAATACTCATATGGCGAACTCTTGTTTTCGTTTCCGTGAATTTGCAGCCTCGATTTTTTTTCGCTCCCGACATGAATAGAAAATACGCAGCGGCAAAGAGAAGCAATTGTCTAGCCGGAATCTGTAGGTTCGGCATTGCCTCTCATTTTCGACGGCATTTTGCGCAGTCGGCATGCTCGGTTTCGCCAAAGCAATGAATGCGTCATTGGTCGCGAGGGCCATCGCGCCCCCATCGTGATTAGCGCGGAACCCGTTCAACAAATCCAGCAACTTATCAGGCTCGTCGAGCAGCTGGCACAGCTCCTGCTCCGAAGAAAGAACCTGGCCACAATGCGTCATACTCACAAACTCAGCTATGTTACCGCTTGATGGACAAGTGATGATAAAAGCATTTGAGGCATATGCCTCCATGCAGGTGTACGAATACGTCTCTAGGCATTGAGACCAAAGTAAAGCAGCGTCCACATTCTCGCGTCGCAGCTCGTCAATCATAGCATTGGGTTTTCCTGGTGAAAATTCGACGAAGACCCGTCTCATTCCGCTAGGTAAAGGCTTCGTCTCGTTGTTGAACACAACGAATTCATATTTTCCCTGGCCACGAAACGCGTCAACAAGGCGACACCAACAGTCCCAGCCTTTTATAGACTGTTGTTTCCCAAGATATGCAACTTTGATCGCATGATTGGGAGGAAGCATCTCCTTGTTGTCAAGATAAACCCCGACGTATCTTTGGTGTGGAATTACCGTGCAATGCCCCTTTGCTTCCGGATGGAAAGATTGCACCATTCTTTCGACAACGCTTGAAGGGCAAGCAAATACTATGCGATGAAGCTCGTTGTGCAGAAGCCTCCAGATGCAATCTTCACGAATAATGCTGTCAGCGTAATAGGCACATCCCACGCATTGTGCGTCGCCCAATCTAGCAGATCCGCATAATTGTGTACTGTCCTGTATCAAATTATAGTTTGTGCAGCACAGGTAGTAGTCATGCACATATACGACCAGCTGGACCTTAGGATACGAAGATACTATGCCAGCAATCGATTCAAGGTTCCATCCCATGAAGTGATGGATGTAAATGCATCCCAGTTCATACTCGCCATCGAGTAAACGTCCTACCCTAGCCAAGAAAGCTTCAAGGCTGAAAACTCCTGCGAACTTACCATCGCATATCACACCGAATGAGTTGCTGAAAAGCCTCTTTGCAAATTTAGAAGAACCGCCAATGGGAAATAAGGCAACATACTTGATGCCAGCGTCATTGGCAGCAACCTGATGACTCATAACGACCTTCGGCGTACCCGTACGGTCAATAAGATAGTTCGAAAGCGTTATGGCAATGAACAGTTTCTTATTTTTCATTCGTTTGGCCCATCCTGCATGATGGCCCGCAATGTCGCATCAAGATATGCATACCCCCACAGTGAATCAGGTTCCAGGTAGGCACCTTCTCCCCACTCGTTCCAAGCGTTTAGAAAGACCACCTTCTTGTCTAAGTCGCGCCTACGGCGCACCTCGTCAATCGTGTCCGCAAGCCATCGTCCATATAGCTCAGGCGTGCTCCCGTGAAAAATCGTTCCTCTGTGATTCCTTCGGGCCGTGTTGTCCCACATGGGCATAACGGCGGGATAGACCTTCTTATCGCGGCTCCAAGTCGCATATCGCTTATTCTCGACCAAATCCGCATAGTCATAGACGGTGCCGCCGAAATCTTCGCGCAAGGGACGCACCTGTTTGGTTATGTTGCGACAGTTGTGCTGCACCTGCTTGGGTTGGAACTCGCTCTCGGCATCAAAGCCAACTGCCGACCAATCAATGTTGGTATCACGCTCTTGCACGGCAATAAGATAGGGTTCTGAGCCGCATTCGTCCTTACAAATGCGGCGCCACTCAGAAATCACATGCTCCGGATCTCGAATAAGCGACGGGCGATACACGGATAGGACGGGCTTGCCGTCTATTCGGAGATATCGCTCATCGCTGAAATCATGGACAACATCCCTCATGAAGGCGATGTAGTTCTCGGAACTCTGGGTGATCTCCATCAAGACATCGTTGCTCGTACCGCTGAATCGCTTTGTCCAGTTTTCATTCGCCCAGCAATAAAAGAAAGGCATGTCAAGGTTTGAGTCATCCAGAAACATATCTAAAGGTCCTTCGAGAAGTCTCTGACCACCATCGAACCAGTAGTAGTAAAAACAGAAAGCTCCTACGCCATAATTCTTCGCAAGCTCAATCTGCCTTTGCATATTGCATTTCAAGCGCAAATCGTAATAGCCGAGCTCGCCGGGCTTCCTTGGCTGATAATGCCCCGTGAACTGAGGGACGGCCTTGCAAACATTGTTCCACTCAGTGGTTCCTCGTCCCCACCAGGAGTCATTTTGAGCATTGGGGTGGAATTGCGTCAAATAATATGCCACCAACAGCACGTCCGACTTAGCCTCATCATGCCTTCGATAGCCGACGTAGCCCTCGGCACGCGCATCATAACTTTCTAGGACATACTCGGCGTAAGAGCTCAAAAGGTCATTATCAGCCACAATACGCAAGGAGCCCGCATCGGCTGCCGCTTCGCGTTCGAGAATACGCTCATAACGCCTGACTCTGAGGTTTTCTTTAAATTCAGCGCTCAACGGGAGTTTCCAAAACAAACCTTTAAGCTTCTCGTTGATTTGTCCGCAATTATAAAGATTCATCGACGTTCACCATCACGTATTCCAGCCTCGAGAGAAGAACGACCCAAAGCTTCCGCGATCCGCTCGCTCGCATGTCCGTCGCCGTAGGGATTGGAGGCGCGGGACATGGCGACGTACTCCTCGTCGTCGCAAAGAAGCCTACTGAACTCGCGGTAGATGGCCTCCTCCTCGGTGCCGACGAGCTTCAGCGTACCTGCTGCCACGCCCTCGGGACGCTCGGTGGTGTCGCGCATGACGAGCACGGGCTTGCCCAGGCTCGGGGCCTCCTCCTGGATGCCGCCCGAGTCGGTGAGGATGATGTGGCTGACGGCCATGAAGTTGTGGAAGTCGAGAACCTCGAGCGGGTCGATGATATGCAGCCGGTCGAAGCCGTCAAGCTCCTCGTGCGCCGCCTTGCGGACGAGCGGGTTCATGTGGATGGGGTAGATCGCCTTGGTGTCGGGGTGCTCCTCCATCACGCGGCGGATGGCGCGAAACATGCGGTGCATGGGCTCGCCCAGGTTCTCGCGACGGTGCGCCGTGATGAGGATGAGGCGGGAGCCCTCCGCCCACTCGAGCTCGTGGTGGGTATAGCCATCGCGAACGGTGGTGCGAAGGGCGTCGATTCCCGTGTTGCCGGTAACCCAGATCTTCGACTCCGGCTTGCCCTCGTCCAGAAGGTTCTTCTTGCTGGCCTCAGTGGGGGCGAAATAGTACTCGCTCACGATGTCGACCGCCTGACGGTTGAACTCCTCCGGCCAGGGGCTGAAGATGTCGTGCGTGCGCAGGCCCGCCTCAACGTGGCCCACAGGGATCTGCAGGTAGAAGCACGCGAGCGCAGCGGCGAAGCTGGTCGTGGTATCGCCGTGTACGAGCACGACATCGGGCTTCTCGTCCTCGAGGACCGCCTTGAGCTTGAGCAGCACGTCGCACGTAACGTCGAACAGAGTCTGTCCCGGCTTCATGACGGCCAGGTCGTAGGCGGGTTTGACGTCGAACACGCGAAGCACCTGGTCCAGCATCTCACGGTGCTGACCGGTGACCGTCACCACCGTGTCGAACTCGTCGGGGCGCGCCCTCAGCTCGTTTACGAGCGGGCACATCTTAATGGCCTCCGGGCGAGTGCCGAAGACGAGCATAACTTTTTTCATATCAGCCTTTCAAAGCAAGTTGATAGCCGTCGAGAGTTTTCTCAGCAGCCTTCTCCCACGTGTATTCCGTAATTACCTTTCGGCCGAAAACCTCGTCGTAATTGACGGCGTAAGCCTCATCCAGCGCAGCCCTGATGGAGGAAGGGCTGCTGACATCGCAATAAAACGCGCTGTCACCGAAATAATCCCGCGTCGTTCCTTTGGGAGATACCACGATATTGCACCCCATAGCGGCTGCCTCCAGACTCACGAGGCCCGGCGTCTCGAACCAACTAGGCAACACGCTCACACGGCACTCGCGGCACAGCTTATAGATGTCTTCGTTGGGAATTTGCTCGATCCATTCCATGTTCGGATTGGCTTCTATCTCCGACACAACCTTGTTCGCATACTCGATATGCCCGGGAGACTTCTTTCCCACAAAGACGACCTTGTAATCCGACCCCTCCACCGCCTTGATTAGGTTGAGCTGGTTCTTGCGAATGTCGATGCGGCCGATGCAAACAATCCATCCACTGAATCGCTCGTACCCCGTTGATTCAACCTCTTTCGCGGCCTTAATGCTCGCGACGTCGACGGCATTGGGGACGACCACATAGTTGTCGGTGCGAAAGCCGAGATGAGCCGCTATCTGGTCCATCTCGGTCTTTGCATTTGGCAGGAACACATCGCAGTTGTCCAATATCTCGAGCTGCATCTTTTGGAAGCTATGTGTCATAAGGTAGCGTGCACCCTCGCTGCGCTCCCCGCGCAAGACGTACTTTCCGAAGGCCTTGAGGCGCTCCATTCCATCGACGCTAAGATGTTTTCCCAAAAAACCTCTCAGGCCGTTTGCTGCGCTTTTTTCGAAGCTGTCAGTCGGCCAGTAAATCGTGGAGAGCACGACAGGCTTTCCGGCCTCCTTGGCGTTTTTCGACTGGATGAAAGTTTCCTGGACCCGCGTGAGGTTGAACAAGTGGACCACATCGTATCCAGAAACATCGGGTCGCAAGTCCAAGGACAGGTCGACATCAATACCCTTTGATTCAAGGGCCTCCTTCGTCTTTACAAGTTGTGTCGTGTCACCGCCCGCTAGATCAAAAACGTTTTGGCGGGTCTGCATCAGTACTTTCACAGCTGCTCCATATTTGCTTTTTCAGAAGAGCCAAACAGGTATTCTTCCAGCTCATCCTCCCAGTCGGGCATGTGGAAGCCGGTCGACTCGAGCTTGGACAGGTCGAGCGCGGAGTGGACCGGGCGCGGGGCGACGGGGCCGGCGGCATTCGCGTAGTAGTCGGCGGTCGACACCGGCACGACCTTGCCCCCGTTGC
>CAJMOP010000048.1 GCA_905215115.1 uncultured bacterium | reverse complement strand
TGCTCCCGCGGCCGGCACATGGACCTGCAGCTGCGGCGCCACCAACACCGGCAAGTTCTGCTCCGAGTGTGGCAGTCCCGCACCCGCCCCGGCACCGGCCAAGTGGTTCTGCCCCAACTGCGGCAGCGAAAACGGCGGCAAGTTCTGCAGCAACTGCGGAACGCCCAGGCCCTAGCCCCTCTATCTGGTAATTGGCGGGGGATCCGCCACCCCCGCATTTGCTTCTATGGGTTTTTATACAAGAAGGAGGACACCATGAAGACAACGTTCAAAAAGTCCGTACTCGCATTTTTGACATGCGTCCTGGCGCTCGCCTTTGCCCTCACGGGCTGCAGCGGCGGCAAAGACCCCAAGGCCAACTTTGTCGGCAGCTGGAAGCTCTCGGGTGGAACCACGGAGGGCGAAGAGCTGACCGATGAGTATATGGATATGTTCGAGGAATGGGGCATCAGCTGCATCTTGGTCCTGGACGAAGACGGCACGGGCAGCCTCGATTTGTTCTCCGAAGTTTCCGACCTAAAGTGGGAGGCCAAGGACGCTACCACCGCGAGTATCACCGTCGACAAGGAGACGACCGACGTGAAGCTCGAGGACGGCAAGCTTGTCCTTGAGGACGGCGAGGACAAGCTCATCTTTAGCAAGTCCGATAAGGACCTATCCGGTACCGTGAAGAAGGATCGCGAGGCCGCCGAGAAGGAAGAGGAAGTCGAGGAGGCCGTCGAAGACGGCGATGTCCAGAGCGTCGAAATCTCCCCCGCCGTCACCGTCGCCGATGACGATCTGTGCACCATCACCATCACCGAGAAGTTCCAGGACGACTGGGGCGACATCGGCTTTGTCGTCAACATCACCAACAAGAGCGACAAGGACCTGACCTTCTACGCTCCCACCGGCAAGACAAACGTCAACGGCACCATGAAGGAAGCCTGGTTCTCGGCCCACCTGATGCCCGACACCAACGCCACCGAAGAGTTCACCTTCTCGAAGGGCACGCTTGACAGCTTCGACAGCCTGGTCAACACGACCATCGGCATCGACGCCTACCTGACCGATTCCTACGAGGACGTCGCCTCCTACAGCGCAACCATCGCGTAGCGGTAGACCACGACAGCCGCGGATTGGCGGACACATCCGCGCACACCAGACGGGGCCGCAGGAGTTGATCCTGCGGCCCCGTCGCTTTTATGCCGACAGCACTGCCCATACAAGCAGGCCGCCCGCCGTTTTTAGATGCGAAACGGTGGGCGGCCTATCTTTGCGGCGCCGGAACACGGGTGAGCGCGTCGATTACGGGCGCTCCATGTTGGGAACGATGCTGCCCTCGGTCACCGCGCGCACGGCCAGGCGCATGATGTTGTCGTAGCCGGTCTTGTTGAGAATCTCCGAGATGCGGCGTTTGATGGTGCCCTCGCTCATAAACAGCTCGGCCGCAATCTCGCGGCGGCTTTTACCCTCGCAGGCAAGGCGCAAGATCGACAGCTCGACATCGTCGAGGGCCGCCGTGCCGGAGAAGATGCTCTCGGGCGGCTTGGGAAACGTGCAGTAACCCGCCAGCGTGGAGCGCATCACGGCGAATAGCTCGTCGATACCGACGTTCTTGTACACAAAGCTGTCGACGCCCGCCTCGCGCGCCTGGTCCACAAAGGTGATCTCGGGCATACCCGTCATGATGATGATGCGACACTCGGGCAGTTGTTCTTTGATGCGCGCCGCCGCCACGATGCCGTTGGAATCGTGCTCGGTGCACACATCCATCAGTATCATGTCCGGACGCTCCTTGAGCACAACGTCCAAGGCATCCGAGGCGTCGGCGATCGCGGCGATAACGGTCATGTCGGGCTGGTCGCCCACGGAACGCGCCAGGCTCTCGCGCAAGATAGCCTGGTCTTCGACGATTAACACGCGGATCATGAGCTTCTCCTTTGGACCGTGGCGTTGGAGGCGAGCGGGATGGACACCGCAAGCGTAAAGGGCGGGGCGGCGTGGACTTCCAGGCTGCCGCCCAGATTCTGTGCGACATGCCTCATACCAGGGATACCCGTTCCCTCGCGATACGATACGGGTGCAGGCGCGCCGTCGTTAGAAACGGTCATCCGCGCAACAGCGCCGTCTTCCGACATCTCCTGCCACAAGCGCACATGGACCCGATGCGCCTGCGCATGCTTGGTGGCATTGGTCGAGGCTTCGCGGATAATCTGCAGAAAGGCTGCCGCGACACGCACGTCCTCGGGCAGCGCGCCCTCAACATCGATCTGCACACTCACCAGGCCAAAAGCATGGACGATATCGCCCAGTTGCTCTGTCGGTTCGGCGTCGCCCCCGCTGCGCAGATCGGCGGCGATCGAGCGCAACAACGGGTCGATCTGCTCGAGCGACTCGTCGTCCAAGCGCCCCTCCTCCAAATAGCGATGAAGGATTGACAGGCGCTGGCCGATCACATCGTGAACGCGGGCACGCATGCGCAGATAGGCCGCGTTGTCGGCAACTTTTTTGACTTCTTCGATCTGGGCCTGGAGCTCTTGGCCCGCAAGCTCAAGCAGGTGGTTGGCTTGCGCCAGACGGTCATGCGCGTGCGCATACTCTGTCACATCCAGGCCGATAATGCGCTCGAACGAACGGCCCGAAACCATAACGTCATCGTGCACAAACAAGCGAATCTCGGCGGGAGAAACCTCGACCACAACGCGCGCCTCACCAAAGCGGTCCAGATTAATGCGCACGCGGTTCCTGCTGCTTTCGGGCATTTGCATACTGAGTTTGCGCAGGTCGTTCCATGTACCGCTCATATCGCCTAGGTCGGTGGGCATATGAAGCTCCACTAGGTTTTTTCGCATGCAGCGGTTCATGAGCAGCGGGCGGCCCCTCGGGTCCAGATACAGGATGCCCACGGGAATCACGTTGATGGTTTCAATCGTCGAGAACGCAGTGATATCTTCCTGGCGGTTACGGACGTCCATCCAGAGCGCCGCGATGGAGCGGAACAGGAAGAACGCTCCCTCTGCGATAAGGACAACGGCCCACGCCGAGCCCATGGCAAAAACCACCGGCGGTGTCACGGCGGCAATGAGTAGCAGCTCGGCCAGCATGACGGGGCGACGATAGTGCGCCATAAGGACCACGCCATAGGCAAAGATCGCGGCGTTGAGCCACAGCACCCCGCCCATTCCCTCGGCACAAACGTAGAGCGGCGCCACCAGGTACGAGGCGCTCGATCCAAACAAGATAACGGCCGAGATCATCAAGTGGAGCACCAGGCTCGCCTCGTAGGCGCAAATCACCTTGCGGTTATAGGACGAGCGACGCGATGCGATGAGCGGAACGTGAATCGTCTGCAGACATGCTGCGAGGGCAAAGACGACATCGAGCGCGACAATCTGAGGAGGGATGAGCGGAATCTGCATGGTCACTCACCCGCCCGTGGCATCAAGACGATCATGCGCAGCTGACCGGGCTCGCCCTCAAGACGATACGCCACGTTTCGTCCCCGCAGCGCGAGCTCGAGCTCGCGGGCGGCGGGCGTCTGCGAAAGATCGCCCTCGTCGTTGGAGAAGAGCGTGGCGCGCAGCTCGACACTGCGCGAGTCATGGTCGCTCAGGTGATACATAAGCGCCGGATGATCGGTGGTGTAGGCAAAAAATGCAAAGTCGTACACACAGTCGTACAGTGCGCTTACCGCGCTGGCGTGCATGGGGCGGCGTATGGCGATAATCGAAGCGCAGTCGACATCGATGGTGCGCAGATCACTTGCGAGCTCATTGGCAATGAGCTGAATGCGGTCGCGATCAAAACCGCTCTCCCCGTGCTGTGCCAACGTGAGCGACCCCTTGCGTTTGCAATAGGCGACGAGCATCTTGGCGCGCTGCAGCATGCGGTAACGCTCGTGCGAAGATGCCTCATCGGTCAACGGCGGCAGCGAGCTCAGCAGGTCGTACATCCCTTCGAGCGCGCGGGCAAGCGCTTGATCCACGTCTTGGACCAGTAAGGTCTCGGCCTCTTGATCTGCCAGATGCGTCTTAAGATCGTAATCGGCCGTGAGCAGCTCATTTTGGCGCTGCAGCTCCATACGACGATGTGCCAGTTCACGGTTAAGCTCGTTAAGTTCCGACACGTCTTGGGCAAGCAGGGCCGATCCGCCCAGCAGTGGAAAGGCACGGTACATCACATCGGGATCGGACGCCACGGCAAAGGCATGGGCATGCCCGTGTTCCTGGGCCCGAAGCTCTTCGCACACGCCCGCCGGCATTGGCTTCGACACCGGTGTGGCATAGACTTCCTGGAGGTCGCGCGTTAGAACTTTGAGGTCAAGCGGCAAGGTGTCGAAGATGCCGGCGATATCGTGATACGACGGGATGACGCCGCAATCGAGGCAAATCTCGAGCGTCACCACGCACAACACGCAATAGACCAGCGAGAAGTTGAGCCTCCATGCCCAGGGCACGCGCAGAGCATATGAGATGGCAAAGAAAGCGCCGCCCAGCAGCACGAGCGCCGCCGTGCCCGAGAAACGTTGAATGCGAAAGGACGAGGACCGACCAACCAGGATAAAAAAGGCCACGAAGTCAAAGGCCGTCCACACGAGGACAGCGAAATAACCCCAGCCGTACGTGTAATCGTTGCTCCAGGTGTCGCTTGTACGGTCAAAGCGGAAGACCTGCCGGTGGAAATCGTTGGTGAGCACAAATCCGATAAGCAGAATGGCCACAATCCACAGCGCAGCACGGTAGCGGCGACCCAGGCGGTGTTGCTCCAGGCCCGCAAGGCGCAGACCACACAACTGGTAGAGCAGCGGAATGAGCGTCATGGGCACGTAGTACAGGTACCACAGCACGGTGGCATAGAACGGCGTGAACGACTTGTACTTGAGAATGACTTCGATCATCCACAGGGCACAGATGGTGGCGACGGCCACAAGACGACGGCGCAACACATAGTCCAAACAGCGCAGATAGACCAGCACGCCCCAGATCGAAAATGCAATTGCGGCGACAAGCAGTGGGAGAGAGCTCGAATGGATGAGCGCATCCACGACCTCTTCGGACACCTCGCTATAGGCGGGCACGGCGTTAGAAAGATTGGGGTCGAAGGCGAACAGCACCGGCAAGACTGCAAAAAGCATGAGGAACAGCGCGGTGATGGCGCCGGCGATAGCAAAGACGCGGTGACGGTACACCTGATGTGTTATGCCAACAAGGAATCGCGGCATGGCGAAGAGCCTGCCACCCCTGGGATCCGCCACGGGTGCGGATCGGGCGGCCGCGTGGCCGATATGTCGCTCGCAGGTACCCATAGTGCTTTTAGTGTACCGACAGGCGGGCCCAAAAAGCGGGCCACATGTCCCAAAATCCGCCGACGGCAAAGGGTGTCCCCAGGGGCCACTCATTTAAGTACGTCCCCAATGAGTGGACCAGCGACTAGTCGTTTAAGAACGTCCCCAATGACTAAGACAAAACGAGCGAGGATTTTTGGACGCCCAAATGGCGAGAGTGGATAATCTCCCACTTTGAGCCCACAAACAGGCTAAAAACGGGAGATTATCCACTCTCATTCTGCGGGCACTCATTTAAGTACGTCCCCAATGAGTGCTTTCACTTCTTTTAACAAAACGCCCGGCGGGCATTAACTGCTCGCCGGGCGTATTGGTTAGGAAACTCTGAAGTTGAGTGTCTCGGCTTCCTTAGGACAGATCCTCACCATTCGTTTCAATGACATGCTTGTACCAGTGAAAGCTCTTCTTTTTGGAACGCTTGAGGGTGCCGTTGCCGGCGTCGTCGCGGTCCACATAGATAAAGCCGTAGCGCTTGGACATCTCGCCCGTGCCGGCAGACACCAGGTCGATCGGGCCCCAGGTGGTGTAGCCCAGCAGGTCAACGCCGTCCTCGGTCACCGCATCGCGCATCGCGGCGATATGCTGGCGCAGGTAGTCGATACGGTAGTCGTCGTTGATGGAGCCATCCTCCTCGACAACGTCCTTGGCGCCCAGACCGTTCTCGACCACAAACAGCGGCTTCTGATAACGGTCGTACAGGTCGTTGAGGGTGATGCGGAAGCCCAGCGGATCGATGGCCCAGCCCCACTGGCTCTCCTGCAGGTAGGGGTTCTTGGCGCCGGCGAAGGCGTTGCCCTGGGTGCGCTCGACATCGGGGTTATCGGCACCGGCGGAGCAACGGGTGCTGTAATAGCTAAAGCTGATGAAGTCGACGGTGTTGGCGGCCAGGATCTCGCGGTCCTCATCCGTCATGCCCACATCGATGCCCAAACGCTCGAGCTTCTTGACGGCATAGGCCGGGTAGTAGCCGCGGCTCTGAACGTCGACGAAGAAATAGTTGCTCTGGTTGTCAATCTGCGCTTGGCGCACATCGCCCGGACGGCAGCTGTAGGGGTAGTAGCTACCTGCGGCAAGCATGCAACCGATCTTGACCTCAGGGTCGATCTCGTGAGCGATCTTGGTTGCCCAAGCGCTGGCGACGAGCTCGTTGTGGGCGGCCAGGTACTCGACGGCCTCCTTGTTCTCGCCCTCCTCAAAGACCAGACCGGCACCCATAAACGGCAGGTGCAAGATCATATTGATCTCGTTGAAGGTGAGCCAGTACTTCACCAGACCCTTGTAGCGGGTAAAGATCGTGGTCGCGAGGTTCTTGTAGAAGTCGATGAGCTTGCGGTTGCGCCAGCCGCCGTACTCCTTGATGAGGTGGATCGGGCAGTCGAAGTGCGTGATGGTCACGAGCGGCTCGATGCCGTGCGCCTGACACTCGCGGAACACGTCCTCGTAGAAGGCCAGGCCGGCCTCGTTGGGCTCAGTCTCGTCGCCGTTGGGGAAGATGCGGGTCCAGGCCAGGCTCATGCGGAAGGTCTTAAAGCCCATCTCGGCAAAGAGGGCGATGTCCTCCTTGTAGTGGTGATAGAAATCGATGCCGGTCTGCGCGGGGTAGTAATAGCCGTCCTCGAAGTCGAGCATCTTGCGCTGGCCGGAGACCACCGCATAGCGCTCGGGGCCGTGCGGCGCCACGTCCACGTTGGCCAGGCCGCGGCCATCCACGTCGTAAGCGCCCTCGCACTGGTTGGCAGCCGTCGCGCCGCCCCACAGGAAGTCTTTACGGAAAGCCATGCATCAATCCTTTCACACGCTGTTTGTCGTGGTTTCAGTATCCCCGTAAGCAGCGCGCTACTCAACGGCAACGACGCAGGCCGACACTTCTTTTCGCACACGGCGGCCCGGCAGCCGCCCCTGCCTGACACTTTCTGATACCGCCGCCCCAAACCACCACAAAGGGGACAGGCACCTTTGTGGTGGTTGGGGACGGTTTGTCTCGATCTGTAACAGGTAGGCAGCCAAAACCGGGCTTGGTGTTACAGATCGAGATTTTCGGGCAGCCCCCCGCAGTTTGTCTAAATCTGTAACAGGTAGAGACGATTTAGCCCGCTAGATGTTACAGATCGAGACAAACAGGAAGCCCCTAGTCGCAGGTGATGTCGAGGTTTTTGCCGATGAGGCCCACGTAACCGCCCTCGGCCGCCTTGGGGCTGTCGGCGTGGCAGAGGACCCACTTGTCGGCCTTCCAGTAGCAGTAGCTGTCACCGGTGGCAGGCATGTCGGCTGCAGCCTCGGGGCGCGGGCCGTTGGTGCCCGCCGGCAGCGCCACCATCACCTGAAAGCCGCCGTCGTCGACCATGCAGGGCGTGTAGTGAAGCGTGGTGGCGTAAACCTCGACGAGCGTGCCGGCGGGCGCGCGAAAGGCCTTGACCTGAGCGGTGTCGAGCTTGCCGTCGACAATTTGCTCGCGCTTGGCCAGCAGCAGAATAAAGTCGCGCGCACCCAAATTAAACTCACTGGCACGGTGATACTCCAGACAGTTGAGGCGCGTGTTGTGGCCGTTGCACCAGCCCGGCTGGAACGGACGGCCGCCGTACATGAGCAGGCCGAGCGTGTCGACACCCTCAACCTGCTCGAGCTCGGGTGCGGAGGCCACGTACTTGGTGCCCTCGGGAATGGGAGTAGCCGCAAGCGCCTCGACAAGCGGGGCGGTCAGGTTGGACGGCACGTCGTCCCACACGCGACCATAGGATTTGAACTCGGGATCTGATACAGAGTAGATATGCATGTTCGCTCCTGTTCGTTTATGTGACAGTATGAACATTCTAGAACATCATTCATCCACGACCACGATCAATACCGAAAACATTGCATGACGAAATCACCCGCTCAAAAAGCGACATGCAGCTTCCTAGTCGAGATAATCTTTAAGAAACTCAATAACGCTCATACACCAGTAGTCGGTCTCCGGCGCATGGGGCTTCATCAATGCGTGCCCCCCTTCTGAATACATGACTCCCTCATGGTGTACTCCAGCTGCATCCAGAGCATCGACCATCTTTTCATAATTGTCGGGCGATACAATATCATCGTCAGCGCATTGCCAAAGATATGTCGGAGGATACTGCTCCCACACATGCTGATTAATACAGAAATCATCGAGCGAGTCGCGACCAGCCCCGCCGCACACCGAATCAAGAAATCTATTGTCTGATGCGTTCTCAAAGCCACGAAGATCAATCGGTGCATAACACAGGACCAAGGCTTTGGGTGCCTCGCATCCGTAGGACGCAAATCCCTTGTTGTCCGTCCCCCACTCGGCAGTTAAATGCGCACCAGCAGAAAAGCCGATAACTGCATAACTTTTTGCGACATTAAATTTCACTGAATTCTCGAAGACAAAACGGACAGCTCGATTTAAATCGTCGATTGGACGCGGCATCAAAGGCTCGACCCTCACCCTGTATGACAGCACGAACACGTTATAGCCCGCATCGTTGAGCTCGGGGGCAACGGGAAAGCCTTCCATTTGATGACAAACGCTCTGATAACCTCCGCCCGAAACCGCAATGATAAAGGGAGCCCCGGGTCTCCCGGGAAAGAAGAACAGTTTCGTGTTGCGTCGAGTCGGATCACGGATGCAGTCGGCTTCATCCCATATATCGTAGGCAACTTGCCTCCCGTCATCCACGAGCTCGACAATCCGATTCAATCCACGCAAAACGCGAGTAGTTTCATATGGATTAGCATCAGAATTCATATGAGACACGATGGGTTTATTCCACATGCGCTCCCAAGTTGAAGGCCGGCAAAGCATAAGGTGCTCGCCAAAGCCAGCGAACTCAGGAAGGAGCGCGATTTCGCCAAACGTCATATCGGCTGTAATTGTCATAGCTAGTCACTCCAAAAATGAGGGTGGGCTCGCGTGAATCAACGGCAAGCCCACCACATGCAATCTGCCGCGGGGTTTTCGGCAGCTTACATCCCAAATAATTGTCTACTCCACTACTGCCTCTTCATCAGGGCGATACAGGATGTAAACGAGAACGAAGTTAAGAATTAAACCGACGACATTGCAAAGAATTGCGCCGATGAGGCTGCTCATATCACCAGAAGGATCCATATAACCGGGGAAGCTAAAAATGCCGCTCGACGTCATAACGAACGTACAGGTGTTGAAAATCGCCGGGATAACAGCACTGATTGCTCCGGCGACCATGGAAGCGATAATGATCTTCTTGTGCTCCAAGATGATGCCGTACAGCGCCGGTTCCGTAATCCCGAAAAAGCCCGTAATGGCACAGCTGAACCCAAGACTCTTTTCACTCGGGTCCTTCGAGCGGAGGGCAAACGCCAAACAAGCGCCGACAACACCCATGCTGCAGCAGAGAAGTCCAAGGATAGGATCGGAGCCGACGGTCATAATATTGTTGATGGAAAGCACGATCAGGGCCCAATGGAGTCCAAGGGGGATCATAACGAGACCGAATATCGGCCCGAGAATAACGCCGCAAAGGACGGGGCTGAACTGATAGACCGCCAGCACTGCAGTCGCAAGCAAAGAGCTCGCCTGCTGAATAACGGGGCCGATCACAAGGAGCGAGACGGGGGCGGCAACAGCAACCGTCAGGAACGGGACGAGCGCAAATGCCACAACATCGGGAAGAACCGCCCGCAGCCACTTATTAAGAACGGATGCGAACCAAGCCGCCACGATAGCAGGAAACACCGTGGAGGAATAGCTCACCATTGTGAACTTCATGCCGAGCAAATCCAGCGCATCGCCCGCTCCGGCCGCAGCAACGAAAGTCGGATAAATCAGGATTGCACCGAGTACCGCACCGATATATCGATCGGTTCCAAAGAACTGAGCAGCAGATGATCCGACAAGAACGGGCAGAAAATACATGCAGGCATTTCCCATGCCGTACAGCAGAGTGTATATTCCGCTCTCGGCGGAAACAGCACCCGCCGTCGTCAGAATACTAAGGACGGCGTTTATCATTCCGCATGCGATCAAGGCAGGAAGAACGGGCATCATGATGCCGCTGATGAGCTTCATTAGCTTTCCCAGAAAGCCCTTAGTCTCTCCTTCGCTTGCCTCGGAATCTCCGGCATCAATCCCGGTTTCCTTGGCAACGATTTCATAGACCTTATCGACCTTAGGTCCCACAATCACCTGATATTGCCCCGCGGAATGGCGAATGTCGATCACGCCATCAATCGCCTTGACTTTTGCATCGTCTACGATGCTTTCGTCCTTAAGGTTGAACCTTAAACGAGTCATGCAGTGAGCTACAAATGTAACGTTGTCTGCGCCGCCCACCATCTCGAGAATCTCGGCAGCGAGCTTGGTTGTATCTGCCATAAATACCATTTCTCCCATGTTGAGTTTTATATGTAACCATCAGCAAAGCGCGCGCCTTTGCCAACTAATTACCTTGTTTTCGATGCAATTCGATTGATGTGCATCATGAGGTAGAGTCTTTCTTCGTCTATAAGTTCCCGCCCCGTCAGTCGGCTGAGAACAGAAGCAATATCATCGGCGCACATTGATGCCACCGGATATTCTTTTTTGAGCGAGAGGTACATCTTGCGGTTGTCGCTCACGATGCTTTCGCCAGAGTTCAACCTATTGAATAAGTACTGAAGATGGGTTGCGAACCTTGCGTAATCGAAACCTTCCCGATCAACTTGAATGCCAAGCCGATTTTCAACAGCAACGGTTGACTCCTCCAGAACACGATCGTAGATATCCGCGCTAAACTCTTTAACTACTTCGCATGAGTCCGAATCGGCCATGTTATTGATAAACGCCATGGCAATTCCAACTGCCTCATGGGCTGGAAGCCTAACGTTAAGACGTTTCCTGATTATCTTAAGTGCATACTCGCCGATTCTAAATTCGACGGGATATTGTTGGCGGACATCAAACGATAAAGGCATGCGGACAACGATATTTTGCTCTTTGCGCTTAACCGCATACGCGATATGGTCCGCAAGGATAAACGGCAAATTAGGGCTCACCTCATAAGACAGCAAACCTGTCGACATATCAATAACATCCGAGGTAAGCTCGAGAAGCTCGTCGGGGACCTCGTCAACGAGAGCGATGTAGCGAGAGCTAACGTTATAAAACGTTCGTTGAATCTCCGAAAGAGGGACCTCGTCTCCGACATTCTTAAACCCCAGACCACGGCCGAATGCAACCAACTGTCTGCCATTTCCATCGACGCAGAGGACAGCGCTGGTATTAATTCGTTTAACAATTTCCATGTGTCCCCCCCTAAACAGAACAAGGCTCCCGAAGCAGAATCCGACAATCAATGTCGACAGATGCTGCTTCAGGAGCCTTGCCTGAATATCACTCTGAGGACTAGTTTAAGCGAGCTAGTGCTAATGACCTCGAATAAACACTTCTAAACAGTTAAACGGTCGATATCTCCGTGTGAACGGTTTGGAGGCAGAGGGCGGCCCTATGCCTGCTGATAGTGCAGGTGCTTCTCGTCGATATCGGCCAGGTCGCGGTCGAGATAACGACGCGCAAGCCAGTTTGCCATGGGGAGGTTCTGGTCCAGGTAGTTACCGCACTCCTCGGGAGCAGCGCCGGGGATATCGCCCTCAAAGCCAGCAACAAACTCGAACAGCTCACGCACGAGCGGCAAGATTTCCTCGCTCGTCAGCTCACCAAAAACGACGAGGTAAAAGCCCGTGCGGCAGCCCATGGGACCAAAGTAGACAATGCGGCTCGACCACTCGGCATGGTTGCGAAGGAAGGTGGCGCCCAGATGCTCGATGGTGTGGCACTCGGCCGTGTTCATGACCGGCTCCTTGTTGGGCGTAGTCAGGCGCAAATCAAAGGTAGTGACGGCAGCGCCGGTCGCTGGATCGCGGTCGATGCGGCTCACATACACGCCGGGCTCAAGCAGCAGATGGTCAACGGAAAAACTTGCGATGCGCTCCATGGCAGTTCCTCTCGGTAGTCAATTTGGGACGGGCTCTTTTAGCTGGTTCGAATGGTCGCACCAATCATACCAGTCAAAAAAAGCCCCGTCCCAAATGAGCTGCCTAGGACGGGGGTCAATGAGTTTTTAATCCCCGCCCCAGAAAAATCATTCTAGGCCGTGTACGCGATGGTCGCCTCAACGGCATGTCGCCAGCCGGCGATCTTTTTGGCTCGTTCGTCAGCGGGCATGACAGGCTCCACGATGCCGCGGGCGCCATAGACGTCGACGACATCGCGCGCGTACATGCCCAGCGCAATGCCGCAGGCCCAAGCCGCGCCCAGACCGCTCATCTCGTCATTGCTCGCAATGCGGATGGGCGAGCCGACCAAGTCGCTCTCAAACTGCATCAGGTACGCGTCGCGCGTGGGACCGCCGTCAACACGAAGCTCGGCCAGTGCCGCACCCGAGTCCTCGACCATCGCATCAATCACGTCAAAGATCTGATAGGCGATCGACTCATCGGCAGCCTTTACGAACTCCGCGCGGCCCGTGGTGCGCGTCATGCCAAAGACGCAACCCTCGGCATCGCTCGCCCAGTGCGGCGCACCCAGACCGGTAAACGCCGGCACAAAGTAGACGCGGCTCGCCGGATTGGCGGCGTAGCACAGGTCGGTGACCTCCTCGGGGTTGTTGATGAGCTCCAGATCGTCGCGCAGCCAGGTCTTGACGGCGCCGGCGTAGCTCACGTTGCCCTCGAGCACATACTCGGTCACGCCATGCATACGCCACGCAAGCGAGCTCGAAAGCCCGTGCGAGCTGGCGACAAACTCGTTGCCGACATTCATCATGACCGAGCTGCCGGTGCCATAGGTCGCTTTGGCCATGCCGCGGCTGTGGCAACCCTGCGCAAACAGGGCCGCATGGCTGTCGCCCAGCACGCCGTGAATGGGCACGGGCGCCGGCAAAAAGCCGCCCAGGTCCGTTGTGCCAAAGAGACCGTCGGAGTCGGTCACCTGCGGCAGGCAGGCCGGATCGATGCCAAAAGCCTCGCACACCGGCTCGCTCCAACAGCCACGGCGCAGGTCGAAGAGCTGCGTGCGGCTGGCATTGGACCAGTC
>CAJMOP010000047.1 GCA_905215115.1 uncultured bacterium | reverse complement strand
TCACGCTGCGCGCCAACACGCTCAAGGCAACCGCCGAGGACATCGCCGCGGCGCTCGATGCCGCCGGCATCGCCCACCGCCCCGTCGCATGGTACCCGGACGCTTCCATCCTGCCCGAGGCCCAGGTTTCCGACCTGTGGGACCTCGACATCTACCGCGACGGCAAGATCTACTTGCAAAGTCTGTCGTCCATGATGCCGCCGTTGGTCTTGGGCGCCCAGGCCGGCGAGGACATCCTGGACATGTGCGCGGCCCCCGGCGGCAAGACGACGCAGATCGCCGCCCTCACCCAGGGCCAGGCGCACCTTACCGCCTGCGAGATGAGCATTCCCCGCGCCGAGAAGCTCGAAGCCAACCTCCACCGCCAAGGCGCAAAAAACGTGCCCGTCATGCGCATCGACGCACGCGAGCTCGACGAGTTCTTCCGCTTTGACCGTATCCTGCTCGACGCTCCCTGCACCGGCACGGGCACAGTCGTCAGCGGCAACGAGAAGAGCCTGCGCGGCCTCACCGAGCAGTTGCTGAGCAGGTGCGCCCGCTCGCAGCGAGCACTTCTGGACCGCGCCATGGGAGCCCTCAAACCGGGCGGCACGCTCGTCTATTCGACTTGTTCGATCTTGCCGCAGGAAAACGAGGACGCCCTGCAAGAGGCCCTCGACAAGCACATGGACTGCGAGCTTATCCCCCTCGATGGCACGCCGAGCGAAAGTGAGGCACGCCGCGCCCAGGAAGCTGGTGAGGAGCCGCGCATCGAGTCCAACGCCCTGACCGAAGCCATTGCCGCGGGTCAGGTATCGGCCATCGCCAACGGCCTGCCCGGCACGCTCACCATTCCGCCCAGCCGCGACTTTGAGGGCTTCTACATTGCCCTGATCCGAAAACGCAGTTAGCGCACGGATCCAAAACTCAACAAGCTATCTCCGTGCGCGTTTGCCCTGCTGGTCGCGATGCTGTTTAAGCATCGTGCGCTCCTTGCGTTCGGCCCTTTTGCCCTTAATGGCCGTGACCACAAAGTAGATGACCGCGGCGGCAACAATTGCGCCCACACACAGGCCAATCGAGCCAAACATTGCTGTCAATTCCATACCGCGTCACCTCTCTTTTAAACGGGACTTTCAAGATAGCACCTCGATCCCCGCCACCACAGCTCCTTCACGTTCGCCGGCCCTTCGGTCTAACGAATTGCGTGGCGGGGAAAAATCAACTCGTCAAACGATTTAGCATTCGCAATTCCGGCTGCATCGCGCCGGCCGTCATCACATAGAATCGAGCTTCCATGGATACCCTCAACGATCTAAATGAGCGCGTCGACGCCTTCGTCGGCACCAGCTCCTTCGACACGCCTGCCGCGGCAAACGACCAAGCCCCCATCGATGTGCCCGCCGAGGTTCACGAAGACATCGTCGCCTCGGTCGATTTCTCCGAGGTCGAGCTCGCAGACGAGTTCACCGAGCCCCAGGTAGCCGTCACGCCCAACGGCCTGCTCCCTATGGAGCCGCTGCCCATCGACGGGCGTCTGCGTAAGGCGGCTCTCCGCATGCCCGATGAGATCGAGGAGGCCAGCGGCTTTACGCTCTTTGGCCGCCGCATCAAGTCGCTCATCTACACCACCGACGTTGCGGTCATTCGCAACTCCAACGCCGATGCCGTCTTTGCCGTTTACCCCTTCACGCCACAGCCGGCCATTACGCAGGCGCTGTTGACCGTCGCCGAGTGCCCGGTCTTTGTAGGCGTGGGCGGCGGAACTACGACCGGCAAGCGCTCCGTGCAGATGGCGGCCGTCTCCGAGATGCAGGGCGCGGCGGGCTGCGTGGTCAACTCCCCCGCCACTGCCGAGATGGTCGAGCACATCACCAACATCGCCGACATCCCCGTCATCGCCACGGTCGTTCGCTGCGACGACGATGCTCACGCCAAGGTGCGCGCCGGAGCCAAGATTCTCAACATCGCGGCCGGCAAGAACACGCCGCAGGTCCTGCGCGAGCTGCGCGAGCACTATCCCAACCTGCCGCTCATCGCACCAGGCGGCAAGACGCCCGAGAGTATCCGCGAAACCATCGCCGCCGGCGCCAACGCCATCATCTGGACGCCGCCTTCGGCCCAGCAGCTGCAGACCGACATGATGCAGCGCTACCGCAAGATGAAGGAAGACGCCACGCCTGTCATCTCGCGCGACGATGTGCCCATTATCGACCAGGTCGCCGCCGCCGAGGTCAGCCAGGTCGAGAACATGAATCCCGACGTGCCGATTCCCGACGAGGTCATCGAGCGCGTCGCTTCGATCCACGATCATATCGAGGAGCGTCGCGCCAACCGCGGCCTCAAGCCATCACTGCACGGCTTCTTCTTCCGCGGAAAGAAACGCTAGCAAAACATCTTGGCCCGCCCCACAAACGTGAGGCGGGCCGTTTTCGCTTAAGCAATCATACAGCGACGTGATGGGGAAAATTAATCCACGCGCTTGTCGCCCATAAAGAAGAGCGCCACCGTACCAGGTCCGGTGTGCGAGCCAATCAGAGTACCGATGTTATTGATCTCAATCTTGCCTTTAAGCTGCGGAATCTGTTCCTCGATCAGTGCCGCAACTGCCTCGGCATCCTCGCGGCACGCCGAGTGCGACATGACGCACTTACCCGAATAATCCGCACCGTCCTGCACGTGTGCCATCATGGTCTTAGCCATCTCGGAAATCGCGCGCTTCTTAGTGCGAATCTTCTCACGTGGCGACAGCTTGCCGTCGCAATCGACCGTCATAAGCGGGCAAATCTTAAGCGCCGTGCCGATGATCGCGCTCGCAGCCGAAATGCGACCGCCGCGCAGGTAGCTCGACAGATCGGTCGAGAAGAACCAGTGGTGCAGGTTGAGCTTGTGCTCCTCGATCCAGGCAGCCGTCTCGTCGAGTGAAGCCCCGCTATCGCGCACGTCGGCGGCACATTCCGCCAGCAGGCCAAAGCCCGAAGACGCCGCCAGCGAATCGATGACGCGCACCTTGCCGCCCTGGGGATAGCGATCCACGAGCATCTGCGCCGCAACGCAAGCCGAGCCATACGTACCCGAAATACCCGACGACAACGTCAGGTGCAGCACGTCTTTACCCTCGGCAACAAGCGGCTCCCAAAACTCCTCGTACTCACCCACGCTCACCTGAGACGTCTTGGGCATGGCGCCCGCGGATATCTGGGCAAAAAACTCGTCCGGCGTAATCGACTGATACAGATCGTCCGTATAGACAACATCGTCGATCTCGTAATGAAAACACACGACAGGGATATTGCGCGATTCAAAGAACTCCCGAGTTCGATCGGCGGCGGATTCACAGGTCAGGACAAAATCACTCATATGAGGCTCCTTACTCATTGCTGCGCAAATTATCGCACAGTGAGCCTACATACGGTACATATGTCCACTATTTACCAAATCGAACCAATAATAGCGAACATCTTTACCACCATCGTCTCCACCGACCCCACGCATAAATATCTGAGAAAACACCTTCTGTCGTCTCCACCAAACCGCCATATCTACCTCAACTAAATCGATTTACCAAACCGTTCGGCCAACAATTCAACCTCCCACCCCCAATCGAAACAAAAGCGGCGCATACTGATAAACGTTTGACGCTGTTTATCAGTTTTACCAACCCCATCGGAAGGTGTTTCATGGTCGCATTCGATCGCAATCCGCAAGACTTCAAGTATCTGCGTCTGCTGTCGAAACAATTTCCCACCGAGCAATCCGCATTTACCGAGATCATCAATCTCTCGGCCATTCTCAACCTGCCCAAAGGCACCGAACATTTTATGAGCGACGTGCATGGCGAGTACGAAGCCTTTATGCACATCCTCAACAACTGCTCGGGCGTCGTGCGCGAGCATGTCGACGAGATCTTTGGCGACACGCTCACCTTTGACGAAAAGGGCGAGCTGTGCACGCTCATCTACTATCCGCGCGAGAAGATCGACCTGGTCCGCAGCCAGCGCGAAGACTCGCCCACCTGGTACAAGACGATGCTTGATCAGCTCATCATGGTTGCCCGCTCGCTTTCGAGCCGCTATACGCGCTCCAAGGTGCGTAAGGCCATCCCACGCGATTACGCCTACATCATCGACGAGCTGCTACACACGCATCCGGACGAGAACAACTATCGCGTGCGCTATCACGAGCGCATCGTGGAGTCCATACTGGAGACCGCCAGCGCTGACGACTTTATCGAGTCGCTTGCCTCGCTCATCAAGCGCCTGGCCGTCGACCACCTGCACCTGGTGGGCGACATCTTCGACCGCGGCGGCGGCGCGGCCAAGATTATGGACCGCCTGCTCACCTACCATTCGCTCGACATCCAGTGGGGCAACCACGACCTGCTGTGGATGGGCGCTGCGGCCGGTGAGCCCGCCTGCATCGCCACGGTGCTGCGCAACAACCTACGCTACGACAATTACGAGATCCTCGAGAACGACTACGGCATCTCGCTGCGCGAGCTTGTTGCCTTTGCCGATGCCACCTACACCGCCGGTGAGCCCATCACCCCGCTGATCAAGGCCATCAACGTGCTGCTCTTTAAGCTCGAGGGCCAGATTATCCAGCGCCACCCCGAGTTCGATATGACCGATCGCCTGCTACTCGACAAGATCGACCACGACACCGGCACGGTCACGCTCGCCGACGGCAGCGTGTGGCCGCTCACGACCAACGACTTCCCCACCGTCGACCCGGCGGACCCCTATACGCTCACGCCCGAGGAGCAGCACATCATCGACAAGCTCGTGTCCGAGTTTGTCACCGCCGATCACCTGCATCGCCACATCGATTTCCTCTATTCCCACGGCTCCATGTACAAGGTCGCCAACGGCAACCTGTTGTTCCACGGCTGCGTGCCGCTCAACGAGGACGGCACCTTTAGCAGCATGAACTGCCTGGGCACCTGGCACGCTGGCCGCGATTACTTCGACTTTTGCGATTACATTGCACGCCGTGCCTGGCGCGTGGGCGACCGAGACGCCCTCGACTGGATGTGGTACCTGTGGATTGGCTTTAACTCACCTGCCAGCGGACGCGTGGTACGCACCTTTGAGCGCGCCTACATCGCCGACAAGAGCACGTGGGTCGAGCCGATGGACCCGTACTTTACGCTTACCAAGTCGCCCTCGGTCTGCGATGACATCATGCGCGAGTTTGGCGTCGCGCCCATGGCATGCTCACCGACCGGTCACATCATCAACGGCCACACGCCCGTTAAAACCACCAAGGGCGAGCAGCCCATCCGCGCCGAGGGCAAGCTGCTGGTCATCGATGGCGGCTTCTGCCGCGCTTACCATCCCAAGACGGGTATCGCCGGCTATACGCTCATCTCGAGCTCGCGCGGCTGCCGCCTCAAGTCGCACCGGGCCTTTACGACGGTTGCCGAGGCACTCACCCGCAACGTCGATATCGAAAGCGAGACCAACCGCTTTGACGAGGCCGACCGTCGCCGCATGGTGAGCGACACCGATTCCGGTGCCAAGATCCGCAGCCAGATCCAGGACCTGCGCCAGCTGCTCGATGCATATAGAAACGGTGCTATCGAGGAGCGCGCCTAGCACCACCCGTGGGGATTGGCTAAACTTGCTGAGTTTGTCATCCCCGCGGCGCCCCGGCGCCACCATAAGGCAGGTACCATGCAAAAGCTCCTTGCGCAGATCATGAAGTTTGGCGTCGTCGGCGTCATTGCCACGGTCATCGACTTTGGCATTATGAATCTGCTCCACTACGGTCTGGACCTCAACATCCTAATCGCCAACACCAGCGGCTTTATCATCTCACTAATCTTTAACTACCTCGCCAGCATGAAGTACGTGTTTGCGCACAAGGAGGGCATGAGCCGCCGCCGCGAGTTCATTATCTTTGTCGTGCTGTCTGTGATCGGTTTGGGACTCAACGACGGCATCGTGCTGGCGCTCAACGCCGGCCTGGGGCTCGAGGCCAATATCGCCAAGATTTGCGCCACCGCGCTTGTCATGGTCTACAACTTTGTGACCCGAAAGATCTTCCTGGAAGGCGACGAGACCAAGTAACTCGCAACCTTACAGCTTTACAATGCCCACGGATGACGCGCGTCGAGCGCTGTGTTGTTCGTGGGCATTGCTCGTTTACGGGCAAATTTTCAACGTTTGCGGATTAGCTCTTGAAAATTTGGCGAGTTCGTATAGTTCTTGGCAAAGACCTTACGTTTCCCTTGCAAAAGCTCTAAAGTATCCTCTGCTCGATTCATCAACGCATTGGATGTGATTACGTGCGCAAGGCACTGGCACAACCTCATACCAAGCAGTTCCTCAAGTTCGCTGTCGTGGGTCTTATCTCCTTTGGCATCGACTGGGGTATGCTCATTGCGCTCGTCGAGCTGTTCCACCTCGACTTTTTGATGAGTACCACAGTCTCGTTTATCACGTCCGTCGTGGTCAACTACTGGCTCAGCATGAAGTACGTGTTCGACCACCGTGAGGGCATGAGCCGCAAGCGCGAGTTCACGATCTTCACCATCCTGTCGGTGATTGGCCTGGGTCTCAACGACCTGTACATGTTTGTGGGCGTCACGTTTTTGAGCATCGGCTACCAGGCCATGAAGGCAATCGCAACGTTCTTGGTCACCTGGTACAACTACTTTAGCCGTCGCTTATTCCTCGAGGGCGCGCAGTCGTAGACGGCCCAACATAATCTCGCTTCGCAGCCGGTTGGAATTCACGTTCCAACCGGCTTTTTGTTTACAGAGTCTGCCGCGGAAGGCGTACGAGGCGGGCTACAGCGTCGGAATGGGACGCAGTTTCCCCGGGGGCGCCGCTCCGGAAACTGCGACCCAGATTGCGCCCTCAGAGTGGGACACAGTTTCCGAAACGCCGTCCTAGCGGAAACTGTGTCCCGGAATTCGCCTTCAGAGTGGGATGCAATTTCCGGTTGAGTCTCGATTGGGAAACGGCGTCCCATTCGTATGAAAAACGGGCGGCTCGGATGTTTGTCCGAACCGCCCGTTTGGCGCGCTATGTCGAGGCCTCTAGCCCGTTACGTAATACCAAACGACGTTGGCACCATTGGGGAGAACGTAGCTACTGCAGGCCGTCATGGGCGTTTCGCCGTTAACGGAGTACATCCAGCCACTCTTGTCGCCGTGCTCCATCTCGGCCAGGCCGCCGATAGCGGCGACATACGTGCCGTACGACGTGCCGCGCGCATTCACGGAAAGCCCTAGGGCGCACAGGGCATCGTAGACCGTAGCGCCCTTGTTAAAGGTGAAGGTGCCACTAGAAGACACAGGATTGCCCACAGCGCTCGATGTGACCGAGACCGTTACCGTGACGTAGCCAGGCTGCTGCGAGCCGTCCTGATTGCCCGCAGAGGCGCCGCCACTGTTGGATGCAGACCCACCGCCGGACGCCGAGCCGCTGCCCGAAGAAGAGCTCGATCCACCGGCGGATTCGGAGCCCTGTCCGGCAGACGTGTTGCTGGACTTCTTGCCGCCTTTGCCTTCGGACTTCTTCTCCTTCGAATCCTTGTCCGACTTTTTGTCCGAAGACTCGGAATCGTCCTTGGAGTCAGATTCGTCCGAATCCTTGGACCCAGAGCTCGCATCATCCGAAGATTTTGAGCCCTTGGCTCCAGTCTTACCCGAAGCGGTAGTCGAGCCGGAAACCGACGCATCCTTGGCAACGACGCTCTCCCCCGTCACGGTCTCGACAATCCAATCGATGGACCAGGCACCGCTGACGGAAGGGTGAACAAAGCCCAGCGAGACGACAATCAGCGCAATGCAGACGGCCGTCAGAGCGCCAAGCAGCGCCTTGCGCCGAGGGGCGGACACCGCCGAAGCGGCGCCCTTTTGCTTGGCATCGTCGAACTGAATGAACGACGAGTCGGGCTGCTTGGACTCGGCGTCCTGAGGCTTATTGGACACAGCCCTCACCTACCGACGCTTGGTAAACACGAACACACCGATGACGGCGAGACCGATCACGCCGGCCGCCACGCCAACAATGGCGAGCGGGTTGAAGCCAGACTCCTGTGCCGGAGCAGCAGCGGACTTCTTAGCAGCGATCGTAGCAGACGAGCCCGTATCGGACTTGTCATCCTTCTTGCCGGACTTATCGGAATCCTTCTTGGAATCCTTATCGTCCTTGGTCTCGGTCGTGGTGGTCGTGGAGACCGGCTTCTGACCCGGCGAGACAGCACCGCCGGACTGCTGCCCGTTCGTACCGTTGCCAGAACCGGAGCCGCCATTGCCGCCAGAACCGCCGTTGTTGTCAGCGGCCTTCTTGATCCACTTGGCATACAGCGTCATATCAGCCGTCACCGCAACGCTAAAGTCATACGCCTTTGTACAAGCTTCATCGGTGTACCAACCAGCGAAGGTATAGCCCTCGCGCGTCGGATCGGTCGGCTTGCTGACAGTCGAGCCCGAAGCGGGGGTCTGACCATTGACCGACGAGCCGCCCTGAGCATCAAACTTGACGCGATGTGCCTGAGATTTCACACAGAAGAGATGGCCCGAATCGTTGGTGTAATACAGATTGCCGAACTGATCGCAGACAACCGAGGCCATGCAATAGTTGGCATATCCAGAACCGGGAACGAACACCTCGGTTGCCTCGGCATCGCCCAGCTTGTACATGTACACGCCACCGCCGGTAGTGTAGTTAGGCCAATTGCCCTTGGCGCCGTTCAAGGTGAAATATACGTACGTCTCGCCATCATGCGTTGAGACGAGCGGCGTGCCCTTGGACTCAAAGCCAAGCTCTTCGCCATCGGCCTTCGTAATCTGCTTCACACTCATATCGGAGAGGTCAATGATCGAAAGCAGGCCCTTAGCCTTAGCCTTAGCCTTGGCCTTAGCCTTCCAATTGTTCACGGTTGTCCCGCCAATAAAAGCATACTTACCACTGAAAACGGGCGTCGAAGTCGAATAAGCGGCAAACTGAACTTTCGCGGCCTCAGTAATGGAACCATCGGAACCAATGGTCAGCTTGTGCAACGTACCATCGTCGCGCGTAACAGCATATATATAACCGTCATGAACGGTAAGCGCCGAACGGATGTTGCCACCAGACAGCTTAATCGAACCAACAAGCTTTGACAGATCGGCAGAATACACGCGCACCTGGCCATAGTCGCCGCCAACGACATAGTAGCCATTTACCATCAGGCCGCCAGACCAGTAGTAACCTCCGTCAGCGACGGAGGCGCTACCGGCGATGGCGCCCGTGTGAATATTGATGCGCCTGACCGTACCGTTTTGCACGTCATTGCCATTGCCAGACCAATAATCAAGGGTGTTGATATAGACGTAGTCGCCGTCAACGGTCAACGAAGACAGGTTCTGCTTCGTAAATGCATCGGAATACCAAAGCGTCTCAAACGTTTTCGCCGAAACAGCCTGCAGATAGCCGCCGGAAAGCGGAATCAAAATAATGCCTTGCGCAATAACAGGACGGCAGGTGGTATCCATGGAAGAGCCAAGCTCAAGAGATCGCAGAACGGAACCCGTCTCGGGATCAATCTCATTCAGGACAGCATTCCACGTCTTTCCACCCCATACCGAAGCGCCCGTGACAAGGTATACCTTTCCGTTCGCGACAATGGGGTCAGACGCAGAGGCGCTTGCACCTGCCTTCTGCTGCTCTTCGGTCAGAAGATTAAGTGCCCAAGAAGGCGTATCGGTCTTTGTTGTAGGCGTAAGGGCGTCCGTCGAGGATCCCGAGCCGCCGTTCGCAAAACCATTCCATGCCGCATCGACATCGGGATGCTCCGTTCCGGGATTGGTAGCAGGAGCCGTCGAGGGCTTCTGCGTGCCGTCACCCTTAACATAACGGAACTCGACGCAATCGCCGTTCTTGAGGTAGTAGCTCGGAGCACCGACGCTCGCATACCCATTGTTTACAAAGAACGACCAGTAGCTGTACGGCGCGGCGCTCGTTGTGCTCAGCACGCGGCCATCGGGCATCGTCGCACTCGTAAGACCCCATGCATTTGCTTCGAGGTTCGTGCAACCGGCAGCCGTCATAAGCTGCTCGAGCACCGACTCGGCCGTCGTGTCTTCGTCGGCAGGAAGCGTGAGCTCGGTCAAGGGCGCCACCGATTGCTCGGTATAATTGCCGTCAGCATCACTTGCGGAAACGCCCGTGACCTTGGCCGTCACCGTAATGGTCTTGCCCTCGTTCGGGTTGTCGAGCCCCGTCGTTCCCTTGACGTTTACCGTCGCAGAAACATCCAAGCCGGCAAGCACCGCGTAGTCCGAATTGTCGGGATAGCGCTCGGCATAACGGGCAAAACGCTCACTCTTCAGACGGCCGCTAATTGTGACTTTCGTGTTGTATTCGGGCTGAGTGAAGATAAGGTTCTCATGCGCGATAACCCTCGGTTTGCTCGACTTGAGCAAACGATAGGTGTTCTCCGTGCCGCCGGGGAGCTCACTGAACACGAAGCCGTAGTGGCCTGCAGCCTCTTCGGAGGAATAGCACCAGTTAACTGCATATCCCTGACCGTACACCTTCAACGGCGCATGCAAGTTCCCCGTTACATTGGACGCATCCTGCCCGTCAAGAATACCCTGAGAGAATGTTGACTTTGCAAGGCTCAGGTGGAACAGCTCGGCATCGAGCTCGTTCTGGTCCTGCGGGGCAATCGCAAAATCGAGGGTCTTACTAGCCGTGACCTCGGCGTTAGACTTATCGGTCACCGTGAGGGTGATCTTGGTCTTCGCTGCCTCGGTGCCAGGCAGCGGCTGATAGACCGTGCCCTTGTAACCGTTGAACGTGATGTCATCGGTGCTGGCGGAGTACTTGACCTCGTAATACTTGCCGTCGATTTTGAGCGTGCTCGTGCGCGGCATCTGCAGGTCGGCGGTCAAGCCGTCCTTGTTGGCGGGCGCGTCGGTGCCGGAGTACTTGATGTTGCCGTAGGTAAAGGCCGCATCGACCTTCTCCTGCAGCGCCTTCTTGTCGGCAGCGACCTTCTCGGGATCGCCCTTGACGGTCACGGTGAAGTCGTGCGAGCCGGCAAGCTTGATGTCGCCGCTCGTAACCGTAACCTTGGCGGTCAGCGTCACGTCGCGATCGCTCGATGCGCGCGAAACCTTACCCGTCTTATCTTCCCAGCTATACCCAGAAACAAACAGGCGCTCGGTGTCGGAGCTTGTCCATTCAACAGAGAATTTCTTTGCGGAACCCGCCTTGTACGGAAGCGTGACATTTTGGGTCACGCCATCGGCGGACTCGCCCGCCGCGTAGCCAATCTGCAGGGATTCGGCAGCACTGTCAAGAAGGTCTTGCAGTTTAGCCTCGTCCCAAGCAACCTGCACCGACTTGTTGGGCAGGTAATACTCGGTCTTGCCATCACGTGACAGTTCAAACGCCACATCGGCGCTACGCAGACCGTCGATGTTGTAACCGGTGTAGTCGTTGGGGTCAATGAAGAAGAACGTCACATCGCCGTTGGTCTTATCCTGGGCGTCGGAGATGCCGACCGTGGCCTTGGCGTCCTCTGCCTTAAAGGCAACGCCGTCCTCGGAGACCTTGACGTCAATATCGGTGAAGCCCAAATCGGCAAGCTGCGCCTTCAGCGCATCATTGACGTTGCCGCCCTTGGCGCTGTAATCAACAGCGATCTGCTTATTGGCATCGTTGAGCTTTTGGACTGCAGCCTCAAGCGAGCCCGCGGCGATAACCTTGTTGGTGGAGACGAGCTCGACCGTCGAGCCTCCGCTCGTGGCGACAGCCTTCAGATACTTGCCCGTGGCTGAAGCCGAAACCGTCGCCTCGGCGCCCGACATATCGGGCAGCAGCGTCCAGTCAGCCGCCGGAGCCTTCGCATCGTCTGCCGCATACCAGGCAACAGTCGCCTGGTCGGTGACATCGATGCCATTGGTGGCCGAACCGTCGGCGCGCTTGGCCTGCGCCGTCGCCTTAACGCTATCGCCCGAGACGAGATGGGTCGATTCGCTATTGATCTGCGGCGTAGTGGTCACGCGCAACAGGTTATACTCCCCCGCCGCGGTAACGCTATCGGACGAAACCCATTCAACCGTGTTGTCGAGGGCGCTCGCCGTAACTTTGATGCGCTTGCCAACAAGCGCGTCCGAAATGGTCAGGCTGCCATCGGTCGTATCGATGCCGTCGGAGAGCTCGGTCCATTCGGCATCGCCCTCGCCCTTGGCATACCACGCCATGGTGAGCTCGGCATCGTCGGGCACGTCCTTGGTCGAGCCCGACCAGCTACCCGGAACCTGCACGCTCGGTGTGATCTTTGAGCCCACGCTGAGCGTAACGTTCTTATCGGCAAGCTCAATGCCCGCCAGCTTGTACTGGCCCTTAAGCGTCACGGGGCCGAGCGGGGCAACGGACTGCGTGCCGCCGTAGGAGCTCTTCTTCTGCGTGCTGGAGACAGTATTTTCGCTCGTCACCTTCACGCGCAGGTACTTGCCGGCATAGGCGGCGTCAACGGTATAGGCGGTCTCGGTAGCACCGGGAATATCGGTATAGGCGGAGTCGTAGCTCGAGCTGCTGTTTGCATACTGCCACTGGTAGGTCACGTTATCGGTGCGGTCGATATAGTGATAGTTGGAGCCGTCCTTTTTGCGCACCTTAGTCTTGAGCGTATCGCCTACGCGCACGCCATTGGTAGCGGGAGAACCCTCGAACTGCACGTCGTAAAGCTCAACTTGGCCAGCGACGGAAACGGGACCCACCGCATAGTACGGCTTCTGCTCGCCATAGCCGCCGTTGGCCTTGGCCACGACGTAGTAGCCCTTAAGGGCGGCGGTCACCGTCAGGGTGTTACCGGTCTCACCCTTGATAGGCGTGTCGCACTTGCTTGCGGTGTTCGAGGTGCCCTTATACCACTGCCACGTGACATGCGAATCGGCGGTAACGTCGGTGGAACCCGCCTTGGCGGTCGCCGTAATCGTAGAACCAACCTCGACTTTGCCCGAAGTCGGGCTCATAGTCACGCTCGTAACATTAATTGAACCGGTAGCCGCAACGAGAGCGCCCGTGTTGTTGGCCATGCTCGAAGAGCCGATCTTCGAGGACACCTTGCACTTGAGGTACTTGCCACCTAAAGCGTCGGTAAGCTCGAGGGTCTCACCCGTGGCACCCGCAATGTCGGTATACGTGCCACTCTTGGTGTCAGAGCTCTGCCACTGATAGTTGAGCTTGCTCGCGTCGACGAACGCGCCGTACGCGCCGCCCTTCTCCTTAGCGCGGGCCTTAGCGGTATCCCCCACCGCAAAGACGCTCGTATCGTCCTTGGTATTGATGATGGACACGGCCGAAATCTCGACCGCACCGGCCTGTTTGACCTTGCTGGAAGTGGTCTTGTTCACCGTGTTGACGCCAGCGTTGGCCTCGACCCTGATGTACTTGCCCTCAAGGTCGTCGCCCACCACGAGCGAAGCACCCGTCTCGCCCTCGATCTTGGTAAAGCCCGAGTACTGCGAGGTGGATGCGGACCACGTGTAGGTAACCTTGGCGTCGGCGGGGGCTTGCTGATAATAGCTTATGTACGGAGTCGCCGTCAGGGTATCACCTATGCTCGGCGTGTCGCTATTCAGCTTGACGCTGTTAAGCTCCATCTGACCGGCGCCCAGCACGGGGCCAGGAATGTAGTTGGCATTGATGCCCGAGCCGGAAGAAACGGACGGACCATAGTAGTCCTTGCCATCAACCGTTACCTTGCAGATGAAGTATTTGCCTTCCATCGCGGCGGTGACGGCGAGCGACTGCTCGTGGCCTACGACCTCGGTGTAGTCGGCGACATTGCTGCTGGCCCTAGTCGTACCGGCGAGCCAGGTGTAAGTCCAAGTGCCGGGATTGGCAACGGACTCAGTCGAAGTGCCGTACCAGTCGTCCTCGACCTCATCGTACATATTTGCCCAAAGCGTCTCACCGGCCTTGAGCGCGCCCGACTTCGTGGAATAGGAGCTGTCCTTATCCTTGGTATCCTGGATGAAGACCTTGGCCTCGCTCGAAAGCGTTGTGGCAGACGCGGCGGCAACGGCGTTCTTCTGCTCCGAAGCAGCAGGCGTCGCAGCAGAGTTCTCGGACTCAGTCGCGTTGCCTGCGGCGGTGTCGGCACCATTCGCGGCACTCGCAGTTGCGCCCTGATCTGCGCCGGCGTCATCGGCAGCGGC
>CAJMOP010000046.1 GCA_905215115.1 uncultured bacterium | reverse complement strand
GTGCTACTGTCACTTTACGAGTCCCATCCGTCGCTACCCCGATCTGGTGGCGCACCGCGTACTCAAACTGCAGTTGGCCTATGAGCAGCTCGGCGGCAAGGACGCCTTGGTCCGTACGCCGCGGCTGATCGGCAAGGGGCGCGAGTCGCTGCCGCGCATTCTGCCGCAGATCTGCCGCGCATGCAGCGATGCCGAGCGCGCGGCAGATGCCGCCAGCCATGCGACGCAAAAGATCAAGATTGCCCAGTACTATGAGGACCGTCTGGGCGAGCGTTATGCCGGAACCGTCTCGTGGGTTAGCAGCATGGGCCTCTTTGTGCGCTTGGACCTGACGCAGGTCGAAGGCTTGGTTTCGATCAAGAGCCTGGGCAACGAGTGGTTCGAGTTTGACGAGGATGCGCTTACGCTGACGGGCGCCGACACGGGGACTCGTTACGAGCTGGGGCAGCGCGTGATCATCGAGGTCTCGCGCGTCAATACCACGCGTGGGCACTTGGACTTTAAGCTTATCCACTAGCTAAATCCCGACTCGTGGCGGGAGAGCGGAGGGCGGTCTTTCGGGGCCGCCCTCCGCATTTGAATCGTGGCTACCTTGCCGTCTGCTCGGCTGCCCGCTTACCTGCTATTTGAGAGGTAAAACCTACCAAAATAAACCTGTCCCTTTTTGGCAGGTATACAAGAAAGCGGGGATGAGATGGCGACGGTGTACGGTTATGCGCGGGTGAGTTCGCGCGATCAGAACCTTAATCGGCAGCTGGATGCGCTGGGCGCCTATGGCGTGGGCTCGGCGAATATTTATGCCGACCATGCGAGCGGCAAGGACTTCGATCGACCGCGTTATCGCGAGCTGCTACACGTCCTGGGAGACGGGGACGTGCTGGTGGTGCTTTCTATCGACCGACTTGGTCGTAATTACTCCGAGATTCTTGAGGAATGGCGACGCATTACCAAGGAGCTCGGGGTTGCCATTGTGGTGTTGGATATGCCATTGCTTGACACGCGCGTCAGGGCCAGCGGCGCGCCGGATGTGACCAACACCCTGATTGCCGATATTGTGCTGCAACTGCTGAGCTACGTGGCGCAGGTGGAGCGCGAGAATATCCATCGGCGCCAGGCGGAGGGAATTGCAGCGGCGCGGGCGCGAGGGGTCCGTTTCGGTCGACCTCGCAAGCCGTGCCCTCCTCAGTTTGAGCTGGTGCGCGATAGCTATGAGGCAGGCGATATAACCCGCAGCCAGGCAGCAAAGTGCCTGGGCGTGTGCGTGGGGACGTTCGATCGCTGGATGCGCGAGGCGGGGTAGGGGTTTGCGTCGCTTTGTCGCTTCCTGGTGCGATTCAAATTTTGATACGGTGACGATGTCATTTGGGGCTACACTCGCTGATATTCAAAAAAGGAGGTTGGCCCTTGGCGCGCATAAAACAAATAATCGGATGGACCGCGATCGTTCTGTTCGCTGCAACGCTGGCGGGCATCTGGGTGCTGACGGAGCAAAATGCGGTGGAGACGTCGTTGCTGAGCGAGTCCACCGCGCGTGTGGTGGAGGGTCAGGCTACGGGCGTACAGGCTGCCGATGTCGCGGGTGAAGCTCAGACCGAGAACGGGATGACCGGGTGCACCGATTCGGCTGCTTCGAATGTCCGGTCTGGCCGACTTGCTTCCATTCGCATGTGGGTGGGCACGAACGTCCGACGTGTTGCCCATACCGTAGAGTTTTTCTTCGTCGGATTGTTCGCCTCGGTGGTCGTGGTTTGCTTTTCCAGGCGTCCGTGGGGCGTATGCTCCCGTTGCGTGCCCGTGTTGCTCTTTTGCGCCGTCTGCTCCGTTGGCGATCAGGCACATAAGATCTTTGTTCCCGGCAGGCATTTCGACGTTATCGATTTAGGATTCGATGCTGCGGGCTATGTCACCGCCATGCTGTTGGTATTGCTGGCAGCGGCGTTGGTGCGCTATGCGACTCGGCCGATCGGCGCCCATGCGAGGCGCTAGCCGGTAACAAACCCGTTTCTGATAATGCGACCTTGTTGAATTATTTTGTGTCGCGCGTATTTCCGAGCGGTCGGATTTGAGGGGCGAGCGGTAGAACGCTCTCCCTTTGTGCGCCACGATGCGGCACAATGTACCGCAAAAGCTGTTTGTATCCGGTACGAATCGTTCGTTGGTCTTTAATTCTTCTCAACGGAGGTGTTTGAGATGGCAAACGGATTGCTTTTGCGACTTCGCGAGCGTGAGCTCAGCGCGAGCCCGGCGGAACGCAATGTCATCGCATATGTAACCGCTCATCCGCACGAGGTGGTCGGGCTGTCCGTCCGCGGTCTTGCCGATGTCACGTTCTCCTCGCCCTCGAGCATTTTGCGCTTTTGCAAGCGTTTGGGTTTTGCGGGCTACAAGGAGTTCCAGCGCGAACTGATTGCCGAGCTGGCGCTCTTAGGTGACAAGAAAGACGTAGCCCTCGAGGACATCTCCATGGATGACAGCGTCGAACGTATCGTGGGGAAGGTGATGAAAAGCAACGTGCGCACGATCGAGGCGACGGCGCGAACGCTCGATTACACCGTCTTGGAGCGATGCGCGGCCCGTCTTAAGCGGGCACGCGCGGTCAATCTGTTCGGTATCGGTGCCTCTCGTTTGGTCGCGCACGATCTGGCGCAAAAGCTCATGCGTGTCGACAAGGAGTGCCATCTGTACGACGACTGGCATGATCAGCTCTTGTGTGCCAAGAACATGCATGAGGGCGATATGGCAATCGCCTTTAGCTACTCGGGCTTGACGCAAGAGGTGCTGGACTGCACCGCCGAGGCTCAACGTCACAACTGTCCCGTTGTGGCCGTTACCAAAGTAGATGGATCATCCAAGCTTGCCACCGTGGCCGATGCCGTGCTCGGCGTCGCTGCGAGTGAACCCTTGGTCCGCAGCGGTGCCATGGCTTCGCGTATGGCCCAGCTTATGGTTGTCGATGCCCTGTACGCTGCTTACGTTGCCAGCGACTACGAACGGGCGACGCATGTCATTAAGCAAAACTACATCGAGAAACAGGAAAGATGAGGTGAATGAAATGCTCGATTTAACAAAATTCACGACCGAACAGCGTAATCAAAGTTCAATGGACCTCGATACGATGACATCGCTGCAAATCGTCACGACGATGAATGATGAGGATCTTCGTGCCGTCCAGTCGGTCACGAAGGTGTTGCCCCAGGTTGCCACAGCAATCGACTGGGCTGCTGAGGCACTCGAGCGCGGCGGACGCGTCTTTTACATGGGCGCAGGCACCAGCGGTCGTCTGGGCGTACTCGACGCTTCGGAGTGTCCGCCCACGTTTGGCGTGTCACCCGATCTGATTGTCGGGCTCATTGCCGGAGGCGAGACGGCGTTTATCAAGGCTGTCGAAGGTGCCGAAGACAGCGAGGAACTTGGCGCGAGCGACCTGCGGGAGCGTGGACTCTCGGACAAGGATCTTGTCGTTGGCCTGGCGGCAAGCGGCCGTACTCCCTATGTGGTGGGCGGCCTTGTGAACGCCAGGGCAACTGGGTGCAAGACCATTGCAATTGCCTGCAACCAAGGGTCGAAGATCGGGGAGAGCGCAGATCTTGCCATTGAACCCGTGCCCGGTCCCGAGGTGCTGACCGGCTCAACGAGGCTCAAGGCGGGAACGGTTCAAAAGCTCATTCTCAACATGATTTCGACCGGTGCCATGGTCAAGATCGGCAAGGTATACCAAAACCTGATGGTCGATGTGCAGCAGACGAACGAGAAGTTGGTGGTGCGCGGCCAGAACATCGTGATGGAGGCGACCGGCTGCACGCGCGAGCGCGCTATTCAGGCGCTTGCAGATGCCGGCGGCCACGTAAAAACCGCTATTGTCTCGGTACTGCTGGACTGCGATGTCGAGCAGGCTGCGGTAGCTCTTGAGCGAGCGCGAGGCCATGTCCGTGCTGCGGTGAGTGGCCATGAGAAGAGCAATGCCGATGCCCAATAGGTGCGCGGCGTGAGCTGATATGACATCCAAACGAGATACCCAATACAAGGAGGAGTTATGACGAACAAAGAGCTGGCTCAAAAGCTGCTGGACCTTTTGGGCGGTAAAGACAACGTGCTCGCAAACGCGGCGTGCATGACGCGCCTGCGCGTGACCGTCAAAGACACGGGCAGCGTCGACACGGAGGGTATTAAGGCACTCGACGGCGTGATGGGCTTGGTCGAGGACGACACGATGCAGATCGTGCTGGGGCCGGGCAAGGTGAATAAGGTGCTCGAGGAGTTCTCCAAGCTCACCGGCCTTGCGAAAGGCGTTGCCGACGAGAGCGTGGTTGACGCTGCGGCCACAAACAAGGCCGCGCAGAAGGCAAAGTACGAGTCCAAGCCGGTTCAGGCCTTCCTCAAGAAGATTTCCAATGTCTTCGTCGCCCTGCTTCCCGGCATCATTGCGGCTGGCCTCATCAACGGTATCTGCAACGTCATTAACGTCTCGACGGCAGGCGCGCTTGCAGGCGAGTGGTGGTACCAGGGCATTCGTTCCATGGGCTGGGCCCTGTTTGCCTATCTGCCCATCTTGGTGGGCTATAACGCGGCACGTGAGTTTGGCGGCTCCGCTGCGCTGGGCGGCATCGCCGGCATGATGTGTATCGCCAACAGTGCCATGCCCCTGCTTGCGCCTGGCGCGGCTGATCCTGCCACTGCCATTCTGCTGCCGCTCACCAATGCGCAGTACAACCCCGCAGCGGGCGGCATGATCGCGGCTCTTATCGCTGGCGCATTTTTTGCCTGGATGGAGCGTCAGATTCGCAAGGTTATGCCCAACGCACTCGACACGTTTTTGTCCCCGCTGCTGGTGCTCATCATCGGTGCCTTTGCTCTGATGCTCGTCATCCAGCCGGTTGGCGCATGGCTGACGACTGCCATCTTTAGCGTTTTGACCTTTATTTTCGAGAAGCTGGGCGTCCTGGGCGGCTATATCCTGTCGGCGGGCTTCTTGCCGCTGGTTTCCGTCGGCCTGCATCAGGCGCTCACGCCGATCCACGCTATGCTCAACGATCCCGACGGCGCTACCAAGGGCATCAATTACCTGCTCCCCATCCTTATGATGGCTGGCGGCGGCCAGGTCGGTGCCGGTCTGGCGCTGTACTTTAAGACCAAGAACGCCAAGCTCAAGAAGTATGTCGCAGAGTCCATTCCCGTTGGCATTCTGGGTGTGGGCGAGCCTCTGATGTATGCCGTTACGCTGCCGCTCGTTCGCCCGTTTGTGACGGCCTGCCTGGGTGCCGGATTTGGCGGCGCGCTCGCGGCGCTGCTTCACATCGGCACGGTTTCTCAGGGCGTTTCCGGTCTGTTTGGCCTGCTGATCGTCGTTCCTGGCCAGCAGCTCGGCTACGTTGCCGCTATGCTGCTTGCCTATGCCGCCGGCTTTGTCCTGACGTGGTTCTTTGGCGTCGACGAGCAGAAGATCAACGAGTTCTTTGGCGAGTAGTTTGATATCGCGAGCCGTGTTGCTTAGGGCTCGCGGCGCGCGGCAGATTTCTTGATGCTATGGTTGTGCCGGCGGGGCTAACTGCTCCGCCGGCCTTTTTTAAAGGAGTGTTGAAGCGTGAAAACGGGTATTTCGATTTATCTTTCCAGCCCTCTGCAGGATATTGAGCGGACGATTGAACACGGTGCCGCGGCGGGTGCGCGCTATGCGTTCACCTCGCTGCATATTCCCGAGGATGGGGGAGCGGCGTATGCCGATAAGGTCCGTCATGTGCTGTCGCTGCTTTCCGCCCGCGGCATTGCGCTCATTGCCGATGTGGGGCCGCGCACGTGCGATTTGCTCGGGCTTGAGCGCATCGAGGACCTGCGCGATCTGGGGTTGGAATACCTTCGTTTGGACTATGGCTTTAGCGCCCGGCGGGTCGCGGAGCTGTCCGGTGTATTTCGCATTGTGGTCAATGCATCGACGGTGAGTTCTGATGAAATCGCATCGTGGCGTGAGGCCGGTGCCGATGTGACTCGTTTTGCCGCCTGCCACAATTTTTACCCCAAGCCTTATACCGGTTTAGCTCTGGAGGACATTGCTCGGGTGAATCTTCGTCTTGCGGCGCTTGGATTCGAAATCATGGCTTTTGTGCCGGGTGATGCCAACGTTCGCGGGCCGGTATTCGAGGGACTGCCGACGGTCGAGGCGCAGCGCGGTCGCGCGTCAAAGGTTGCTCTCAATATGCTTGAGCTTGCACATGGCGCCGATTGCGACATTGTGTTGGTCGGCGACCCCGATCTTTCCGATGCGGGCTGGACGCAGTTTGCTCATGTTTCCACCGGATACGTGGACCTGCAATGCGAGCTTGAGCCCGGTTATGCCTATGTACGTGGGCAGATTCATCACGACCGACCCGATTCGAGCACCCTCATCTTTAGGTCTCAGGAGTCGCGTACGACGCTTAAGCCGGATTCCGTGCCGATGGATGCCGGTGCCGGCCTGTCACGAAAGACGGGGTCGATCGCTGTGAGCAATAGCGGCTATGGGCGCTACGAAGGCGAGCTTGAGATTGCGCGGGTCGATCTTCCCGGTGACGAGCGCATGAACGTTGCGGGTCATATCACGCCCGAGGCAATGGAGCTGCTGCCGTTCATCAAACGCGGATTCGGGGTACGGTTCGTTTAGCGTGTGACCCGTGGGCTACAATTGGCCCATCATGCGAAGGCGCCTCGTGTGGCGTGTGTCTGCGTTGGCCGATCTATATTCGGAGGATTTCCATGACCGTACTGTTTGTTGAATATCCCAAGTGCTCGACCTGTAAGAAGGCCAAGGCATGGCTGGACGAACACGGGGTAGAGTATATCGACCGCGATATCGTTTTGGACAATCCCACGGCTGATGAGCTTGCGACCTGGATTGCTCGTTCGGGGCTGCCGGTGCGGCGCTTCTTTAATTCGTCGGGCATGAAATATCGAGAGCTGGGCCTGAAGGCGCGTCTGGATGCGGGCATGACGGATCGGGAGTGCTACGAGCTGCTGGCGACCGACGGCATGCTGGTCAAGCGTCCGCTGCTGGTGGGCGACGACTTTGCGATTCCCGGCTTTAGGGAATCGGCTTGGGTCGAGGCGTTGCTGTAGCGGCTGCGGAAAGTGCGACCCGTTTTGAGTGCTCAGGGTGGGACGTGTTTTCCATCGGCGGGCTCGCTCGGCTCAATCATCGAGCTGTGCCCATTCGTGCGGATCGTAGACCTTTACGTGCTTGTTGGGCTTGCCGCTCCAGTACTCCTCGTCCATAAAGGGCAGATATGCCTGAACGCCGGGGCAGATAAAGGGAATCCGCTGCTGTTGCAGTCGCTCGCGCTGTCGCTGCTCCAGGTGCGCCTCGGATATGACAGTCGGCATACCGGACAGCTCGACGAGGCTTGCCTGGATTCGCTTAAGGTCGGGGAGTCCCGCGTGCCATGACATCCGCATGATCAAAAAGGATGCACGGCGGTAGTTTGCCTGCATCACCGTGATGGCGGGGCGCAGAGTGGGATGGATTTTGTCCCGTTCGGGCCAAAGGTCAGCAGTGATCTCGAGGCCCAGGGTCTCCCATAGGTAATCAAGCTCTTCGTCCATGGCGCCTCGATATCCGTGCAATGATGACGGTTCGATTGTGCCATCAGCCGTGAGTGCCGCATTGTTGTAATCTACCAGCGGTAGATGCGGGATGTTTTACGGGCTTTGGCGCCGTACGTGTCGCTGGCGCTTCACAGGTCCTTCACGTGTCGGCCGTATTTGACTGAATTTCAAAAAAGTCAAAATTGGGGCTTGCGTCACGGCCGGACTTCCCGTATATTTCTTTCTTGCGCAAAGGCACAGCCGAGCGCAGCGATGCAGTCATTGGGATGTCGTCTAATGGCAGGACAGCGGATTCTGGTTCCGTCAATGGGGGTTCGACTCCCTCCATCCCAGCCATTGCATTTGCTACATATGGCCCGTTCGTCTAGCGGTTTAGGACGCCGCCCTCTCAAGGCGGAGATCACCAGTTCGAATCTGGTACGGGCTACCAAAATTGAACGCCCGGGCCTCGTAAGAGACCCGGGTTTTGTGTATTGACCGATATTTAAGGCGCGCGTTGAGTCTGCCGCCCGGACCGAGGAGTTGTCATGGACCTGCCCATCAGCTTGCAAGACATCACGTATGCCGAGAACTACCTGGCGCAGGGCGACCTGGCTACGGCGACGCCGCTGCTTGAGCGTCTGGTGGAGCTCGCCGAGGAGTATATCGACGCTGAGTGCAAGACGGAGGAGAAGCGCCAGTACTTTAGCTTCGACAGCAAGTTTGAGCGCCTGGCCTATCGCCGCGTGGAGAAGGATCCGCGCGAGCTGGTGCAGGTCGAGGTTCCCTTTGACCGCCTGTACTCCGACATGGCGTTTGCCTACATTCGCCAGCAGGATTATGTGAGTGCTCGGAATGCCCTGATGCAGGCCGTGCGTTGGGATCCCATGAACTGCAACTATCGCTTGGACTTGGCCGAGCTGTTCCGCGCGCTCGAGGACAAGCAGGAGTGGGCATCGCTCTCGTTCTCGGTGCTGGAGCGCGCGAGCGACGGTAAGTGCGCCGCACGTGCCTACACCAACTTGGGTCAGTACTTCTTGGAGCCCGAGACCGAGAACATTTCGGCAGCCGTGGGCTGCGCGCGTCTGGCGCTGCGCCTGGCGCCCAATGATGCGCATACGACGCGCCTGCTCAACAAGATCCATACCACCTATCCGGATGCCGCGGACGAGAGTGACGACCATGTGATGGGTGAGCTCGCCCTGCAGGGCGTGCCGACCTCGCCTTCGGCCGAGATCGCCATCTGCCTGATCATGTGCGCGACCGATGCTGCAAGCGACGGCGACAAGCAGGAGGCTACGCGTCTGACGGTCCGTGCCCGCGACCTGGTGGGCGAGGAGGCATGCGCGGCGATTATCAAGCTGGTGCGCGAGAGCGATGCCGAGCTTAATGCCGAGCGCAGGGCAAAGCGCGAGGCTGCGGGTTCAAACGCCGATGGCGCCAAGGAGGCCGGCGATGCCCAGTAAGCGCGAGCGCAAGCTCATTTCCAAGAATCGCTCGGCACATCACGAGTACTTTATCGATGAGACGTTTGAGTGCGGTATTGAGCTGAGCGGTACCGAGGTCAAGTCGATTCGCGAGCGCGCGTGCCAGATTACCGATACCTTCGCACTGATTCGTGGTGGGGAGTGCTGGCTCGTCGGCCTGCATATCCACCCTTATAGCCATGGTGGCGTGTGGAATCGCGATCCCGACCGTCGGCGCCGTCTGCTGCTGCACCGCAAGGAGATCGACTTTCTTGACGGCAAACTTCGCAACCGTGGTTATGCGCTGGTTCCGTTGGAGCTCTACTTTAATACCGACGGTCGCGCAAAACTGCTGCTGGGCCTGGGTCGCGGCAAGAAGCTCTACGACAAGCGCGAGGACATGGCCAAGCGTGATGTCCAACGCGAGATCGACCGCGCCCTCAAGGAACGCAACCGCTGACCGTCCTTCATAAGTTGCGGTGGAATACGGACTGGTTTGCCTGTTTGAGGGGGCTATTCAGTCCCTATTTCACCGCAACTGCGGGCGTCTCATCTTGCTTATACTGTTCTGACACATATGTCTCAAAGGCGGCATCCGTTATGGGCGCCGCCTTTTTTGTGGGTACATACAACCATGAGGTTCGATCCCGGGTTAGGGGAGTGATTGTTATGGACAAAGCTGCGTTCTTTACGATGCCGAGCGGGCTCTATGTGGTGAGCGCCGCGGCCGATGGACTGCGCGCCGGCTGCGTCATCAACACGGCAGTTCAGGTGACGTCTGGGCCGCCGCGCATCTCGGTTGCCGTGAACAAGGAAAACGTCACGTCTGGCGTCATCGCGTCTGCCAAGGCCTTCGCGCTGACCGTGATCGATCAGACGGCCGATATGCTCTACATTGGCAACTTTGGATTCCGCACCAGCAGCGACTATGACAAATTTGCCAAGTACGAGACGCGCGAGACCGCGCTGGGTATGCCCTATGTTCCCGAGCACGCGGCGGCCTTGTTTAACTGCCGTCTGATCGACACCGTGGACGTGGGCACGCATCTGCTGTTTATCGGCGAGGTTGAGGATGCCGAGCGTCTGAGCGGCGAGACACCGTTGACCTATGACTACTACCATAAGGTCCTGAAGGGCAAGACGCCTCCGAAGGCGTCCTCGTATCAAGGCTAGAAATGTTTTAAAAATACTTGCATTATATTATTGAGAACATATACTAATAAGTAAGTACACCAGCAGTCACGTTCGAGAGGAGAACATCATGGCTGAGGAAAAGAAGACGTATAAGTTCGTGTGCACCGTTTGCGGTTACGAGGTTGAGGTCGACACGCCCGAGCTGCCCGAGGACTACGTGTGCCCGGTCTGCGGCGTCGGTCCCGATCAGTTTGAGCTCGTCGAGGAGTAGCTCGCAGACACACGGCGAAAGCCGAACATAGCTCTGTCCAAGGGCCTCGGTCGAATTCTCGGCCGGGGCCCTTTTCCTCCGCCCCCAAGGGATCACGGTTGCTGTTGGCCGATCCTGTCTGTTGTGAGTCCGGCCGACCTTTTGTCTCAATCTGTAACATCTAACGGTGGAAATTGGGCCCACTTGTTACATATCGAGACAAACCAAAACCGTCCGGCAGAAGATCTCAATCTGTAACATCTAGACATCGAAAGCGGGTCTAGATGTTACAGATCGAGACGTTTGCCTGAGTAGGTGCCCCGCCCCATTACATCCCTGTCAACAACACGACATCGAGAATCGTCACGATGGCACCGATCCCTACGAGCAGCGCGTTGAGCGGGCGCGAATTGGCATATTTGCCCATGACGCGGCGTGAGCTGGTGAGCCGTATGAGCACAAAGACCGTAATCGGCAGCTGAAGCGACAGCAGCGCCTGACTCCAGATGAGACCCTCAAAAGGATTTGGGACGACCAGGCACGCCGTCACTGCGCCGACGAAACAGGCCGCCACCCCGATCGAGGAATGTCGGTCGTGGATGTCGTATTCCTCGTCGAACATGCCCGCGGTGATGGTGCCCGCCGCCATGCCCGCCGTCACACTACTCGAGAGGCCCGCAAACAGCAGCGCTACCGCAAAGATGGTCGAGCTCGCCGGGCCCAAGATGGGGGAGAGCGTGGCCGCTGCGACGGCGAGGTCGTCTACGACCATGCCGTGCGCAAAGAAGGTCGTTGCGGCAAGGATGACCATGGCCGAGTTGATTGCCCAGCCCACGCCCATCGAAAAGAGTGTGTCGAAGAGCTCGTAGTGCAGACGTTCTTCGATAACTTGCTCGCCTTGGCCTTCGAAGTGCATGGATTGGATGACCTCGGAGTGCAGAAAAAGGTTGTGTGGCATTACGACCGCACCCAGGACACTCACGATAATCGCAGCAGAGCCAGTGGGCATACTAGGCGTGATCCAGCTTGCGGCGGCTTGCGGCCAGTCGACCTTGACTAGTGCAAGCTCGGCCAAAAACGAGAGTCCTACCACGCCTACGAAGGCGATGATCCAGCGTTCGGCTCGCTTGTAGGAGTTCGTCATGAGCATCGCCATCGATACTGCCGCCACGATGACGCAGCCCGCACGCACGGGCAGCCCAAAGAGCATTTGAAGGACAATCGCGCCGCCCAGGACTTCGGCCATGGCGGTGGCGATGGTCGCGAGATAGGCGCTGCCGAGCACCGCGCGTCCCACGATGCGGGGGAGAAAGCGGGTCGTGGCCTCGGCAAGGCAGGCGCCCGTGGCGATGCCCAAGTGCGCCGCGTTGTGCTGCAGCACGATGAGCATAATCGTGGACAGCGTGACGATCCACAGCAGCGCGTAGCCAAACTGCGAGCCCGCGGCCATATTGGAGGCCCAGTTGCCCGGGTCGATAAAGCCGACGGTCACGAGCAGCCCGGGGCCGATATGCCGCGCAATGTCTAGGCCTCCGTGACCACCGGTGCGTCGGGAGCCAAAGTGTTGTTTGAGATGGTTGAGCATGGTGCGCTCCTGCGTGCCGTTTGCTTGACGCCGCAAAGGATACCCGTTTTAGGCTAAAAAGTTAACCAAGACTAACAAAAGATTGGTCCAGCGGGGATTGGTTGGTGCATTGGGGACATGCTGTTCTGCTCCAAAAGGTGTACGTCAGCCTCCAAAGATGTCGTTTTTTGACATGTTTGGAGGCTGATGTACGCGTTTGATGGCAAGACGTAGATGCCCCGCGTGCGTTACGCGATTGTTTCGAAACGGGTGGGAAACACAGCGGACCGGCGATGCTCCTAGTATGCCTATTCAACTGACTGTCATATTTCTAGGGGAGGATCGCGATGCAGGCAGATTCCGCTCAACAGCAGGGCCTTTATCGCCCCGAATTCGACCACGATGCATGTGGCATCGGCGCACTTGCCGACATCAACGGTGAGCGCCATCACCAGATTCTGGACGACGCGCTGTCCATTCTGGTCAACTTGGAGCACCGCGGCGGCACGGGACTCGAGAAGAACACCGGCGACGGTGCCGGTATCCTGTTCCAGGTTCCGCATCACTTTTTTCGCAAAGAGGCTCAAAAGTGCGGCCAGATTCTGCCGGCAGAGGGCGACTATGGCGTGGCCATGCTGTTCTTTCCGCAGGACGACAAGGGCGTAGAGGATGCCCGTCGCGTGTTTGAGGAGGGCTGCGCCGAGGCCGGCGTGCCGCTGCTCTTTTGGCGCGAGGTGCCCGTCGACCCGCACGACCTGGGCGAGACGGCCCGCGTCTGTATGCCCACTATCCTACAGGCTTTTCTGGGCCGTCCCGACGACACGCCCGCGGGCGACGTCTTCGAGCGCCGCCTGTACGTGTGCCGCCGCACCATCGAGAAAAAGGCCGACGCCGAGTTTGCCCTGCGCGACAAGATCTTCTACGTGTGCTCCATGAGCTCGCGCACTATCGTGTACAAGGGCATGCTCGTCGCCACGCAGATGCGCCGCTTCTTCATCGACCTCAACGACGCTGCCGTCAAGACGGCCGTGGCGCTCGTCCACTCGCGTTACTCCACCAACACCACGCCCAGCTGGGAGCGCGCGCACCCCAACCGCTTTATCATCCACAACGGCGAGATCAACACCCTTAAGGGCAACGTCAACTGGATCCGCGCCCGCGAGCCTAACCTGTACAGCCCTGTGCTGCAACACGATCTTGAGCGCGTGATGCCCATCATCAACCGCGAGGGTTCCGACTCCGCGATTCTGGACAATGTGCTCGAATTCCTGGTCATGAACGGTCGCCCGCTCACGCGTGCCGCGTCCATGTTGCTGCCCGAGCCGTGGGACCACAACGATAGCCTGAGTGAGGAGCGTCGCGCCTACGACGCCTACCAGTCCATGCTCATGGAGCCGTGGGATGGTCCGGCCGCCATCGCCTTTACCGACGGTCGCACGCTGGGCGCCGCCCTCGACCGTAACGGCCTGCGTCCCGCCCGCTACTATGTGACGCGCGACGGTCGCTTTATGCTGGCGAGCGAGGTGGGCACCATCGAGGTGAGCCCCGAGAACATACTGACGAGCGGCTGTCTGGGGCCGGGCCAGATGCTCGAGGTCGATTTTGCCCGTGGCCGCGTGATCTACAACGACGAGCTGCGCGCCCGTTACGCCAAGGAAAAGCCCTACCGTGATTGGATTGCCGAGGAGACGCTGACCGTCGACGCGCTCGATAGGCCTGCCGCGGCAACGCCCGCCGAGGACGCCGAGGTGCCCGCCGCCGTGCGTATGGCCAAGCTCGGCTATCACTGGGATGATGTTGACGAGGTCGTGCGTCCCATGGCCCAGCAGGGCAAGGCGCCGCTCGCCTCGATGGGTATCGATGCGCCGCTGGCCTGCCTGTCCAAGAAGACGCGCTCGTTCTTCGACTACTTCTATCAGCTGTTCGCTCAGGTCACGAACCCGCCGATCGACGCCCTGCGCGAGCATATGGTGACTTCGACCACGCTCTACCTGGGCAACCACGGCAACCTGCTCGAGGACTCCCGTACGGCCTGCCAGCTGGTTCGCTTGGAGCGCCCGTTGCTCAACGAGGAGGAGTTCGAGCGTATCTGCGCTATCGACCGCGTGGGCTTTAAGACCTGCCGTTTCCGTGCCGTGTACCGCCGCGATGCCGGCGAGGGCGCGCTGCAGGCTGCGCTCAAGCAGCTCGCCGAGGACGTTGAGGCTGCGGTCCGCGACGGCGTGAACATCGTGGTG
>CAJMOP010000045.1 GCA_905215115.1 uncultured bacterium | reverse complement strand
TCTTCCGATCTAGGGCTGCTAAATGAATCCGTATACTTCTTCCGGTTCGGTCGCCACGATGACGGCCAACGTGTCCGGCAACGATAACCTCAACGACCTGGGCGACGGCCCGCGCCAACCCGGTGATCCCGAGCGCTATCCCGTGGGCGCGGTGACCCGCCGCCTGATGGGCTACGTCCGTCCGCACCGCATCTCGTTTGCGGCGTCGTTTGTGAGCGCCGCCGTCTCGGTAATCCTGCAGCTCTACACGCCTATCCTCATTGGCGAGGGCATCGACCTCATCGTCGCGACGGGCCAGGTGGATTTCGATGCACTGCTGCCGCTCGTTACCAAGCTCGCGATTGTCGTTGTAGGTGCTGCGGCCTTCCAGTGGCTGCAGGGCTATTGCGTCAACCGCCTGTCCTACGAAACGGTGCGCGACATGCGCGTGGAGGCGAGCGACAAGCTCAGCCGTATGCCGCTCAGCTTTATCGACAGTCACGCCCACGGCGACCTTATGAGCCGCGTGGTCAACGACGTCGACCAGGTCGGCGACGGTCTGCTGCAGGGCTTTACCCAGCTCTTTACCGGCGTCATCACCATCGTGGGCACGCTTGCGTTTATGCTCTCCATTAACCTGACCATGACGCTCGTGGTGGTGCTCGTCACGCCGCTTTCCATCTTTGCGGCCAGCGCCATCGCCAAGCTCTCCAACAAAAGCTTTACGGCACAGCAGCGTATTCAAGGGCAGCTCGGTGGTCATATCGAGGAGTACGTAGGCGAGCAAAAGCTTGTCGACGCCTTTGCCTATGGTCCCAACGCCCAGCAGCGCTTCGATGCCCTCAATGCCGAGCTTTACACCGCGGGCGAGCGCGCGCAGTTTATGGGTTCGCTCTCCAACCCCGGCACGCGCTTTATCAATAACATCATCTATGCCGTGGTCGCTGTGATCGGCTGCGTGGGCGTGATCACGGGCGTGCCCGCGGCGCTTACGGTGGGCGGCGTGCAGATTTTCCTGTCCTATGCCAACCAGTACACCAAGCCGTTCAACGAGGTCACCAACGTCATTACGCAGATTCAGACCGCGTACGCCTCGGCGCGCCGCATGTTTGCGTTGCTCGATGCGCGCGAGCAGGAGCCCGATGCGGCGGATGCCGTGGAACTTGCCGCCCCGCAGGGTGAGGTGACCTTTGAACATGTGGACTTTAGCTACGTGCCCGACCGCAAGCTGCTGCAGGATATTTGCATCGAGGCCAAGCCCGGCATGCGCTTTGCCCTGGTCGGTCCCACGGGCTGCGGCAAGACGACGCTCATCAACTTGCTGCTGCGGTTTTACGATATCGATGCCGGACGCATCATGGTCGATGGCCGGTCTTCGCGTGATTACACGCGTGCAAGCCTGCGCCGCGCCTTTGGCATGGTGCTGCAGGACACTTGGCTGTTCGAGGGCACGGTGGCGGACAACATCGCTTACGGTTGTCCCGATGCCACGCGCGAGCAGGTTATCGAGGCCGCCAAGCGCGCTCATGCGCACAAGTTTATCGTGCAGCTGCCCGACGGCTACGATACGGTCATCGGCGAGGATGGCGGCACGTTTAGCCAGGGTCAAAAACAGCTGCTGTGCATCGCGCGCGTCATGCTCGCCGACCCGGCGATCTTGCTGCTGGACGAGGCGACCTCGAGTATCGATACGCGCACCGAGTTGCAGGTGCAGGCGGCATTCGACGAGCTCATGGCAGGTCGCACAAGCTTTGTCGTGGCGCACCGCCTGAGCACGATTCGTAACGCCGACTGCATTCTGGTGATGCGCGACGGCCAGATTATCGAGCACGGCACGCATGACGAGCTGCTAGCGGCAGGCGGCTTCTATGCCGAGCTTTATCGTAGCCAGTTTGCCCAGTAGGGCCCAGTAGGGGCTGCCGATTAGCGGCAGATGGTTTACATCTGCGTCGATAGTACTAAGATATGCTTTTAATAAATTGCATTAGTGGCTATAGTTTTGGGGGAAACGAGGCAACGTGACTATGACGTGCGCTTTGGTGGTCAACAGCAAGAGCGGTAATACCAGGATGGTTTCGGGCGCGATCAAGCGCGCTCTGCAGGCTGCGGGCGTTGAGTTTGTCCATGCCGCGGCGTTGAGCGACGATGCGGATGCAGATCAGGTTGCGCTCGAGGCGCAGGGCGCCTGCGCGGCCGACACGGTGCTCGTCGGTTTTTGGTGTGACAAGGGCGCGTGCACGCCTTCGGTCGCGGCGTTGCTCTCCGCCTTGCACGGTAAGCGCGTCTTCCTGTTTGGCACCTGCGGTTTTGGCGCCGACCAGAGCTACTATCAGCAGATTATTGATCGCGTAACTTCCAATTTGGCTGGGGATGCCGAGCTTGCGGGCTGGGCGATGTGCCAGGGCAAGATGGGCCCCGCGGTCAAGCAGCGCTACGAGGCCATGCTCGAGCAAGATCCCGACAACGCCCGATTTAAGATGCTGCTCGACAACTGGGTTGCCGCGAAGGACCATCCCACCAAGGAAGATCTGGACCATATGGCGGTGGCGGCCAAAAAGGCCGTGCTGGGCGAGTAGGCGTGTCGCCTCGCGCTCGAGATAACACAAACGTGAAAGCCTCGAAATTCTCGAGGCTTTTTTCGTGACACGAGGGCGCCCCTTTATTGATGGAAGGCCTAATAAGCTGATTGTTCTATGCCCGGATGTGTGCGGAGTGGGATGGGATTTCCGGATGGGTGGGGTTGCGGAAGCTGCGTCCCGGAATTTGCCTTTGGAATGGGATGCGGTTTCCCGTTGAGGGGCTCTGTGGAAACTACATCCCAGCATTCGGTCGAGAAATGGGATGTAGTTTCCGGTTGAGGGTCTTGGCGGAAAGTGCGACCCGGAATTTGTGATCGAAGCGGGATGCGGCTTCCCAACGGGGCCACAAGCGGAAGCCGCATCCCACTCCGGACGGGAATTCTGGGACACGGTTTTCAGAGGGTTATGGGCTGCGAACTAGATGGGGCTGTCATAAAACTCCAGTAAAAGGGGTCGGAAATAAATGGCACTTCCAGCAATTATTTTTAATGTGGGGGGGGGGTACCATTATTTTAGTTTCGCAAAAAATCGATCCCTCTATGGGGAAGTTGCGTAGGGGGTTAGTCACAGATATTGGATAAAGCAGACCAATTTGGGGATAAATGACCACTTACGCCAAAATTAGTAGCATTTAGCGACAAAACATTGAAAAATGTGTAGCACATCGCTATGTTTTTATTACGAAAAGATTCCAAATTGGCTTATTTCGGACTCACTTTTCAAGCGCCTTGCGGTTCCTGTTGAAACTTGCTGACCTTTGGATGGGTCGAATAGGTCCTCAAGGGGGATGAATTATCACTTTGACGGCGCGTAGACTCAAACGATTTATTGCACTTTTGAGTAGCTTGGCGTTCGCGCTTGTCATAGCCCTTGCCGTTGTTTCTTTTGTTCCTCGTGCATTTGGATACATGCCCTTTGCTGTGCTCTCGGGCTCTATGGAACCCGAGCTTCCCGTTGGCTCCATGGTGTTTGTTCGCCAGGTTGAGCCAGTGGATATTGCCGTGGGTGACAATGCAACCTTTTACCGATCGGACGGTGCCGTGGTGACGCACCAGGTGTACGAGATCGACCCTGTGGCGCAGATGATCGGCACGCAGGGAATTGCGAACAAAAATGCAGACGGAAGCATCATGCACGATGCTGAGCAGACGCCTTTTTCGAGTGTTATCGGCACTGTTTCTTTTTGTGTCCCTTACCTGGGCTTCGTCAACGCATATTGCACGACGATGCCCGGTTTGCTTGTTGTGGTGGCCGTTCTGGCGCTGCTGATCGCGGCGTCGATAGTGCTCGATCGGATGGTTCCCGACGAGCCTGCGGGCAAGCATACCCGCGTGCATGCGAGGGAGCGGCGTTCATAGCGGCAGGGAAAAGCGTCGGCGGCGGAAGGGGCCGTTGCCGGGGAAAACGATTCTCGAAAGGAAGAGAACGATGGAAAACAAGAAGAAAAAGCGCTACGGCATCATTGCCGCCCTGTTGCTGTTGGTGCTGGCTGCCGGCGTTGGTACCTACGCCTGGCTGACGGCTACGCAACGCCTGGAGAACGTGTTTACGGTGGGCAGCTTTGGCCCTACGGACAAAAAACCCGATCAGACCGATCCCGAGAAGCCCGGCAACGAAGGGAATGACGGCAAAGCCTACCTGTTCGAGACCAAGTGGGTTGAAAACTCCAAGATCGTTCCTGGCGCCACCACCGACAAGAACCCCAACGTTGGCATCAAGAAGGGTTCCGACGACGCCTTTGTGTTCATCTATGTAAAGAACGCAATTGTGAAGACAGGCGCCGAAAACGCCCTTAACAAGACCCCGTACTTCACGCTTAACACTACTAACTGGAAGCCGGTTGAGGATGCCGCCGTGGGTGCTAAGACCAACGGTAACGAAGGCCAGTATGTGAGCGGTCTGTTCATGTATGCCAAGGGTGCTACGAGTGGCCCCGCGGTTCTGGGTGCCAAGGCCGCCATCGAGGACGTCTACACCGGCGAGCTCTTTAGCCAGGTGATGATTCCCGGCGCAATGACGAGCGAGGATGTTGTCTCGGGCCAGGACGGTGCGGGCAAGAAGATTGAGCCTAAGATTGTCGTTTCCGCCTACATTTTCGGCGCTGACCAGAAGGGTAACGAGGCCGACGCTGCCGCTAACGCCCTTAAGCAGGCCAAGGAATGGGCTAAGACTCAGGCTCAGGCTTAATCCCCCTCCCCCCCCACTGAGATCCCGGCCCGCTCCCACCCCTATATTCGGGCCGGGATCTCGGTCCCCCTTTTTATCGACGACTGGCGAACGTAATGCTCAATAATCTTTCCGACAATCAGAAACGCGCCTTGGCGCTTGCCGCGATGGCGCTGTTGGCCCTGGCGTGCCTGTGCGGCACGCTGGCTTTTACCGTTGATATGGTTCCGGCGAACAACGTCCTATCGTTTGGCAGCGTGAAGGTACGAGTCTGCGAATACACCCTAAACGAGCAGGGCGAGGAGATTCCGTTTGAGGCCAACGAGCACGGCGACTATCCCGACACCAGGGCCAGCGGCTCTGATATCAGCCGCATTGTGCGCGTGGAGAACGCCGGCGTGCAGCCTGAGTACGTTCGCGCTCGTCTACGCATGACGTCAGTGGCACCCGACGGTTCGAGTGCGGATGCCTCGGGCAGCGTTGCGTTTCATGTGAACGCGGGCGAGGGGTCCCCGTGGATCGACGGCGGCGATGGGTGGTACTACTACCGTGGATTGGCTGGGCGTGGCGGCATGCTCGACCCCGGCGCCATGACGGAAAGCCTCATGGACTCGCTGCGCTTTGTGGGCGACTACCACGATGCCGCGCGCGGCGGCTCATTCAGGCTCGATATCGATGTTCAGGCCGTGCAGGCCAAAAACCAGCAGGCAAGCGATACCGTCCTCGACGTGCTTGACGTCGCGGGCTGGCCGGAGGCGAACTAGCCTATGAAGATCAAGAACATGAACCGGGGCATGCTTAGCAGGCTGGTTGCCGTCGCAGCGATTGCCCTTTGCTGCGTCATGGCGCTGCCGATGGCGGTGCATGCCGAGGATGTGCCCGAGGCCAAAACCGAATTCCACATCAAAAACGAGGCTGACTTTTTGTCGTGTGTGGCGCTGTCGCGCGAGCGCGATACGTCCGGCTGGCACGTTTATCTCGATAACGACATTGAGCTCGACAGCGACGACATGAAAGACATCGTTGCAAACACCGTTAAGCATCTGTCGTTTGGCAACAAGGAGCATCCGTTTAAGGGCGTGTTCGATGGTCAAAACCACACCGTTGAGGGCCTGAACTACGATAAAGACGCTTTTGACCCCGAGCGCGATACGGGATTTTTTGCCGAGACCAACGGTGCCACCATCAAAAACTTCCTAGTTAAGAACGCCAACGTGTGGGCGGACTTCCGTGGCGGCATTATCGTGGGCAAGGCCGTCAATACGCGCTTCGAAAACGTTATGGTCATGGAGAGCACGCTGCACGTGACCTGCGCCAACAATGCTCTCAACCTCATTACCAACGCAGGCTTTGAGGGCGGTCTCATCGCCGGCGAGCTCGACGGCTGCACCCTCTACAACTGCGAGGTCCGTGGCGGCCGTGCCGTCAACAATACGACCTTGGGCGTGCAGGCGCTCGGCGGTGAGGGTCTGTATATGGCGGCGTTTGCCGGCTACGTTACAAATTCGACGATTGAGTACTGCCGCGTTACGCCTACGCGCAACAAGGACGGCTCGATTGCCGCGAAGGGCATGACCGACGTCACCAATAAGTACGATGTGGCCGTTGGCGCCCTGGGCGGCAACAACGTGTACGCCTCGGGCTTTGTGGGCTGCATGGCAGAAGGCGCTAAAGTCATTGACTGCTTTTCAACGGCGAAATGCTATAGCTATGCTGCTTCGTACGTGGGCGTTGTCTCCGTAACACGCGCTTGGACGGGCGGTCTTGCAGGCCGCATCTTGTCTAAGAGCGGTAATGAAATCGCTCGCAGCCATTTCGCCGGCGATTTGAGCTCGCGCCAGTACAACCCCATCGCCGTGATCCCCATTATTCAAAACGACGTGAACCTGGGCGGCATTGCCGCGCGTGCCAACAAGGATGATGCCACGGTCACCGAGTGCTACTTTAAGCCGAGCGTGAGCCTAAAAGGCAGCAGCCAGGGCAACCCTGCCAAAAAGAAAATCCCCTCGTTTGGTGGCGACGGCACCACTAAGGGTGATGGCTATGGTCCGTGGGATGACGAGCGCTACACCACGCGCGAGCTGTGGGAAGAGCACGACTACGACTTCTGTGCCGGCACCATGCGCTCGACCGCCAACGACGATGCCCTGGGTGGCCAGCACACCAATGAGTGGGCGATGGATTACAAGCTGAATATCCCCGTGCATGGCCAGAGCGTTAAGGCGACGATCGATTTTCCCGGTGCGGGTACCGCGACAATTACGGCAACCAAACTCGGTATTGATCAAGCGACTTCGGATCCGTACGCCTTTGCCGTGAGCGCCGTGCTGGCGGGAACGGCCCAGGGCTTGGCCCAGGGCGATACGTCGGTGACGTTTAGGCAGGATACCTCCGCAAAGCCTGAGGGGCTGAGCGAGGCGAACGACGGCTACCGCTTTATGGGCTGGTTCCGCGAGCCCGGGGTGCGTGTGAATCGAATTGGACAAGACAACAGCTGGTTTGACGGCAAGACCGATGCTGCTGCTGTCGCTGCTGACAAGCAGGTCCAGAAGAATGAAGTGCACGAGAAGACGTCGACCTATACCGCCGATAACGCGAAGGGGGCCGAGGCCTTTAAGGGCAACGACCTGTTTATTGCTTCGTACGAGGCACAGGTGCTGTTCTATAACGTCAAGGGCGAGACACTCGCGTGGCAGAGCGGCGCTGCGCATGACAAGTCGACGGATTGGTATCGCTATGGTGTCGGTCTAACGCCGGCTGCTCCTGTGGACCGCGGCGCTCTATCTGCCAGCGCCACCTTTATTGGTTGGACGACGAAGCCGAGCGGCGAGGAAGGGATGCATGACGGCTATGCGGCCATTACCTCGCCTGAGCTTGCCGAGCTAAAAAACGCCGGTGCGTTCTATCCTGCCGGCGCTGAGATCACTGTGCTTGGCCCTACCGATCTTTATCCGGTGTACACCGACTATGTGTCGAACATCATGACGGTGTTTGAGGGCAATGAGCGGGATGAGCTTGACGATAAGACCCAGCGCTCGGGCGTGGGCAAAACTGTCGTTAAGGTTGAGACTGCCGAGGATGGCACCGGTGTGTACACGGTGCAGGTGTGCGACGTGGACAACAAACCTTTATCTGAGGACGGTGCGCTGCCCGACGGCTACCGCTTCCTGGGTTGGTACGAAAACAAGGGAACCGAGGATGCCCCGCTTGAGGTGCGCGTAAGCCGCGATCCCAGCTATACGCTCCCCGCCGATGTCGATTTAACCGCGCCGCATACCTACATCGCCCGCTTTGAGTACCGCGTGGACTATTACGTCAAGTCGATGACGAACGATGCCTATAAGGATTCTAGACTCCTCTGCTCTGTGTGGAACGGGTACCAAACTTCGTTTAACGAGCAGGTCGGATCGAGCTACGTGCGAGAGAATATCGTGCACTGGGGTTCCGAGCACGTCTATCACGGACTGAAGGAAAACTATAAGGACGAATGCAATGAGGGGCGCTTTGGGGCAGAGACGCTCATCGTTGCGCCTTTGAAAGCGTATTCGCATACGGTCAAAAACGATACAGGTGTGGATACCCGGAAAAATGTCATTGCCGATACGGATTTCCCGGGTTCGGGCACACTGGATGACGAGTGGGTCGCAGGAGCGCTGAAGTTTTACTTTAGGCCGGCGAGCAAGCGATACCATTTAAATTTCTGGACCCTCGAGCGCCAAGGCGGGTGCTGGACTTGCGTGGGCAACCCCGTTCAGAGCGAGATTGGCATCGATTCGGAGTATTACATGCGTGCCATGGTGACGACAAGCGTCAGCTTTTATGGCAAGGACGATGTCTCGGTTAAGAGCGTCACGCGACGTTATGAGGCTCCGTTGCTGCTGGACTCCGATAGCACCTACACCTATAAATATCCGTTTATCCATACCGAGCAGACGGTAGACAACACGCCCGAGCACGGAAAGGAGGGTGACGTCAATCCCAACCTGACACTCGAAGCTTCTCCGACCGATGCGGAGATGGCGGTGCCGGGCTATAAGTTCCTGGGCTGGATTTCGACTGCCGAGGTGGAGAAGGGCTCTCCTGTCTGGAACTATATCTATGACGTTGCCAACGACCTCTATGTGACGACCGACCCGGAAAAGGCGGTGCCGTATCTGGCGACCGACGCGTCCAAGGTCACCCAGTGGCAGGATGCCTATCCCGTCTACGCAAAGTACGACGTCAGCTACACCACCAACCTGCATCGCGCAGGTTTTGAGGGTACGGACAAGGTCAATGTGCCTAGCTACAACATCGCTCCCGTTATCAACGCGGACACCAATCCTGCTACGGCAACGGTGACCCCTGACGTTACGACGCCGGTTTATAAAGCAGGCGGTGAGCTGTATAAGTTGCAGAAGGTTGAGATCGAGCTTCCGAACGGCGAGATCAAGAGGCTTCCCTACGATGTGGAGCATGGTACTTGCTCTTATCCGGTGGAACCTGGCGGAGCCTATACATTCGTGGCGTACTATTCGCCGTTGGCGGTTGTGTACCACCTCAATGCCACGGATGTGGACGGCAAAGTTGCTCAGCAAGACGATATGCTCGGCAACCTTAATGGCGGCATCCCGAAGCCTACTTATGACGTCAGCACTATCGATGCGGATACAGGCAAGTTCAACGTCTTCGTGGGCTGGACGGAAGCCGAGCCGGCACCTGGCAAGGGCTATGTCGCTTGGTCAGAGGGCATCCGTATGGTGAGTGCTTCTACCGTGGTCAAGGCCCCCATGGAGCTGTACCCGGTCTACCGTCCCAGCCTGGTTACCGTTCAATCGAACATTGACTCTAAACTTGCGAATCCCGATCTTGTCCGTAGCCTCGGCCGCACTGATTCCGGCGACCAGATTTCTCTTGAGGTCAAGGCCGCCGAGGAGGTTGAGGGCACTGACGGCACCAAGTACGACTTTGTCGGCTGGTCGCGCGATTATGTCAATGACGGGCAGTACACCCTGATGACTGACGATGAGAAGTATCCCCTCGAGGGCAGCGAGCCCTTTGAGAGCGTGACCTACACTGCGGTGTACAAGAAGACGCCGCTTAAAGTGCGCTATCACGACACCGAAGGCAACGTTATCTACACCGCTACGGTAGACCCGAACGATACGAGTGGTCTGCGTGGCCAGGATGGCAATGCCGGCTTTGTTCAGACAGTTAAGGTGCCCAAGATGGACGAGAACGGCAACCCGGTCTATGACGACAAGGGTGAACCCGTCATGGAGCCAAAGGAAGTGGCCTACGATCCCGAAGCCTACTCCGCAATCGTCGCATTCCTGGGCGAGCGAGCGGATAGCAGCTTGAAGGAGTTGTTCTTGGAGTGGCAGTGGGTTAATGGCGACAAAGCTGTGGCGTGGAGCGACTTCAAGGGTAAATCGGTTACAGCCAACATGGATTTGTATCCGGTGACGTATAAGGTCGTCGCTAACGACACATCGGACGATGCGAGCCCTAAGAATGTGACCGGGCAGCTCAAGTGGTTGCTTGATCCCAATGCCGCGAACACGATAGATGACAAGAGCGATAAGGCGCCGTTCAAGGCTTGCTTTGCAAAGCCCTTCATGGGCACGCAACTGACGGTGCACGTTGACCGCGTGGGCTATGGTCTTCCTGGCCAGACTCCTGCGCCTGTCAACGGGAAGTATGTCTCGCTTTACAGTTCGGGTTCAGGCGAGGGCTCGTTTGAGCTGACGAATCGTTTGGACTACAAGCTCACGGGCGACGGCACTCAGAGCGATGGCAATGCGGTGTTCGATTTCGCCGCTACGCATACGCTCAAGATCGTCAAGCAAACCCAGGATAGCTGGGCGAAGGGCAAGACGTTCCGCTTCAAGGTTTCCCGGGCCGGCATGGACGGCAACGCCTTGGAGGAGCGCACGGTTGAGGTAACGGTGTCATCGGATGCGCAGCTGAAGGACGGTTCCGCCTGGTACTCCGGCGCTATCGAGCTTGCGGTCCCGGCGGGTATCTACACCGTCGAGGAGGACTCAGCGTGGGCATGGCGCTACAGCAACCAAATCGGCGTCCCTGGCAAGCAGCCGGGCGATAAGGCGCAGGCGACTATCTCCGCTGCATCGAGCGCGAACGATGCCACGTTCACCTGCACGAACACGCGTGTGAACGACAAATGGATCGACGGCAGCAATCGTGCCCATAACGTTTGGAGCAACGGCAACGTAGCAAAGAAGGAGGATTAGCATGTCCAAGCGCAAGCGCATCATCGCCTTGCTGGTGGGGGTTATCCTCCTGGCCGGTACGGCAGGCACGTTGGCCTGGCTTTCGGTTACGGGCGTGCTGGTCAACCAGTTCGGCATCGGGTCGGTGACGCCATCGGTTCAGGAAACGCTCAACGGCAAAGTGAAAAGCGATGTCAAGGCGAAGAACACGGGTACTGCGCCCGCCTATATTCGTGCTGCAGTGGATATCTACTGGCAGGACAAGGATGGCGCACGCCTGTGGGATGAGCCGAAGGAGGAGCCGAAGGGTGAGGCGGATTACGAGATTGCGTGGAGCGTGGCTGATGCCTCGGGCGCGAACTCGGCTTATAACTGGGTTAAGGCGAGCGACGGGTTCTATTACTGGACGTCGCCCGTCGCTCCCGGCGCGGAAACCGGCGTGCTCATTAATAGGGTTACCGAGCTCAAGGCAACCGAAGGTCGCAATCTTGTCGTGGATATCTCCACTCAGGCGGTCCAGGCGACGCCCGATGAGGCCGTGCACGACGCATGGGGTTGCTCGGTCGAGAATGACGTGCTGGTGCCGCCGCATGGAGGTGCGTAAGTATGGCGTTCCCGATTCGTAAAGGTGTTGCGCGCTCCTTGCGTTGCATGGTCGCGGCCATTTTCTGCGTGGTCGCGCTCGCTGTTCCCGCCCGTGCGTTTGCCGATACTCCCGCGATTGCCTATGACGGAAATGCGCGTCAGCTGACGGTCTCGGGGGCGACGGACTCCTCGGGGGAGCCCGATCTGTTTTTGGCCTTTAAAGATCTGATGCCTGGCGATGTGCGTGATCAGCAGATAGAGATTCGTGCCACGGGCGTAAAGTCCCAGGTGCGCGTGTTTGTGCGTGCCGTTGTCGATCACGAGACGGCACGCCTGCTGTCGCCCATTACCCTAACGGCGTCGGCGGGCGATGGCTCTGCAGGTTGGCTCCAGACAGGAACACCGGGCAGCGTGTTTGCCTATCCCACGCAGGTCGCAACGTTTACGAGCGATGGCAGCACGGTGCTCAATTTGCAACTAACTGTCCCGACGTCGTTGGGCAACGAGCTTGCCGATGCAAACAAGACCATTCGCTGGGAAATCACAGCCGAGGACGATAGCGAGAAGATCCCCGTGCAGTCTGCTGGCAGCAAGAAGCCCGGCTTGCTTGGTCTGGTGGCAACGGGCGACAGCACGCTCACGTTGCTTTTGGTGTTGCTAACTCTTGCCAGCATCGCTTTTATAGCCGCGCTACTTTTGTCCCGGAGGGATAAGCGCTAGGTCCATCTTCTAAACGCAACGCCCTCCCGGACGGCGGGCACGAAGTTCCCTGCTCTGCAGTCCTGCGCAAGAAGAAGGCCACATTAAGTGGCCTTCTCTGCGTGCGGAACTCGCGATGAACTTCGTGCCCGCCGTCCGGGAGGGCGCCTCTTTATTGATAGAAGGCCTAATAAGCTGATGATTTTATGCCTGGATGTATTCGGAGTGGGACGGGCTTTCCGGATGGGCGGTGTTTCGGAAAGTGTGTCCCAGAATCGGCGCTCAGAGTGGTCCCCACTTTCCGGTTGATGTCTTGTCCGGAAACTATGTCCCGGAATTAAGGCTTGGAATGGGATGCACTTTCCGGTTGAGAGCCTTAGCGGAAAGTGCGACCCGGAATTTACTCTTGAAGTGGGATGCGCTTTCCCAACAGGCCCTCAAGCGGAAACTGCGTCCCATTCCGAAGGCAGATTCCGGGACACACTTTCCGAATACAAAGGAGGCCACTTAATGTGGCCTCCGTCTTGCGCAGGACTGTCCGAGCAGGGAACCTTATATGCCTCCGCCCGGACAGACGTTTCAGTTATGAACTCGTAGCTAGTCGCTACTTGATCTTGGTCGTGCCCGGCGCCAGGTTGGGGTCGGTCTCGTTGGCCTCGGTCTGGAAGTGCTCCGTATAGACGTTCTTGCCGTCGCGGAACATCTCGTAGTACTGCATCTTGGCGTAATCCTCGCGCGCCTTGGTGGCGGCTGCGGCAGCGGCGTCGTCACCGGTGACGTTGGAGGAGAGCGCCCAGCGCAGGCTGGCGTCCTCGTAGCCCACCGAGTTGATGGCGGGCAGCGACTCGCGCAGCGTCATGTGCGCCTTCTGGTAGTCGGTCAGCGGTGCGCCGATCAGCTGCATGAGCTGGGTGGACAGGTAGTTGGTGGACAGGTCGTCGGTCTCACTCGTCTGGTCGCAACCGGCAACGTCGTAGTTGGCCCAGATGATGTAGTCGGTCTGCCACAAGCGCTCCTGATGCGTGGCGTCGTCCTCGTCGGTAAACCACTTATCGTTGAACTTGGACGGGAAGAACGGCTGATGGTCGCCCCAGAACACCACGACCACCTTGCGGTCAAGCCTGCTCAAGGCGTTGAGGAAGTAGCGCAGCGCCTGGTCGGACTGCTCGATGCACGAGACGTACTCGTCGACATCGGACAGCGTGCCGTCCTCGACGGTCTTGGCGTCCAGATCGGTCGTGTCGATGTTGAGGTGCATCTGCTTATCTGCCGGCAGCAGGCCCGTGTCGTAGCCCGAGTGGTTCTGCATGGTCACGTCAAAGATAAACTGCGGATCGGCGTTCTGATTGAGCAGCTCAAGAATCTTGTCGTAGGTCGCCTGGTCGGTCACCATGCCGCGCAGGGTATCGGCGCCTTGGAAATCGTTGATGGACAGGAACGTGTCAAAGCCAAAGTCCTTATAGACGTTCTCGCGGTTCCAGTTGGTGGCGTGGTTGGGGTGCATGGCCGTGGTGGAATAGCCGAGCGATTTGAACTGCTCTGCCAGGTTCCCGGTCGTCTCCATGTTGTAGATGGTGTAGGGGTACACGCCCGAACCCAGGTTGGCCATGGAGTTGCCGGTCATAAACTCAAACTCGGTATTGGCCGTGCCGCCGCCGTAGGCGCTCACATAGAGCTTGCCGCGGCTGAGACAGTTGGAAAGGTTCTTAAAGTACTGCGGGCCCTCGTAGCCGGCGCGCATGTTCTGATAGATCGACAGGTCCGAGAAGGTCTCGTTCATGATGGCGATGACCGTGGGCTTCTCGCTATCGAACTGCTCCTGGGCGGCGGCGCGCCCGTCGCTCTTGGCCGCGTCGGACTTGTCGTAGGCCTTGGCGTACTTTTTGAGCGTGGCCTTGGCGTCGTCGACAGAGTAGTCGGCGGGTTTGGGCGGCTTGATGGACTGTGCTGCACTAATAAAGGCAGGTAGATAGCCCTCGCGCCAGTAGCTCTCGAGCGGGCGCCAGGTGTAGACGGTGATGCCGAGGGTGTTGTAGTAGTCGATAAGCGTGACATGCGCGGTCACGCCGCCCAGGCACAGCACCGCCACGAGCAGGTTGATGAGCAGCATGCGCTTGGCGTTGACGGCACCCTTCTGACGGTGCGGTGCCACCAGGCCGGCGTACTCGCATAGCAGCATGGCGATGGCGGTAAAGCCCATGGACAGCACGCAGAACAACGAGATGGAGAAGGTGTAGCCGGTGCCGGCGACTGCGGCGGCGGTGGAGATGGCCGAAAGGTCGCCCGGCTGGATGGGCATGGATTTAAACGTGATGACGAAGAACTCGGCAATGCCCAGGACAAAGAGGGCAAAGGCCAGGACCGCGGGAGCTGCGCCGTGGCGCTGGAACAGGAAGAACAGGCCGACCATGAGCGTGGTGATGATGGCCCACTCGAGCAGGATGCACAGGGGGTAGACCCAGGTAAAGTCGTGGTTGGACGAGACCTCCATGCCCAGCAGCGCAAAGACGCCGGCGAGCAGCAGGCACAGGACGGCGGCGACGAGCGGTTTGCCCACAAAGGCGCCGCGCAGGCGGGCGAGCTTGCCAGTGGGGG
>CAJMOP010000044.1 GCA_905215115.1 uncultured bacterium | reverse complement strand
CGCCAGGCGCTCGAAGGCGGTCGGCGGGCGCACGGGCTGTTGTTTGGGTTTAGGCACGGTGTCCTCCAACTTGGTCGTTGCGTTCGCGCGCGGTGGCGCCGGCGGTAAAGCTTAATCCCTTGACGAGCGCGTTCTTGCCGTACTTGCCTTTCACGGCCAGGACGGCGCGCGCCAGGTCGCGCTCGCGCTCATCGGCCTCGATATCGCTGAACAGATCGATGGTGGTAAATTCCTCGGGCATGAGGTTGCCAAATCCAAGGTTGATGCGCTTGACCGGTCGTTTGGGATCGACAGTCTGCGCCCAGAGCTCATCAAAATAGCCCATGATCTTCTTAAACGAGTTAGTGCGCTCGGGCAGCTTGCGCGAGGCGTTGGAGTGCGCAAAGAGTGCGGCATAGCCACCACGCGGTTTGCCGCCATGCTCTCCCACAAAGATGCCATCGATTGCCTGCGCTTCGCGCACCAGGCGACGCCTTTCGTCATCGCGCTGGACGGGCTTGGGAGCACGGGGCGCGAGCTCGGGGCCATCGGTCGCTGCGGGCTCGATGCCCGAGGTGCTCGAGCGCAGGTGTCCGCAGCCGTCTATATACTGCGCCGTGCCGCTGGCGTTGAGCCGGCGTATGTCGGCGCGCTCGCTCGCGTAGCCCACAAAGAGCGAGATGCTGTCGCAGACCACGTGCTTATCGACTAGATCCAACACGGCGTTGTCGACCATCTCGCGCAAGACGGTGTAGGCCTGCTCGTAGGCATAGCCCTTCGAGAGCACCTGTCCTGTGGTGGTCGAGGTCGCTTGCGGGCGATAGGCTTGGATATCGGCGATGGTTGTCGGCTCGCGCCCGAAGGCGTGGTCGATGAGATATTCGGCATTGACGCCGAGCTCATCGTAAAGCAGGTTTTCGTCGAGCGCGGCGACGCCCATCAGATCGTAGACGCCGTACTTTTCGAGACGGGCCGCCACGCCGGGGCCGATGCCCCAGATGTCGGTGATGGGGCGATGGGGCCAGATCTCCTTGCGAAAGGTCCCGTCGTCGAGTATGCCGATGCGGCTGGGTACGTGCTTGGCGGTAATGTCGAGCGCTACCTTGGCCTGGAATAGGTTGGGGCCGATGCCGACCGTCGCCGTGATGCCGGTGCGCGCCAAGACCTCGTCGCGCAGCGTGCAGGCGAACCCTTCCGCATCGGTGTGATAGAGGTCCAGATAGGGCGTCACGTCGATAAAGCATTCGTCGATGGAGTAGACGTGAATGTCTTGCGGACTCACGTATTCCAGATAGATGCCGTAGATTTTCGCCGACACCTCCATGTAGTGCTGCATGCGCGGTACGGCCTTGATGCAGTCGATGCCGTCGGGAATCTCGAACAGACGGCAGCGGTTGTGTATCCCGAGGTCCTTCATAGCCTGTGTGATGGCGAGGCAGATGGTCGTGCGCCCGCGCGATTCGTCGGCAACGACCAGGCACGTAGTGAGTGGGTCGAGTCCGCGGTCGACGCACTCGACACTGGCGTAAAACGTCTTAAGGTCGATGCAGATATAGGTGTGACGCTCGTGCCCCACGCGCCCTCCCATCAAACACATGTTCTTATCGAATACCTGTTCGATAATACCTGCTCGACCGGACACCGTCAAAACCTGCCCCTTTTTGGCAGGTATGGTCGTGCGGTTGCATCGGGTTTTTAACGCAGCTCTAAAGAGCGCGAAACAGCTCGGAAAACCTCGCTTCGTAGCATGAGCCTAACGATTGATACCGCCTATACGCACGGAAGGGTTGTGGGGATAATGGTCAACTATGGGTTTGGTATGCCGACGCGCTTGGTTGCGGATGGGGATGTGGCTCGCTGGTGCGGGCGATTGGTTGCCCACTATGGCGGCACCAAGGCACTGGTCGTGCTGGGAGGCGACAAGCACACGCGTGATGAGCTCGTTTCGGCGGCGCTGGGCTCGCTCGATCGCGCCCTGCTCGAGCGCGTGCTTTTCCGCTGCGGCTCGGTTGAAGGCGACGGAGGAGACGAGCTGATCGACGAAGCCGTGGCCCTGGCGACCGACGAAGGCGTGGACTTTGTCTTGGCGATTGGCGATGCCGATACTGCCGGCTTTGCGCGCGAGCTCGCCCGTCGCATGGCGGCGCTCGATGTCGGCGAAGACGGTTTTGTCCCTTATGGATGTATCGTCTCGGAGGGCAAGGTGCCTGCCGTCGTGGGGGCCGGCGAGGTTCCCGTTTTTGCCATCATCGCGCCCGAACTGCTGGAGGGCATCGGGTCTCCTCTGCGTGAGTTGCTCGGTAGCGTCTGCGCTGCGGCCTAATATTTGGCATAAAGGGATAGGTTATTTTTGATTGGTAAAGCGTTTGACCTGCCAAATTAAACCTGTCCCTTTTTGGTCGGTTGCCGTTTGGGGGCCGATTGGCAACGCTCGCTGATTATAGTCTTGACCTGCGCTAGAATAGTGGCATCTGAATGTCCGGGCGCATGGAGGCGTGCGCCCGTATGCTGAGGAGGACTCTATGGCAACTGTTGCCGCACCTATCGATGCTACGTCGACTGCCGCTTGGAAGGCGCTCGAGGCCCATCAGGAGAAGCTCGAGGCCGAGGGTATCGACCTCAAGGCCTGGTTCGCCGCCGATGCCGAGCGCGTGAACAAGCTGAGCTTTGACGCCGGTGACCTGCACTTCGACCTGTCCAAGAACCTGGTGACTGATGAGACCGTCAAGCTGCTGTGCGATCTTGCCCGCGAGGTGAAGCTCGAGGAGCGCCGCGACGCCATGTTCTCCGGCGAGCACATCAACACCACCGAGGACCGCGCCGTCCTGCACACCGCGCTGCGCCGCCCGGCAAGCGAGAAGGGCCAGCTCATCGTCGACGGCCAGGACGTCGTCGCCGACGTGCACGAGGTCCTCGATCGCATGTATGCCTTCGCCGAGCGCGTGCGCTCCGGTGAGTGGAAGGGCGTTACCGGCAAAAAGATCGAGCACCTGGTGTCCATCGGCATCGGCGGCTCCGATCTGGGCCCGGTCATGGCTTACGAGGCCCTGCGTCCCTATGCCGACGCCGGTATCGATTGCCGCTATATCTCCAACATCGATCCCAACGACCAGGCCGAGAAGCTCAAGGGTCTGGATCCCGAGACCACGCTCGTGATTATCGTCTCCAAGACCTTCACCACGCTCGAGACCCTCACCAACGCCCGCGAGGTCAAGACCTGGATGCTCGAGCAGCTCAAGGCTCAGGGCGCCATCGATGGCTCCGATGAGCAGAACGCCGAGGCCGTGGCAAAGCACTTCGTTGCCGTTTCCACCGCGCTCGAAAAGGTCGAGGCCTTCGGTATCGACCCCGCCAACGCCTTCGGTTTTTGGAACTGGGTCGGCGGCCGCTATTCCGTCGACTCCGCCGTGGGTCTGTCGCTGATCGTCGTGCTCGGCCCCGAGCGTTTCCAGCAGTTCCTTGAGGGCTTCCACGCCATCGACGAGTACTTCTGCAACACGCCGCTCGAGAACAACGCCATCGCGCTGATGGGTCTGCTCAACGTCTGGTACGTCAACTTCTTCGGTTCCAAGAGCCACGCCGTGCTGCCGTACTGCCAGTACCTGCATCGTTTCCCGGCCTACCTGCAGCAGCTCACCATGGAGTCCAACGGCAAGCATGTCCGCTGGGACGGCAGCGCCGTGACCTCCGACACCGGTGAGATCTTCTGGGGCGAGCCCGGCACCAACGGCCAGCATGCCTTCTACCAGCTGCTGCACCAGGGCACCGTGGTGGTTCCGGCCGATTTCATCGCCTTCGCCAATACCGCCAACCCCGCAACCGACAGCGGCCAGGATGTTCACGAGCTGTTCCTGGGCAACTTCCTGGCCCAGACCAAGGCGCTCGCCTTTGGTAAGACGGCCGATGAGGTGCGCGCCGAGGGCACGCCCGAGCAGATCGTCCCGGCCCGCTGCTTTGAGGGCAACCGTCCGACGACCTCGATTTTCGGCGACACGCTGACCCCGTTCGCACTCGGCGAGCTCATCGCTCTGTACGAGCACATCACGTTTGTCGAGGGCACGGTCTGGGGCATCGACTCCTACGACCAGTGGGGCGTCGAGCTTGGCAAGCAGCTTGCCAAGCAGATCACCCCGGCCTTCCACGACGACGCCGCCAAGGCCGGGCAGGACGCTTCGACCCAGGCGCTCATCGAGTTCTATCGCGCGCACCGCAAGTAGTTTTTACGGCCGAGTTGGCTTATGGCTGAAAGGGGCCCGTATCCGTTGGGATACGGGCCCCTTGCTATTTGGATAGGATGGAATGTATCGGGAGGCGCCTCGACGGGCATCGCAATCGTCGAAGGCGCGCCGTTCATGTTTGGGACAATATGACATTTTTCCCGTTGCAAACAGCCCCGCCGTGGGTGTTCTGTATGATGGCTCAGACAAGGTTGTTCAATGACAGGGAGGCATATATGGCAATCAAAGCCATCGCAATGGATATCGACGGTACGCTCACCAACGACCAAAAGGTCATCGGCCCGCGTACGCGCGAGAAGCTGCTCGCGGCGCAGGAGTCGGGCATTAAGCTCATCTTGGCTTCGGGCCGTCCCGCATGGGGGTTGCACGCCTTGGCGCAGGAGCTCGACCTTCAAAACCATGACGGTCTGCTAGTTGCCTTTAATGGCGCGCACGTGGTCGACGCTCAGACCGATGAGGTCCTTTTTGACCAGGCCATGCCGGCTGACGAACTGCACCGTCTGATTGATCATCTGCAAAACTATGACGTGATCCCTATGATTTCGCTCGGTCGCGATTTGCACGTCGAGGACTCGTACCGCTGCATGATTACGCTGCCGGACGGTTCGCAGAAAAACATCGTCAAATACGAGCGCGATGCGTGCGATCTTAAGATTCGCGAGGTCGAGAGCTTGCATGAGGTCGTGGACACTTATCCCGTGGACAAGCTGCTGACGGCGGGTGATCCGACCTACCTGCAGGCGCATTACGAGGAGATGTATGCGCCCTTTACCCAGACGCTTTCGGGCATGTTTACGGCCGACTGGTACTTTGAGTACACGGCGCCCGGTATCGACAAAGCCCGTGCGCTCGAGGGTGCCCTGCCCAAGCTCGGTATCGATGCCAGCGAGGTCGTCTCGTTTGGCGACGGCCAGAACGACAAGTCCATGATTGAGTGGGCCGGCACCGGTGTTGCCATGGGCAACGCCGTCGATGAGGTTAAGGCAGTTGCCCAGATGGTAACCGCCGATAACAACGAAGACGGTATTGCAGTGGCGCTGGATAAGCTGCTGGGCTAGAATCGCCGATAATGTATGGTTCGGGCGCCTGCTTACAGGCGCCCTTTTGTTAGGGAGGGTGCCGTGTCCGCATTTCCGTTCGATGCCGTTATCTTTGACATGGACGGCGTTATTGTCGATACCGAGTATTACTACCTGGGCGAGACTGCCGCGTTTGCCAAGGAGCTTGGGCTTAACCTGACTCAAGAGGAGTTGAATGGGCAAGTCGGTACCTCGCATCAGTTCTTCCTGCATATGCTGGTCGATTGGTTTGAGCGCGCCGGTAAGGGGCATTTCACTGGCGAGGAAGCGTTGGCCCGTTGGGACGAGTGGGCGCATAAGCGTCCGCGCGACTATCAGGCTTTGATTAACCCAGGCGCCGTGGATACGATTCGAGAGCTGCCGCGCCGTGGCGTTCGCGTGGCGCTTGCCAGCTCGTCTCCCATGGATAGCATCGAGGAAGTGCTCAACGCGTGTGGGCTGTCGGATGCCTTTGAGTATGTGGTGAGCGGCGAGCAGTTTAAGGAGAGCAAGCCCGAGCCCGACATCTACCTGCATGCGCTGGACCTGCTGGGGCTGCCCGCGAATCGCTGCTGCTGCGTTGAGGATTCGGTGCCTGGCATCACTGCCGGCAAGCGAGCCGGCCTGACGGTCATTGCCAAGCGCGAGGAGCGCTTCGGCTTTAGCCAGGACGCCGCGGACAAGATTATCGACCAGCTGCCCGAGCTGCTTGAGCTTTCTTAGGGGGTCTGTTGGAGGCTCTTTAGGGGTTCGTGGACAAAAATGCCAAATATGAGTACTGTCACTAATTTAGTAACAGGGAAATTATGCTTTTAAGGTCCTGGTTGAGCGCCTGGGGGCGATTATAACCTGTTAAATATGGCTTTAGCCATGCTAAAACGCCTTGATAATGAACAGCTGTACATTATCAAGGCGCTCTTTTGTCACAATATAATGCTACTAGCTTTACAGCAGTACTCATATTTGGTGTTTTTTGCCCACCGGGGTCAGCGGAAGTCAAATATGAAGCGCGAATTTTCCAAAACGATCGATTCGGCGCTCTCCACGACGCAGTTTTTAAGTTCGGCGATGTGCAGGGAGGCGCTTTTTAGCGATGTGATGAGCTGTCGCGCGCTTGCATCTGCTTGCGGTTCGGCTGGAGCGTCGGTTTCGAGCAGCAGACGGTCGAGTGGGATCTGTCGGGCGTATTCACGACCGCGCTTGGTAGCGAGCATCCGCTCGTTCACGGAAAAATAGCAGCCTGCGTTTCGCGCACGGTCGAACTCGTTCGAGGTGCCGCTAAACCAGTGGAAGATGATGGCGGGGGAGTTGGGGCTTGGGGTGAGTAATCCATATGACTCAAGGGCGTCCAGTACGGTTCCTGCCGAACGAACAGCGTGAATTGATATCACGCGCCCGGCAAGAGGATAGTGCACGAGTGCATTACAGAGCTGGTCGAGCGCCTGTGTTTGTAGCGGCTCGCTTCCGGCACAGCGCGCGGAAAAGTCGAGTCCGACCTCGCCGATAAAGCGCTCTTGTGCGGCGACCTTGCAAAGCAGATTGATTTCGGCGGCACCGCATCGTCCGTCGGCGAGCCACCAGGGATGGAGGCCGGCGCCCGCGATAATGTTTGGGTATCGGCTGGCCCGCTTTTTTGCTGCCGCGAAGTCGCGTGGGTCGACCCCGCAGTCAAAGAGCCCCAGACCCAACGCCGCCGACTCACTGGCTGCAGCATCGGGGCTGAGCATCAAATCAAGATGACAATGCGTGTCAAAGAATCGCGGTTCCATCGCAAGGCATCCTGCTAGTCCAAGCGCTGACCATCGGCGCGCACGCGCTCGGTGCCGCGGCCACTGATCTGACGGATAACCTCGCCGGCGATCATCTGACCCATGATGGGCGGCATAAAGCTGGCGGTTCCCAGCTCGGTGCGCTCGTGGATGTTGGAAGGATCGCGGGGCTGTGTCTTAACCGATTCCTCGCAGCTAAACAGTACGTGTAGGCTCTTGATTCCGCGCTTCTTACATTCTTTGCGCATAATGCGGCTCATGGGGTCACGTACCGTATCGAAGATGTCGGCAAAGCGGAGGCACTCGGGATGGAGCTTGTTGGCCCCGCCCATGGAACTAACCAAACGAATGCCGTGGTCCTGAGCATATTTGGCAATGGTGAGCTTGGCCGAGATGGTGTCGATGGCGTCGACGACGTAGTCGAGCTTGCCGCCCGTCTGCTCCAAAACGCTCGCGAAGAAATCATCGATGTTGTCGCTCAGCAGGTATTCGGTACGCTTGATGACGGTGGCGGCGGGATTGATGTCGTGGATCATGGCTTCCATCACGTCGACTTTGCGCTTGCCGATGGTGCTCTGAAAAGCGATGGCCTGGCGATTGATGTTGCTAGGCGCGATGGTGTCCTTGTCCAGAATCACAAAATGACCGATGCCGCCTCGTGCGAGCGCTTCACAGCAGTTGGAGCCCACGCCTCCGCAGCCGAGCACCAGCACCGTGGCGTTGGCGAGTTTATCAAGCGCCTCGCGACCCATGATGATCTCGAGCTTGGTGTCGCGCGTCTCGATGGGAGCGGCGGCTGCGGTTTCGGTCATAGATATCCTCCGATGGGGAAGCGGGTCGTGGTTTGGCTATTGTCATTATAGGGACTATCACGATTCCATTTGAGTCCTAGGGGCTTGTTGAAATGAGATCGAGATTCGCATAAGATGAAGCAGATGGCACCCGTTGCCGCGGGTTAGCCAACTCCGAAACACGTTTGTAGCGTGAGAAGTGGCCGTCTTCGCATTACGCGGGGGCGGCTATTTCATTCGACCTCCAATGTGGATGCCGAGCTCCACAGCCGCGATTACAAGCAATAACAACGTCAGGACATCGTCAATACTCATAGTCCATCTCCTTCTTGGGTAGAGGGAGCTGGCCCATCTGCTTCAACTTCCATTGTAGCTAAATACGAACGAATGTTCTATATATAGTAGCCAATTAGATAATTAGACAAATATCTAAATAACGTGTATAGTGTGCGCGTCGTGAGAGATAGTGAGAGGAGGTTCTATGCCGGGAGAGGGTTTTAAGGCGCTTGCCGATCCTACACGGCGACGCATTTTGGAGCTACTGCGCGAGGGCAATTGCACGGCCGGGGAGCTTGCCGAGCATTTTGACATTAGCAAGTCGTCGCTCAGCCATCATTTGGCGACGCTCAAAAACGCCGGGTTGGTGACCGACGAGCGCCATGGCCAAAACATCGTTTACAGCTTAAACACCACCGTCATGCAGGACTTGATTGGCTGGTTTATGGGCTTTACAGACACTGAAGGTGATGAGGATGAATAACGAAAACAAGGGCATTCACGCCACGGGGGTATCGCCGCGTGTATGGGCCATGCTTGTTGTGGTCTGCGCTATTAATGTCGCGGCGCACCTTATGGTGATGCCGAGCTTGCCTGCACAGATTCCCACGCACTGGGGAGCGAACGGCGCCGTCGACGGTTGGGGCCCTAGCTGGATGGTCTCCGCGCTCGGCGTGCTGCCTCTGGCACTTCTTGCAATGTTCTACGTGGTGCCACGCATTGACCCCAAAGGTGAGGCATATCGAACCTCGGGCAAGTTCTATCAGGGCTTCGTAATCGCCTTCACCTTGTTCATGTGTGCCATAAGCTGGTTGGGTGAGCTTACGGTCTGGGGCGTGGTGCCGGCGGTCGGTTCGGTCAACGTGCTGATTTCCGGTGCCATCGGTTTGCTGTTCATCGGCGTAGGCAACTACTTGCCGCGTGTGAAGCAGAACTATACGCTTGGTATCAAAACGCCCTGGGCGCTTGCCGATCCCGAGAACTGGCGCCGCACACAGCGCTTTGGCGGTGCTTGCTTTATGGTGCTGGGTGTTGGTTTGATTGTGATGGGCGTGGCGGGTAGCGTGCTTTCGAGTGAAGTCGTCGCCGCGGTGATTGCGGTGCTGGCGTTTGGTTCGGTCGGAGCCGTCTACGTCTACTCGTATCTGCTGTGGCGTAAATCGCAGCGAGCCGTTCGCTAAGGTTGCGGAAAACTAGCGTACGCAGTTCATAGTATGTTCTGGGGGACTTTTCCCAGGTAGTATTAGGGGCGTGGGCAACCATGCCCCTTTTTCGTTAAGTTTCAGAGCTGGTTTCCTCATTTTGTTTCCACTAAAGCGAATCAAGAATAGGGAAACAGCAGGTAGAAAGGATAAAACAGGCAAATGGCGGAGTTTATCTACCAGATGTATCAGGCTCGCAAGGCCCATGGCGACAAGGTAATCCTTGACGACGTGACCCTGAGCTTCTACCCCGGTGCCAAGATCGGTGTCGTGGGCCCCAACGGCATGGGCAAGTCGACCCTGCTCAAGATCATGGCCGGTATCGAGGAGGTCTCAAACGGCGATGCCAGGCTCACCCCCGGCTACACCGTGGGTATCCTGCAGCAGGAACCGCCGCTCGACGACGACAAGACCGTTATCGAGAACGTGCGCATGGCGTTTGGCGATATGATCGCCAAGGTCGATCGCTTCAATAAGATCGGCGAGGAGATGTGCGACCCGGATTGCGACATGGACGCCCTCATGGCCGAGATGGGCAAGCTCCAGGACGAGATTGATACCGCCGACGGCTGGGATATCGATTCCAAGCTCGGCCAGGCCATGGACGCCTTGCAGCTGCCCGATTCCGACATGCCGGTTAACGTGCTCTCCGGCGGCGAGCGTCGTCGCGTGGCGCTGTGCAAACTGCTGCTCGAGGCTCCCGACCTGCTGCTGCTCGACGAGCCCACCAACCACTTGGACGCCGAGTCGATCCTGTGGCTCGAGCACTTCCTGCACAACTACCAGGGCGCGGTGCTTGCCGTCACGCACGATCGCTACTTCCTGGATAACGTTGCCGAGTGGATCTGCGAGGTCGACCGCGGTCACCTTTATCCCTACAAGGGCAACTACTCCACGTATCTGGAGACCAAGGCCGCGCGTATCGAGGCGCAGGGCAACCGCGATGCCAAGCTCGCCAAGCGCATGGAGGCCGAGCTCGAGTGGGTACGCAGCTCGCCCAAGGCTCGCCAGGCCAAGAACAAGGCCCGTCTGGCTCGCTACGAGGAGATGGAGGCCGAGGCCCGCGCAAGCCAGAAGCTCGACTGGACCGACATCCGCATCCCTGTGGGCCCGCGTCTGGGCAACAAGGTGCTCGAGGCCCATCACCTGCACAAGGAGTTCGATGGCCGCGTGCTCATCGACGACCTTTCATTCACCCTGCCGCGTAACGGCATCGTGGGCGTCATCGGCCCCAACGGTGTCGGCAAGACCACGCTCTTCAAGACCATCGTGGGTTTGGAGCCGCTGACTTCGGGCGAGCTCGAGGTGGGCGAGACCGTCAAGATTTCTTACGTCGACCAGAACCGTTCCGGCATCGACCCCGATAAGAACCTATGGGAGGTCGTCTCGGACGGCCTGGACCACATGATGGTCGGCGAGACCGAGGTTCCGAGCCGCGCGTACGTGGCGAGCTTTGGCTTTAAGGGCCAGGACCAGCAGAAGCGCGCCGGCGTACTCTCCGGTGGCGAGCGCAACCGTCTGAACTTGGCGCTCACGCTCAAGCAGGGCGGCAACCTGCTGCTCCTCGACGAGCCCACGAACGACCTCGACGTCGAGACGCTGTCCTCGCTTGAGGCGGCGCTGCTCGAGTTCCCGGGCTGCTCGGTGGTCATTAGCCACGACCGTATGTTCCTGGACCGCGTCGCCACGCACATTCTGGCATGGGAGGGCACCGACGAGAATCCGGGCAACTGGTATTGGTTCGAGGGCAACTTCGAGGCCTATCAGGCTAACCGTATCGAGCGCTTGGGCGAGGACGCAGCCCAGCCGCATCGTATTCACCGCAAGCTGACGCGCGATTAGTAGCAAGTAGAAAGGCCGCCAGCAAGGGCGGCCTTTCTTGTAGCAATTGCACTGCAGCTATGCCCTGGCTGCTGGTTTGATTCATAATCAAAGTCATCTCTTTGGGATTAAAGCCCGTTTTTGCTATGAGTGATTTTCTAATTCCGTTTAAAACGTAAAGACGTATTGGGCTACAAGGACATAAGCAAATCGAATTGAAATATAACCAGTGCTGTAACGTTACAAAAAAGGTTATAGAATAGGAGTATCTTATAAGTCGCTCCTCTAGAAAGAAGAACATATGCTTTCGCGTCGTCGTTTTCTGCAACTTGTCGCGTCTTCAATTGTCGCCTTAGCCGCACGTCCGAAAGAGGTTTTTGCTTCGACGGGCAATATTGATGGTGAGCAGATACAATTTACTTCAGAAATTGCGCAAGAGCTTGCCGATAAATATATAAAGGGACTCCTCGGCTCTTCGTATACGCCCTCTGACCCTATTCCTTTTGTAGACGTTGATGGGTCCCCGCTTGGCTACATTGTTCCGGTTGTGACATTCAATAGAGCCGCGGGCTATTTGGTTTTAGATGCTTCAGATGATGAAATACTTACGGGATATCGTTTTGGAGACGGCTTAGTCAGCCCTATGGATCGGGGAGGAGATCTTGGTGTTGAGTCTTATTCTTTCAATAACCCAGTCGTAATGATCAATCCATTCGAATTCGGTGTGCAATCTTTGGACGGTTCAATAACAACAAATTGCGGAAGAACAATCCCGGCTGTTTCCATAGAAGGACGGCCTGTCGTTTTATCGAATAAACCTTCAAGCTGGAACGATGTCGTAATTTACGCAACTCAAATGCAGGATTACACAGTATCTGGATTTCGTTCCATTTCTCAGTTTATGTCATATGATGAAAGCGAGATTAAGAGGCTTACTGCCCACTATGCTTGTATGGTGACAGCTTTTTCGAACGTTGCGGAACTGTATGGCATTGCCAATTTATATAGCGACCCTTCGCAATATATGCAGATATGGAATTACACCAATACCCATGCTCTTTCCGATGAAGAACAGACTGTTCCCGGCGTTGTTTTGGGCGGAACGCCGATATCAACCTGTGCAACGGGGTTTACAAATTACTGCGCAAGCAGAGGAAGTACTCTTATCGCCCGCACTGTCTCCTCTCCGGCTATCGCGAGCATTCAAAATGAGATTAACTCTAATAGACCGAATGTTTTACATGCGAGTTTGTACAACGGATCAGCCCATTCTGTAACAGCGGAGGCTTACGCCACACTTACTGGTAAGAAAACTGGAGAGACAAGGCAGATGATTGGCATAGCGGACGGCTGGAATTCATCTTTATCCTTCCTGAAGTATGATCAGAGCTATTATGCGTGGACTTATGGAACGACTTTTTCGAAGTAGGGCGATTCGTCTAGCTCTGTCTTTGGTGCTGATGGCTTCATTGGTGGGCTGTTCAACAAAGGAAGAGATATCGCGCGGAGGTTCCGGAGAAGTGACTGCGACAGACTCAGGTTCATTAGAAATAGCTGGCGGGCATGCCGATGTGATGTTACAAGGAGAAGGCGTGCTTAGGTCGATTGATGCTGAAGACGCTGTCTGCTCAATAGAGGATTTGAAGACAGGTGAAACTGCATCGTACCGAGTTTCAGATAATGCTGCGAATATGATTGAGTCGATACCGACTGGAGCGCAGGTTTCTTTTAGATACTTTGCTCCGCAACTTGAGGATGAGCTTGCTTCTCTGGTGTCTATATGCGCCGATGACAACTAAAAGGCCTGAATTCAAACGGCCTCGGATGGTCAATTGGCTATCCGAGGCCGTTTTTTACTCGGCCGGGGCTTCGACCTTGTCGATGGCCCAGGTGGCTCCGAGGCCGCCGGTGGTGTTGCGGCGAATGCGTACGGTGACTTCGTGGCGTTTGCCGGCCTGTGTGTAGCGCAGGGGGAAGCTCGCGCGGTTACGGCCGGCCTCGATGGTACCGCGCTCGCGAGCGATCCAGTAGTACTCGCCGACGATGCCGAGGGTGTCGGCGCCGTAGGGGAGATAAGTCGACAGCTGGTGCAGCAGCGGACTAGGGCAGAAGACCTCGGTCGCGAAATCGATGGGGAAGTCCCCGGGGATGGTCGGTGCTGCGGGAGCGGGGGCCGGTGCTGAATTGGGGACCGGAGTCGGTGCAGGTGTGGGAGCCTGGTCACAGGCGGGTGCGGATGCGGACTCAATGACAGGTGCAGACTCAGATGCCGCTTCTGGCTTAGCTATGGAATCTGTCGGTTCCACGGAGATGGACGTGTCTTCGGTCCCGGTTTTGGCACCGGCCTGCGGAGTGTCCTCTGCCTCGACGTTCGGCTTGGCCTCGACCGGCGTGGATACCATGGTGGTGATGCCGGCGTTGGCGTTCTCGGGGTCATAGACAACCGTGAGCGAGATGGCGGGCTGCGGCGTCTCGGGTTCCGGCGTCGCCTCGGTAGCGTCTTGATTCGCAGGCTCGTCGGACTGGTCGTCCTCGGCGTTGTCGCCAAAGACATCGCTGTTTTGGAACGCAGACGTCTCGGGTTGGCCGGCGGTTTCTTCGGCTTTCGACTTGGGAACCTCGTTGAGCTCAACGGCGGCTTCCTGCTCAGCCATGACTTCGGGCTCGGTCGTGGCAGCGATTTCAGTTTCGACCTCTGCCGTTACTTCAGCAGTGACTTCAGCCTCTACCTCGGGCTCGGGCTCCGGAGCGACTTCGGCCACGGACTCGGGCTCGGGACGCTTAACGTGCTTGGGACGCACGGCCTTCAGGTCCTTCTCGCCGCGCTTTTTCTTTTTGTAGGACTGCTTGGCGCCCTTGGCGGCCTTGGGCTTGTCCTCGCCCTTGGCAAGGGCAGCATCCCAGGCCTCATTGGCGATGACGGTGGCATACAGACGTCCGCCCTTAAAGACGGTCAGCTTAATGCAGTCGTCGAGTTCCTCGAGCAGCTCGCGCGTGGACTCGAAGCCCAGGTCATAAGCGGTCATATCGCCAGCGGCGAGTGTCTCCTCGACCTGTGTCATAAACGTTTGCTTGCCGCATCCAATCGCATCGCGCAGCAGGCGATACAGATAGATGTGGTTGCCCAGCGATAGCGTGGGCTTAACTATTGTCTTGCTCATGGCAAATCTCCTCTTTACACACCAAAGCATCTTACCATCGCGCAGGGCTTGCCACCTCGGCGCCCAAAGCAAACGGGCGCGACCGTTGCCGGTTCGCGCCCGTTATACAGGTCGGTTATCTGTGAGAGGCGATCGTGCTTAGTTGCCCGATGTCGTGCCTTGGCTCGAGCTGTCGGATGCCGTGCCGGATGCGGTTCCGCTCGAGCTGTTTGTGTTGCTGTTGTCGGTTGAGCCCGTGCCCGATGCATTGCCGCTCGTCTGGTCACCCGTGCTCTGCTGAGAGCCGTCGGTCGTTTGGCTGGAGTCGGTCGTTCCGGATTGTGTGCCGCCGCTGTTCGAAGAGGAATCGGTGCCTTGCGACTGATCAGGGGTGGTCGAGGAAGAATCGGTGGGTGCGGAGTTGGCCTGTGAGTCGTTCTGCTGGCTTTGCGATTGGCCGGCGCTGTCCGCGTCTTGCTCGGTCGTGCGCGAGGAAAGAATTGGCTCGGGGCGCTCGCCCAGGCCCTCTCCGGCGGTGGTGATAAGGATGGCGCCGGCGCAGGCGATGACCGCGACGATGGCGATGGCGATCGAGAAGACGATGACCTTCTTTTGCGTCTGGCTGCGCTCTGCTGCTGCCTTGGCGCGCAGGCTGTTGGGGGCGACGCGCGCCGTGGTC
>CAJMOP010000043.1 GCA_905215115.1 uncultured bacterium | reverse complement strand
ACGCCGAGCGCGCCGAGGCCGAGGCCATCAGCGCCATCCTCTACCCCAACGACGCCGGCGAGCACGGCCGTCTGCTGCGCCTGAAGCAGGAGTACCTGTTTGTCTCGGCCGGTATCTACAGCCTGCTCGACACCTTTGAGAAGGAGCACGGCGAGAACTGGGAGCTGCTGCCGCAGTTTGTGGCCATCCACACCAACGATACGCACCCCGCCATGTGCGGCCCCGAGCTCATGCGCATCCTCATCGACGAAAAGAAGCTCGAGTGGGACGACGCCTGGAACATCGTGACGCAAGTCGTGAGCTACACCAACCACACCATCCTGCCCGAGGCTCTGGAGAAGTGGCCCATCGGCACGTTCTCCAAGCTCCTCCCCCGCGTGTACCAGATCATCGACGAGATCAGCCGTCGTTGGCACGAGTCGTTCGACACCACGCAGGAGGGCTGGCAGGAGCGTCTGCGCCAGACCGCCATCCTGTGGGACGGCGAGATTCGCATGGCCAACCTGTCCGTGATCTGTAGCCATAGCGTCAACGGCGTGGCAAAGATCCACTCCGACATCATCAAGAACATCGTGCTTAAGGACTTCTATGCACTGACGCCCGAGAAGTTCAACAACAAGACTAACGGCATCTCGCACCGTCGCTTCTTTGCCGAGGCCAACCCGACCTACGCCAAGCTCGTGACCGAGACCATTGGCGATGGCTGGCTTAAGGACGCCTTTGAGCTGGAGAAACTCAAAGAGTTCCAGAACGACACCGAGTTCCTCAAGGCCGTGGGCGCCTCCAAGCGCGCCAACAAGGAGCGTCTGGCCGCCTATGTTAAGGCCGAGACCGGTCTGGTCATCGACCCCAACACCGTCTTCGATGTTCAGGTAAAGCGCTTCCACGCCTACAAGCGCCAGCTCATGAATATCATGAAGGTGATGGACATCTACAACCGTCGCATCGCCGACCCCAACTTCCACGTGACGCCGACGACCTTCATCTTTAGCGGCAAGGCTGCCTCGAGCTACACCTTCGCCAAGGAGACCATCCGCCTCATTAACTCCGTGGCCGACGTCATCAACAACGATGCCCGCGTCAACGAGGTCATGAAGGTCTGCTTTATCCCCAACTTCCGTGTGAGCAACGCCCAGCTCATCTACCCCGCCGCCGAGATCTCGGAGCAGATCTCCACGGCCGGCAAGGAGGCCTCGGGCACGTCCAACATGAAGCTCATGATGAACGGCGCCATTACGTTGGGCACCCTCGACGGCGCCAACATCGAGATCGCCGACCTGGCCGGCCGCGAGAACGAGGCCATCTTTGGCCTGACTGCTCCCGAGGTCGAGCAGCTCTGGGCATCCAACAGCTACTTTGCGTGGGATACCCTCAACAACGATCGCGAGCGTCTGGGCCGCGTGATGGACGAGCTCAAGGACAACACGTTTGCCGGCCTTTCGGGCAACTTCGAGAGCATCTACAACGAGCTCATGAACAACAACGACCCCGACCTGGTCATGGCCGACTTCCGCAGCTACGTCGACGCCTGGGAGAAGCTCACGAACAGCTACGGTGACCAGGAGACCTGGAACCGCAAGGCTCTGCTCAACACCGCCTCCTCCGGCTGGTTCTCGAGCGACCGCACCATTCGCGAGTACCGCGACGAGATCTGGCACGCATAAAGGCGCGCGAGCTCCCTTTGCCGCACGGCATTACTCGACGGGCGCGACCGAGCGCCGCGCCCGTCGCTAATGGGTTTAGGAACATCGATGACAGAAGGAGAAATCGATGAGTAAGAAAGAATGCATCGCGATGCTCCTCGCAGGAGGACAGGGCAGCCGATTGGGGGCACTCACCCAAAAGATCGCTAAGCCGGCGGTTAGCTTTGGTGGCAAGTTCCGCATTATCGACTTTTCGCTCTCCAACTGCTCCAACTCGGGCATCGACACGGTGGGCGTTCTGACGCAGTACCGTCCCTACCTGCTGCATGCCTACGTGGGCTCCGGCGAGGCGTGGGATCTGGACAGCCGCGACGGCGGCGTGTCGATTCTGCCGCCGTACGAGACGCAGACCGGCGGCGCCTGGTATGCGGGCACGGCCGACGCCATTACGCAGAACCTCGACTACATCAAGGCCAACGACCCCGAGTACGTCCTGATTCTTTCGGGCGATCACCTGTATCGCATGGACTACCGCAAGATGCTCAAGACGCATATTGAGAACAACGCCGACCTCACGGTGAGCGTTATGCCCGTGCCGTGGGAGGAGGCCAGCCGCTTTGGCATCCTGACTACCGATCCCGAGGACGGCCGCATCACCAAGTTCACCGAGAAGCCCGAGAAGCCCGATTCGAACCTCGCGTCCATGGGCATCTACATCTTCTCGGCCGACGTGCTGATCGAGGCGCTCGAGGAGGACGCTCTGGACCAGCGCTCGAGCCACGACTTTGGCAAGGACATCATCCCCAAGCTGCTCGGCGAGAACAAGCGCCTGTACAGCTACGAGTTCCACGGCTTTTGGAAGGACGTCGGCACCATCGCCAGCTTCCACGAGACCTCGATGGACCTGCTGGGCAACAACCCCGAGTTCGATCTGTTTGACAAGAACTTCCCCATCATGTCCAACATCACCACGCGTCCGCCGCACTACATTGGCCCGGACGGCCGTCTAGACGACTGCCTGGTCTCCAACGGGTGCAAGATCTACGGCACCGCTCGCCACTCGATCCTTTCGACCGATGTCATCATCGAGGAGCGCGCCGTGGTCGAGGACTCCGTGCTGCTGCCGGGTGCGCACGTTAAGAGCGGCGCGCACATCTGCCGCGCTATTTTGGGCGAGAACTCCACGGTCGAAGAGGGCGTGAAGCTCGGCTCTGTCGATACCACCAAGGATACGGCCGTCGTTGGAAATGACGTCGTTATCGGGAAGGGGGAATGATCCGATGATCAATCGCAAGGCCATCGGTTACATCACCGCTAACTACTCTTCGACCTACGGCAGCGTCCTGCTCAAGGACCGCCCCATCGCGTCCGTTCCGTTTTTGGGCCGCTACCGCCTGATCGACTTTCCGCTGTCCAACATGATGAATGCCGGCATCAAGACCGTCGGCGTCGTCATGCCGGGCAACTACCGCTCGCTGATCGACCATGTGGGCTCGGGCAAGGACTGGGGCCTGGACCGCAAGAAGGGCGGCCTGTTTATGGTGCCCGGCAACGCGTATGGCACCACCAAGGGCGGCATGCGCTTCCTGCTGCGCGACATCATCTCCAACAAGACGCTGTTCCAGCGCTCGGACAAGCCCTACGTTGTTATGATGGGCACCAACATCATCTTTAACATGGACCTCAACACCATTATCGATGCGCACGAGAACTCCGGCGCCCAAATGACCGTGGTGTACTGCAAGGCCACGCGCAATGTCGAAGACGAGACCAAACTCGAGATTAACGAGAACGGCCGCCTGACGGGCGTGAGCGCCGGCGTCGCGTACGGCGACAACGCCTCCATGGACTGCTGCATCGTCAACCGCGAGACGCTGCTCGAGATTATCGACCACTACCAGGCTGCCGACTATCTGGACCTGCTCGAGGCACTCCAAGGCGACTTTGGCAACATCGACGTGTGCAGCTACGAGTACAAGGGCGAGGTCGTGGGCGTGTTTAGCGAGAAGTCGCTGTATCGCCGCAGCATGGACCTGCTCGACCAGACCGTAGCCGACCAGCTCTTTGACCCCGAGCGCCCGATCCTGACCAAGGCTCACGACGTGCCGCCTTCGCGCTATGCGACCGGCAGCCACGCGTGCAACTCGATCATCTCGGCCGGCTGCATCATCAAGGGCACCGTGCGCAACTCGATCCTGTCGCGCGGCGTCGTGGTCGAGGAAGGTGCTTCGGTCACCAATTCGATCATCAACCAGAGCTGCATCATCAAGAGCGGCGCCCGCGTCGAGAATGCCATTCTGGACAAGAACAATGTGGTTCCCACCAACACCGAGCTTCGCGGCACGCCCGAGAACATCCTGGTGCTGGGAAAGGCTCCGTTAGCTTCCGACACCACCATCGTACGTTAACGTTGGCACCGCAACATCGCTCGTAACATGTAGAATAGCCGCCCGGTTTGTGCCAGGCGGCTATTCTCGAATTGCAACATGGGAGACAATATGGCAGATTCCAGCAAAAAGATGCAGATCGTGTTTGCCTCGGCCGAGTGCGCACCGTTTGTTAAGACCGGTGGCCTGGGCGACGTGGCGGGCTCGCTGCCTGCGGCGCTTGTGCGCGCCGGCGCCGAGGTCATCGTGATGGTGCCCAAGTACGCCACCATCAAGGACGAGTACAAGGCGCAGATGGAGCACTTCTCCGACTTTTACGTTAGCCTGGGCTGGCGCAACGAGTACTGCGGGCTCGAGAAGCTCGAGCACGACGGTGTCACGTATATGTTCATCGACAACGAGCGCTACTTTGCGCGCGACTATCCGTACGGCTTCTTTGACGACGGCGAGCGTTTTGCGTTCTTCTCCAAGGCCATCACCGAGAGTCTGCAGCACCTGCCGGCCGGCTTTGAGTGCGACATCCTGCACTGCAACGACTGGCAGACGGCGCTGGCGCCCGTATTCTTGCGCGAGTTCTACCAGGGCCTGCCGCTGTACGACCGCGTCAAGACCGTGTTCTCGATCCACAACGTGGCGTTCCAGGGCCAGTTTAGCGACACTGTGATGGAGGACATCCTGGGCGTGGCGCATATTCCGGCGGCCGCTTCGCAGCTGCGTTGCGACGCCTGCAGCATCAACTACATGCTGGGCGCGCTGCGCTATGCCGATGCCATCACCACGGTGAGCCCCACCTATGCCAACGAGATCCAGACGCCCGAGTTTGGCGAGGGCCTGGACGGCGTGCTGCGCGAACGCTCCTATGCGCTGCAGGGCATTTTGAACGGCATTGACGTGGCGGGCTTTGACCCGGCGACCGACAAGCGCATTGCCGCCAACTACACCGTCGAGGACCGTTCCGGCAAGGCCGTGTGCAAGGCCAAGCTGCAGGAAGAGCTGGGGCTCGAGGTTCGCGACGACCGTCCGCTCATGGTGATGGTCACGCGCCTGACGCGCCAGAAGGGCATGGACCTGGTCATGTATGCGCTCGACCGCATCCTGGCCGGCGGCGTTCAGGTGGCCGTGCTGGGCACCGGCGACCGCGACTACGAGGACGGCCTGCGCTACTTCCAGGACAAGTACCCCGGCACCATGGCCGCGCGCATCGAGTTCGATCCGGCGCTGTCGCAGCGTATGTATGCCGCCGCCGATATGTTCCTGATGCCTTCGAAGTTTGAGCCCTGCGGCCTGTCGCAGATCATCGCCATGCGCTACGGCACCCTGCCGATTGTTCGCGAGACTGGCGGTCTGAAGGACACGGTGATCCCGTATAACGAGTTTACCGGCGAGGGCACGGGCTTCTCGTTTACCAACTTTAACGGCGACGAGATGGGCGACGCCGTGTTCCGTGCGGCACGCCTGTTCTGGGACAACCGCGAGGCGTGGAACCAGCTGGTCACGCAGGCCATGAGCCAGGACTTTAGCTGGACGCGCTCGGCCGATAAGTATCTGGACCTGTACTTCTTTATGCACCCGGAGATCGAGCGCCCGGTGGCTGTTGTCGACGAGCCTGTGGTTGTGGCTGAGAAAGTTGAGGCCGAGCCCGAGGTTGTGGCCGAGCCCGAGCCCAAGGCCGAGCCGGTTGTTGAGGCGCCCGCTGCTGCTGAGGAGCCCAAGGCTGAGGAGAAGCCGGCTGCGAAGCCTGCGGCAAAGAAGACCACGACTCGTAAGACGACGACTAAAAAGGCCACGACAACGAAGGCCGCTGCGAGCAAGAACACCACTGCCAAGGCAACTACCGCCAAGGCAGCGACCACGCGCAAGCGCACGACCGCAGCTGCCAAGAAGGCCGCCGAGGCCGAGGTCGTTCCCGAGGTAAAGGCCGAGACCGCTGCAGCCGAGGTTAAGCCCGCGGCAAAGGCTCCGGCCAAGACCGCCGCCAAGAAGACGACCACGTCCAAGAGCACGACCAAGGCCCCTGCCACCAAGAAAGCTACAGCTACCAAGGCCACTGCAACGAAGGCTGCCCCCAAGGCTGCCGCAAAGCCGGCCGCCAAGGTCGAGGAGACGCCTGCCCAGTCCAAGGCGGAGGCAACCGTCGAGGCCAAGCCTGCCGCCAAGACCACCTCGCGCAAGCGCACGACGACAGCCAAGAAGACCACGGCAAAGACCGCAACTCCCAAAGCAGAGATTAAGCCCGCTGCTGCCAAAGAGGAGCCCAAGGCCGAGGTAAAGGCCAAGCCGACGCCGAAGGCCGCTGAGGTCAAGGCCGCACCGAAGGCAGAGGCTAAGCCCGAGCCTGCCAAGGAGGCCTCGGTCTCCCCCGCCGCTCCCACTGAGGAAAAGGCTCCTACCAAGAAGACCTCCGTCCGCAAGGCAACGGCCGCCCGCAAGCGCCGCTAATCCTGACGATTAAAACTTAATCCTCAACGCAAAAGAGGGCGCCCCAACCAGGCGCCCTCTTCTTTGTTGAACTTCGCATTAAAAGGAGGGCATGTTTACTACGACAAAATGGCTCCGGCCGACCACAACGAGCAATCTACGAAATTGGCAATGCTTTTACCTGCGGTTTTAATATCACCAAATTGACTGTGGTTGAGATCGTTCAATTCATCGTAGTAAACCGAAGTACTTTCGTTTGGTTACAAATAGTATCGGTATAGACGTTTTTGAATATCGCGATAATTTGGATGGTAAAACGATTTTCTAGGACAACCGTTCGCCGATGGTAAACGGATGTTGTTTATACAGCCTGTGTACAACAGATATACTTACATTCCGTGCGTAAAGCCCATGACCAGCAGGTCATGATTCTATTGAACTGGACCGTACTATGAGATTGATTCACAACAGCCGCCTGCCGCAGTTTCGCACTCCGTTTGGCGCTGTGACCACAGGAACGACCCTCTCGCTTTCAGTGATTCTGGAGGACGCCGACCCCAACCAGGCAACGCTTACCCTGCGTACCTGGGTCGATGAGATCGGTGAGTCTCGGTATCCCATGACGCACGAGGGCGACGGCATATTTACCGTAGAGCTTGAGTGCACCGAGCCCTGTCTTATCTGGTACAGCTTTATCTGCAATATCGAGGGCCAACCCGAGGTTCGCTTGGGCGCACCGCAGGGTCGCACCGGTGGCGAGGGCGTAACTTACGACTACGCCGAGGTACCTTCGTTCCAGATTACCGTCTATAAGCACCGCGAAGTGCGTCCCGAGTGGTACGAACGTGGTATGGTCTACCAGATCTTCCCCGATCGCTACGCCCGAGATGAAAACTGGCGCGTGCGCACGCTGGCCGAGGTCGAAAAACCACGCAACGGAATCCAGCGCCGCATGGTCGAGGACTGGAACGAGCCGCCCGTGTACGAGCGCGCCGAAGACGGCTCCATCAAAACCTGGGACTTCTACGGCGGGTCGCTCAAGGGCATCCAGGAAGACCTGCCTCGCATCGCGGAGCTGGGCTTTACAGCCATCTACCTCAACCCCATTTTTGAAGCCGCGAGCAACCACCGCTACGACACGGCCGACTACACCAAGATCGACCCGATCCTGGGCACCGAGCAGGACTTTACCGAGCTGTGCCAGGCGGCCGAGAAGCTGGGCATCTCCATCATTCTCGACGGCGTCTTCAACCACACGGGCGATGACTCGATCTATTTCAACCGCTACGGCAACTACCCCGGCGTGGGCGCGTGGCAGAGCGAGGATTCGCCATGGCGCGATGCGTTTTATTTCCATGAGGACGGCTCATACGACTGCTGGTGGGGCGTGGGCAATATGCCCGCCATCAATGAGAGCTCTGAGCTGGTACGCGAGCGGCTCCTGGGCAAGGACGGCGTGATCCGTAAATGGCTACGTGCCGGCGCTCATGGCTGGCGCCTAGACGTGGCCGACGAGCTTTCGGACGACTTCCTGACCGAGATCAAGAAGGCCGTGCTCGCCGAAAAGCCCGACGCTCTGTTGCTCGGCGAAGTCTGGGAAGACGCCTCCAACAAGATCAGCTACGGCCATCTGCGTCGCTACCTACAGGGCTCCGAGTTGGACTCTGCTATGGATTACCCCTTCCGCGACATGGTCATCGGCTTTTTGATGGGCTACAAGAACGCCTACGAGGCCGCTGAGGATATCGAGACCCTGCGCGAGAACTACCCGAGCGAGGCATTGTCCTGCGCGCTCAACCTGCTGTCGAGTCACGATCGCCCGCGTATCATCTCGGTGCTCGGCGGCGGCCCCGACGAGTCGCAGCTGCCCGAGTGTGAACGCAGCAAATGGCGCCTGGACGAGAACTCGATGGGCCTGGCCAAGAGCCGTTTTTGGCTCGCCACGCTCATGCAGATGACCTTCCCCGGCGTGCCTTCGATCTACTACGGCGACGAATACGGCCTGGAGGGCCTAACCGATCCGGGCAACCGCCGCACCCTGCCGACCAAGGACCAACTGCACGACTTCGACACGCTGGCTATTGTCAAAAACGCCTCCGCCGTACGCCGCGCACTGCCGTTTATGATCGACGGCGAGATCAAGGCCTTCGCGCTCAACGACGAGGTGCTGGCATACAACCGCACGGGCAAGGATGGCGAGTCCGCGACGGTTATCATTAATCGTAGTCTGCGCAATTCGCACCGCGTGACGATTCCGGCGCTCGACGAATGCGCGAGTGACGTGATCAGCGGTCACGAGTGCGAGATCCACAACGGCACGGTCACGCTCGATTTGTATCCGCTGGGCTCGTCGATCATCTATCACCATGCCGAGCAGCGCTTGCAGGAGCCGCTCGATCACGGCGCGGGCGTTGTGTGCCATATCACCTCGGTACCGACCGATGACGGCAAGCCCGGCACGATCGGCGCACCCACGCGTCGCTTTATCGATCATCTGTCCGCTATGGGCATGCGCTACTGGCAGGTCCTGCCTGTCAACCCAACGGACTTCTTCCGCTCCCCTTACGCCGGGCCTTCGGCCTTTGCGGGCAATATTGACCTGCTGCCCGAGAGCCAAGAGGAGCTGGCGGCCGACTTTGAGACTTGGAAGGCCCGTGGCGGCGAAGATGCCGATCCGCTCTACACCGCGTTTAAACATCGCAACGCCGATTGGCTCGAGAAGTACTGCGTCTACATGGCCGTTAAGAAGTACTTTGAGGGCGAGTCGCGCCACGATTGGCCGGCGGATGTCGCGCGCTACAACGAGCACCTGATTGACGACAAGCGTTTCCACGACGAGGCAGAGCTGCAGGCGTACATGCAGTACCGCTTTGACCTAGCCTGGTGCGAGCTCATGAACTACGCGCACAAGAAGGGCATCGAGGTCATCGGCGATATCCCGATGTATGTCTCGGACGATTCGGCCGATGCATGGAGCGAGCCTGAGAACTTCTGGCTGTCCGATACCGGTAAGGCGATTGAGATTTCTGGCGCGCCGCCCGACAACTTTGCGCCCGAGGGCCAGGTGTGGGGCAACCCGACGTTCCGCTGGGACCACATGAAGCAGAACGGCTATAGCTGGTGGATGGATCGCCTACGTCGTGCGTTTTCGCTCTACGACCGCGTGCGCCTGGATCACTTCCTGGGCTTCCACAGCTACTTTAGCATTCCCGCGGGTAAGGCCTGCGCCGACGGGCGTTGGCTGGCAGGCCCGGGCAAGGACCTGTTCCAGACCGCCTATGACGAGCTGGGGCCGCTCAACTTTATCGCCGAGGACCTGGGCTACCTGACGCCCGGCGTTCGCGCCATGGCTTCGACTTGCGGCTTCCCCGGTATGGACGTACTGGAGTTTAGCGATTACGACGTTCGGTGCGGCGTGCACCCTACGCCCGGCAAGATCCTGTACACATCGACTCACGACACGTCGACGCTCGCGGGATGGTGCACGCGCTCCTTTGCGGGCGGCGACGAGCCGAGCGGTGTTGAGGTGGCAGCCAAGCTGATGAGCGACGCGCTGACAAGCGACGCTCCCCTGGTAATGATGCCGCTGCAGGACGTGCTGGGGCTTGGCGACGACACGCGCATGAACGTACCGGGCGTGGCCACGGGCAACTGGACCTGGCAGGCCGATGAGGGAGATGTTGAGGCGGCTGAGGATAAAACTGCACAGCTCCTGCGCAACACCCATAGATTCTGGGGCGAAGCGTGATAAAACCCCCGATATAGGGTACAGTTACAGACGTTTGAATTTTTGCGGGCAGAGTAATCTGCCCGCTTTGTGCTGAAAAGGAAGTATTATGGCGCGCTACGATTACAAGTGCTCGAGCTGCGGCAACGTGTTTGAGGTTGAGCATCCCATGTCCGAGACCCCCGAGGTCGTGTGCCCCAACTGCGGCGCTCCGGCCGCCAAGACGTTCTCGGCCAGCGGCATCAAGTTCGACGGCAGCGGTTTCTACAACACCGACCAGCGCAGCGGCGGCTCCAGCACCAGCGCCACCAGCGGCTGCTGCGCCAACTGCCCGCACAGCCACTAGAAACCAATCAGCCCCGCGCCAACACCAATCGCGGGGCTGATTCTTTAGCTGCCCAGGTTTCCTTATGAGTTGCGGTGAAATAAGGACTGTTTGGCGGGCAGAAGCCGCTATTCAATCCCTATTTCACCGCAACTTAGTCGTTACTTGTGGACCAGGCGGGCGCAGAAGTGGCCGTCGTAGGAGTCGGCGTTTACGGGGACGCTTTGGAAAAGTCCGCGGTCGTTTTGACGTACGGAGACGAGCTTCTTGGCTTGTTCGAACTCGGGTAACTGCAGAATCTGCGCCTCGGAGAGGGGTGCCAAGCTAAAACCTGCGCCCTCGGGAGAAGCCAAAAACGCATCCACGACTTGCGTGTTCTCTTCATCAAAGACCGAGCAGGTGGCATAGATAAGCTCGCCGCCGGCAGCCACGCGCTCAGCAGCCTCTTTGAGCATCGTCAACTGCAGCTTGGGCAGCTCAACCGTCACATCTTTTTCGGTCAGGCGCCACGGGATCTCGGGATGACGGCGCATGGTGCCGGTGCCAGAGCACGGCGCATCGATAAAGACCGTGTCGAACTTAACCGGCTCGCCAAGCATGGCATCAAACGATGTGAGCACCTCATCAAGCTCGCAAGCATCACCCGAAACCGTACGAACGCCCTGAATACCAGCCTTATGCAGGCGAGCGAGATTCAGATCGCACTTGCGATCATGCAGATCGAGCGCCGTATGCTGACGCTCATAGCCCGCACGCTTGGCCTGGCACATCATCACATAGGTCTTGGTGCCACGGCCGGCACCAATCTCAAGGCAGCTACCAGGGCGCGTGGCAGCTGTAGCGATAAGCTGGGCGTTAAGGTCCGAGGCCACGGCAGCAGCACGCTCAAATACGCCCGACGCAACCGTAACCTGAGCATCGACCGGAGCATGACAGCCAGGGAACACAGGCGCCACAAGCTGCGATAGGTACGGATCAGGTTTGGTTGCAAAGGCGTTCTCGTGCAAAGCGAGCGGCGCGGGCGCCAGATTGCCGGCGAAGCCGAGCGCACCCTCTGGAGTGTCAAACGACGCCATAATGCGAGCGCATAGCCAGCGCGGAAGACCCATCAGGCGCGACAGACGAACCAAGCGTCGCTCGGACTCATCCACGTCGGATGCCGTGGCAAAGTCCTCAACGTTGTCCGCAACCTTGTGCAGCACCGCGTTTGCCAGGCCCGCAGCAGACTTAGCACCACTGCGCACCAGCTCAACACCCTGGCTCACGGCAACGCGGCCCGGCGTATGCAGGTAGAGCATCTCGAAGGCCGAGATACGAAGCGCCATGCGAACGCGCGGCGCAACCTTTTTGGGTTTATCGAGAAACTGATCGAGCAGCTCGTCCAAAATACCCTGCGTGGCGGCCACGCCCAGCGCCAAGCGGGCGGCAAAAGCGGAATCGCGCTGGTCAATAGCCTTGGCCGATGCGCGAGAGGACAGCACGTCGCGCGCATACATGCCGCGGCGATCGGCCTCCATCAGTACATCGAGCGCAAGCTTGCGCGCGGGAGACAGCTTGCTCATGACAAAACACCCCACGAAAGATCGGCACCCTGCAGGCCAGCAGCCCAAGCAGAAGCGGCCATAGCACGCTTGCCATCAGGCTTAACCTCGAGCAACTCAACCGAGCCATCGGAAAGGCCAAGGTAAACACGCTTGGCCTTAACAAGAACCTGACCCTCGTCAAGCGACACATCAGCCGCCGCAGCATCGAGCACGCGAACGGTCTTGCCGGCAATCACGCAGCGAGCAGGTGCGGTATCGGACGAAGCAAGCACATGACGCACGCAATCGAGCGCCGCCATCTGCGGATCAAGACGCATCTCCTGCTTGGAAATCTTCGCAGCATGGGTGACAAGCGACTCATCCTGCTCGATCCACACCGCCGTACCATCGGCAAGCGACGGTAGCGTATCGGCCAGCAGCTTACCGCCAAGCTCACCAAGCTCCATGGTCAGCGCCTCAGCATGCTTACCGGCAACCGAGGTCGAGGCCTGCGCACAATAGGCGCCGGTATCCACGCCATGCCCAATGCGCATAATAGAAACGCCAGCAATCTCATCACCAGCAAGAATGGCACGCTGAATAGGAGCAGCCCCACGCCAACGAGGCAGCAAGGACGCATGAACATTCACAATACCGAGCGGTGCCATATGCAGCACCTCATCGGGCAAAATGCAGCCATAGGCAGCCACACAGAAAATATCAGCCTGGGCAGCCTGGAGCACCTCAACAACCTCAGGCGTCATACGATTCGCCTCAATGACCGGCAACCCCAGCTCCAGCGCCTTAGCCTTAACAGGAGACGGCTCCAGCTTCTTACCACGCCCACGAACAGCATCAGGACGAGTAACAACAAGCGCAATCTCATTCCCAGCCTCAACAAGCGAAGTCAAAGAAGGCACAGCAAAATCAGGCGTACCCATAAACACAATACGCATAAAAGTTAGTCTCCTCTCAATAACGAGCCGAGACGGCTACAAAAAAGCGTTCCTGGTCGCAAGCGCGCCCAGCCGCAAGAATAGTTCAACAGAAACAAATATACCCAAAAACAAAGAAAGAGCCGCATAAAAGCAGCCCTCCCAAGAAAGCACCTATCAGCGAAGACGCCCCTCCCTGGCCCGACGGCACCCGGGCGAAACGAAGAGCGACAACGTAGTCCCTGGGATGGGGCCCACACATATCGTCCCGCGCGCAGTTTCGCAGCAAAGCGAGAATGTTTGAGCACGGGATGATATGTGTGGGCCCCATCCCAGGGACGGACAATTAACCTACTCCGTCTCGCCCGGTCGAGCGCCGCGGGCCAGGGCGTCCTGGTACTCCTTGACGGCCTTGATCCTCTGCATCGGCTTCAGTCGCTCGAACATGGTGTTGCCGTGCAGGTGATCGATCTCGTGCTGCAGGCACACGCAGAACAGATCGCCCGAGGCCTCATAGCGAATCAGGTTGGCGTCCAGGTCATACGCCTCGACGACGACATGGTCGGGACGCTCGATCTCACAGCTAATGCCAGGAATGGATAGACAGCCCTCGCTATACGGAACGAGATGGTCGCTTTGCTCGACAATCACGGGATTGATGAGCACGTACGGGTCGTAGTCGTTCTTGTCGCTGTAGTCGCAGTCGATGGTGACGAGCTGAATAAGCTCGCCGATCTGCGGAGCAGCCAGGCCGCAACCGCCGTTGTCGAACATCATCTTCTTCATCTTCTCGGCAAGCGCCTCGATCGCCGGGGTGATCTCCTCGATCACGGCGCACTCCTGACGCAGGCGAGGGTCGGGCGACAGTACGATTCCGTTGGCTTCCATGGCCATCCTTTCGGGTTGTTACATCAAATCATAGGCATCGACGTCAACGCTCACGCTCACGCCGCGCACAGAGCCCACCTCTTTGAGGCAGGCGTCGATATCATAAGAGACATGGTACCCCACGGGCGACTTCACAAGCAGATGGAAGCGGTAACGGTCCTTGGCTCTCTCGATTACACACGAAGCCGGGCCTAGCACCTGCGGCACGGCACTCCCCGCCCGCAAAAAATCGGGCGCGGCGGCATGCCAGCGGCGCTTAAGAAGCTTTGCAATGCGCCCAATGTAGTCCTGCGCGTCGTCTCGGTTCGCCGACCACACCAAAATGTTGACCAGACGCACAAACGGCGGATACAGCGCGTCGCGACGCTGGTCCAGGTCGTAGTCGGTAAAGATCGAACGGTCGTGCTTAGCGACGGCGCGAATGACCGGATCCTCGGGCAGGTAGGTCTGGATGATCACCTCACCGGGACGATCGCCGCGACCGGCACGGCCCGCCACCTGTTCCAGCAGATCGTAGGCGCGCTCCCCTGCGCGGAAATCGGGCAGCTTGAGGGCGAAGTCGGCATTGACCACGCCCACGAGCGTGACCTCGGGAAAATCGAGACCTTTAGCGATCATCTGGGTACCCAGCAAAACGGCGCAATCCGCCGCATCGAACTGCTCGAGCAGCTTTTTGTGCGCATCCTTGCCACGCGTGGAATCGGCATCCATGCGAATGATGGAGACGTCCTCGGGAAGCAACTGGTGCAGTGCGTCCTCGATCTGCTGCGTGCCCAGGCCCATTTTTGCCAGGTAGCGACTGCCACATTTGGGGCAACGACTCGTGGGCGCGGGATACGGCTGCACGCGCCAGGAGGATCCGCATGTGTGACATTGCAGCGTGTGCGTGCGCTCGTGATACGTAAGCGCTGTGGAGCAGTGGTTGCAGGTGGGAACGCAGCCGCACTCGCGACACATCAAAAACGGCGCAAAGCCACGGCGGTTATGCAGCAGCACGGCCTTCTCGCGACGCTCGACCACACGCTCCAAGCCCTCCATCAAGGGTTTTGAGAACATGGAGCGGCTGCCGTGTGAAAACTCACGGCGCAGGTCGGCAATGCGGACCGTAGGCAGCACGGCGAGTCCCGGGCGCTCGGGCATCTCGACACGCGTCCAGGTAGCACCGTTGTATGTACCGCGGCGGCAGCGGTCGAGGGCCTCGGCAGAAGGCGTGGCCGAGCCCAGCACAAGTGGGC
>CAJMOP010000042.1 GCA_905215115.1 uncultured bacterium | reverse complement strand
CGGCCTCGGCGGGTGCGGCGGCAAGCTCGTTCGAAAGCTCGAGCTTGGTCTGGTTCATCTTGAGCCAGCCCCAAGTGGCGGCCGGCATCGCATTAACCTGCTCGAGCGTGGTCGCAGCGGTGTTCGTGGTCTGTTTCATTATCCGATCGCTCCTTCCATCTCGAGCTTGATCAGGTTGTTCATCTCGACGGCGTACTCCAGCGGCAGCTCCTTGGAGACCGGGTTGGCAAAGCCGTTGACGATCATGGTGCGGGCCTCTTCTTCCGAGATGCCGCGGCTCATCAGGTAGAACACCTTGTCATCGCCGATGCGTCCGATGGTGGCCTCGTGGCCGATGTCGACATTCTTGGCGCGGATGTCCATGGCGGGGATGGTGTCGGAGCGGCTTTGGTCGTCGAGCATGAGCGACTGGCAGCTCACGGTTGCCTTGGAGCCCTCGGCCTTAGGCGTGGCCACGATGGAGCTGCGGAAGGTCTGGATGCCGCCGCTCTTGGAGATGCCCTTGGTCTCGACGGTCGCCGAGGTCTCGGGGGCGTTGAGCACGACCTTGCAGCCGGTGTCGAGATTCTGCCCGGCGCCGGCAAAGGTGATGCCGGTAAAGCTCGAGCGGGCGCGGCGGCCGTTGAGCACGCTCATGGGGTAGAGGTAGCCCACGTGGCTGCCGAAGGAGCCGCTGATCCACTCGATGTCGCCGTCCTCGTCCACGCGCGCACGCTTGGTGTTGAGGTTGTACATGTTCTTGGACCAGTTCTCGATGGTCGAGTAGCGCAGGTGCGCACGCTTGCCCACAAAGAGCTCCACGGCGCCGGCGTGGAGGTTGGCCACGTTGTACTTGGGCGCGGAGCAGCCCTCGATAAAGTGCAGGTCGGCATCGTCCTCGACAATGATGAGCGTGTGCTCAAACTGGCCGGCGCCCTTGGCGTTGAGGCGGAAGTAGCTCTGCAGCGGAAAATCGAGCTTGGTGCCCTTGGGCACGTAGACAAACGAGCCGCCCGACCAGACGGCGCCGTGCAGGGCCGCAAACTTGTGGTCGGTGGGCGGGATGAGCGTCATAAACTTCTCGTGGATGAGCGGCTCCCACTGCGGATCGTGCAGGGCCTCCTCGATGCCGGAGTAGACGATGCCCATCTTGGACGCCGTATCCTGCATGTTGTGGTAGACCAGCTCGGAGTCGTATTGCGCGCCGACGCCCGCCAGGTAGCTGCGCTCGGCGTCGGGGATGCCCAGGCGCTCAAAGGTGTTCTTGATGTCGTCGGGCACCGACTCCCAGTCGTGCTTTTGGTTGGTGTTGGGCTTGACGTAGGTGACGATGTTGTCCATGTCCAAGCCCTCGATGGAGGGGCCCCACGTCGGATCCGGGAAGCGGTTGAAGATCTCGAGGGACTTTAAGCGCAGGTCGAGCATCCACTGCGGCTCGTCCTTCCTGGCGCTGATCTCGCGCACGATGTCGGGCGTGATGCCGGCGTCGAGGCGCTCGAATCCCTCCTCGCCATAGGTGAAGTCGTAGAGGCTGCGGTCGATGTCCGCGACCTCGGTGCGGTTCTTGGTCATTGCGTCGCCCCTTTACGCCTGCTGCTCGGCAGCGGCGGCCTCGGCCTGGGCGCGCTGCTCGGCGGCCTCGCGCTCGAAGGTCTCAAAGCCGTTCTTGTCGATCCAGGGGATCAGCGAGGCGTCGTCCTCGCGCACGATGTGGCCCTTGACCATTACGTGGACGCGATCGACATCCAGGTGCTCCAGGATGCGCGTGTTGTGCGTGATGATGAGCATGGAGCCGTCGCAGCTCTTGCGGTAGGCGTCCATACCGTGGCTGACGGTGGACAGGGCGTCGACGTCCAGGCCGGAGTCGGTCTCGTCCAAGATGGCGAGCTTGGGCTGCAGCAGCAGAAGCTGGAGCATCTCGACCTTCTTTTTCTCGCCGCCCGAGAAGCCCACGCCCAGCTCACGGTTGAGGTAGGCGGTATCCATGTTAAGCTCGGCCGCGAGCTCCTTGACGCGACGACGGAATTCCTTGCCCTTCATCTCCAAGCCGGGGCGGCCGGCGATACTGGCGCGCAAAAAGCTCGACAGTGGCACGCCGGGGATCTCGACCGGGGCCTGGAAGCTCAGGAACAGGCCGGCGCGCGAGCGCTTGTCGGTGGTGAGCTCGGTGATGTCCTGGCCGTCAAAGACGATGCGGCCGTCGTTGACCGTGTAGACGGGGTCGCCCATGACCAGGTGGCCAAGGGTGGACTTGCCGGCGCCGTTGGGTCCCATCAACACGTGGGTCTCGCCGGCGGCGACGTTAAGGTTGACGTTGTGGAGGATGGTCTTCTCGTCCACGGAGGCGGTCAGACCTTCGATGGAAAGCAGCGGATTTGCGCTCATGCTGTCCCTCTCTGTATATGGTGTACTCATGGGTGTACGAAACCCTAGGAATCTTCTCGGAATAAAGTTACTATGGGTTCGGCGTTAGTCAAGGGAAAACCCGACTAATCCACTCGACTTTTCTAGATGTGGGACATAATAATCAGGTTTGTTTGCTCCGCTTGCATAGGATTTGGGACAAACAAGCCTGGTTTTGTCCCAGTAACGATGGTAGGGTAGGTATGCTCATTTCTTCTAAGGGCCGCTATGCCCTCCGTCTGATGATCTATATCGCGGCGCTCGGTGACGCCGAGGGCAAGATTGCTCTGCGCGAGGTTGCCGACCGCGAGCGCATTTCGCAGAAGTATCTGGAACAGCTGGTTCGTCCGCTCATGAAGGCGGGCCTACTTAAGAGCGTGCGCGGCAAGGGCGGCGGCTACATGATGGCCAAGGACCCGGCCGAGGTGCGTGCCGGCGACATCCTGCGCGCCGTCGAGGGCAGCACGGCTCCGGTGGCGTGCGATGGCATCGACAACAGCTGCGCCCGCAGCGATCTTTGCTCGACCGTCAAATTCTGGCGCGGTCTGGACAACGTGATTGAAAAGTACGTCGACGGCGTGACGTTGGCCGACCTTGCTGCCGTCCCCGAGATCAACTTCGACATTAAGCTGTAGGGCTGCAGATGGTATCTCTCGACAAGGTGTACAAGCAAATTGAGATTTTTGCTCGGGAATGTGACGCCGAGAGGGTTGTGCTGTTTGGTTCTCGTGCCCGCGGTGACAACTTGCCTAAGAGCGATATTGATATTGCTATAGCAGGTTGCCGGGATTTCGACCGTTTCTCATATCTGATAGAGGAGCGTCTTGATACTCTTTTAGATGTAGATGTCGTCAATCTCGACGAGTCCTTATCGCGTCAATTGCTCGATGAAATTGCCAGGGATGGTGTGATTCTGTATGAAAAAATATGAGAACTTTGTCAGCGCCTTGGCGAATCTTGAGGATGCGCCCAATCAGGATCTCAACAATGATTTTGTTCAGAGTGGTTTGATTAATAAGTTCAATCTTCAATTTGAACTGAGCTGGAAGCTCCTTAAGCGTCTGCTCGAGTATGAGGGCGCCACGCTTGCCGCGTCGGGGTCTCCTCGTGCCATCTTGAAGGAGTCCTACCGATTCTACGACTTTATTGATGAGGCGGCCTGGCTAGATATGCTCAAAGACCGCAATACGAACGTCCATATCTATGACAACAAGCTCGCTCAAGATTTGATTCAGCGCATCTTGAACGTATATATTCCCGCTTTTTGTCAGTTGAGGGACGGGCTGATGGAGCGATACGGCGAGCTTCTGATGGCGCCCGACGACCAGTTTGTTTAATTCCTTAAGATTTCGCGGAGGGTTGTTGCCGTTTACCGAGGGGTTGTTGTGCAACAACGGGCGAGCTGCAATACTTACTTCTATCTTTGCAAACTGCACTTTAACTACACCAATGCAGGGAGGATCTTATGCAGCCCAAGCATTCTGCGATTGTCGCGGGCCTGACGCTGGCGCTTTCGTTTGGCGCCGTTACCGCACCCGCACCCGCTGCCGCCGAGGAGCCCACACCGGGCGTTGCCTCGGATGCGACCGATATCGATAAGGGTCTCTATACCCAGCAGTCCTTCTCGGGCGTGCTGAGGTCGGTCCAGGGCGTTTCGTTTGTTAACGTGACCCCCGAGATGAAGTACTTTACCAAGTACGAGAGCCATGGCAACTATAATCAGGGCTTTTCGTATGGCGACGGCTATAACGCGCTGGGTTATTACCAGTTCGACCGTCGATGGTCGCTCATTCCGTTTATGAAGCAGGCCTACAACTACAACCCCGAAAAATACAGCATGCTCAAGGATGCGATTGATCGCGGCAGCGAGATTTCCAACACGAGCAATGCCATGTACGAGAACGGCCAGCTCACCGAGCTGGGCCGTATTGCGCAGGAGGCCTTCCAAGGTGCGTACAACACCGATCCTGTTGAGTTCTCAGCACTTCAAGATGCCTATGCGTACAACTCGTACTATGCGGTGACCGAGGCGTGGCTCAAGAGCGGCTTGGGCATTGATATTTCGGGCCGCGCCGACTGCGTCAAGGGCATGGTGTGGAGCATCACCAACATGTGCGGCACCGGTGGCTGCAGGGACTTTTTCCGCTGGGCGAATCTTTCTAACGGTATGACTGATCGCGAGTTTGTGACGGCGCTTTCCAACAGCGTGGTCAATAACGTGGCGACTAAGTATTCGAGCCAGCCCCAGTATCATGAGGGCTGGAAGAACCGCTACCGCAACGAGCTGAAGGACTGCTTGGTTTATATCGCCGAGGATGAGGCTGCCGCTGCGACGCCCGTGCAGCCCGAGCCTACGCCGGCGCCCTCGCCGACACCTGATTCGAATGGCGACTCGAGTGACGATGCCAACGATGACAGGATGGATGCGCCCTCGACCGATACTGACGGTGATGGTTCTGCTGGTGGTACTACCAACGACGGCTCTACCTCGAACGGCTCCGATTCGAACGGCTCTGCTGCGGGCGATTCGTCTTCAAGCTCTGCCGGCAATACGGGCAGCGACGCTTCTGGTTCGACCGGTGCTGGCACCTCTAACTCATCCACCGGCTCGAGCGATTCGTCCGCTGACACCGGCTCTAACAACGGCTCTGGCTCTGATGCAACACCTGATTCCGATGCTTCCAAGGACGACTCGAATAAGGCGCCGGACGCCCCCGTTGCTTCGCCGGACAAGAAGCCTTCTTTCTCCGTGCAGCTTGGTTCTACGCTGGGCTCTTCGCTGATGGCTGGCGTCAATAACGGCTCGACCCAGAACAAGGACAACTCTGATCAGGTTTCCACGGAAAAGTCCGAGGCCGCAAAGGGCGACTCCAAGGACAAGGCTTCCGAGAAGAACGAATCTGATAAGGGTTCTAGCTCTGATGAGAAGGGCGACAAGTCCGCTCAGGAGAAGGACGAGGGCAAGAAGTCTGAATCTGAGGAGAAGGACGAGAACAAGGACGGAAAGAAACAGTCCAAAGACGACGAGAGCGGTGCTGACAACCAGGTCCAGGAGCAAAATGACTCCAAAACGGTGACCACCACGACCACGACGACTACAACGACCAAGTCATCTGGCGGCAATATGCCCAAGACGGGCGACTTGATCGTGATGGCGAGCCTTGCTAGTGCAAGCTTGGCCACGCTGGGTGCCACGTCTATTGTGAGTGGCAAGCATAAACTCGATCAGCAGAAGAAGGCTTCTGGGGAGGACGGCTCAGAGGAGTAATCTTCTAGATCGTTTTCTATAAGAGTCAAGGACGGGGTTCGATGTGCCTGCATGGGACCCCGTTTTTGTTGTGCAACGATTTGTTATGCCCCCTCATGCCCCATGTTGCTACCGTTGCCCGATATGTTTGCGTGGCGACATCAATACGTGCTAGGCGGTCATTACAATTGGCATCGTGCTGCGATTTGGGGAGGAGTATTTTGGTGTCTGAACAGGCGAATTATGGTGTTGCTCATGCGTTTGGCGCACGGTTGCTCAGTTATGCGGATAACGCAGCTCTGCCGGTTGATGTACACGACTTTTCCGATGCAATCAATCGGTGTTTACTCGTCGATAAGACTATGTTTATTGCCGATATATTGGACAGCGAAGCACCTGTTGCGGTTTGCTGTCGGCCCAAGGGTTTTGGCAAGAGCATGAATCTATCGATGCTCAAATGCTATTTGGAACGACCTGATCACCGGCGGCCGGATCGAAGCCCGTTCGTCGGCTCCCAGATTTGGCAGGCGGGCGGCGGTCACTATCGTGATGAGTACGCGTGTTATCCGATCATCACGCTCGACTTTTCAGCTGCCGCTGCGGGGCGCGACGCCGATGCTGCGGCGGCTATTCGCAGCGCTGTCGCGAACGAGTGCGCCCGATTGCTGCCGCTGCTTGCCGCACCTGATCTGTCAAGACGTAAAGTCCGTCTTATCGAGAGGGCGGCGCGTGGGGTGGCCAGCGATAAGGAGATCGATGCGGCGCTTGGCGTGCTTATCAAGCTGCTCCAGGCAGCTTTCGATGAGCAGGTTGTTCTTCTGATAGACGACTACGACGCGGTATGTCCAAAGCGTTTGGACGCTAAGGACGACGGTAGCGTGGATTCCCTAGAGTCGCTCAGCCGAATGTTGTTCGACACCATTGCCGACGCCGGCGACTCGTTGCGATTGACGTGTCTTATGGGCGAGCGCCCCGGTCCTGCCGAGTTCGCGTTGTCCCAACGTGGGGTTTCCTATCGGTCGGCGACACCGCTGTCGAGCTGGTGTGATCGATGGTTCGGTTTTTCGGACGACGAAGTCCAGGTGCTGTTGGATCGCATCGGTCGCAACGGCTGTCTGGATGACGCGCGTGAGTGGCTTGAGGGCTATCTGTTTGGTGGTTTTTATTGCTCGATCCCGGAGCGCGTGGTGGACTACGCACATCGCGGTTGCGTCGCGCCCGTTCGGGCAGATCTGTATGGTTACGCCGACCGTCTGAGCGCATGCGTCGGCGACTGGAATCTTATGCGCCTGTCCGCACTGTTCGATTTGGTTGAGCCGCATGGGTTTATTGAGGCGCCAGTGCATATGCATGCCGAGGAGGTCGATGCCGCCAAGCCCGAAGATATCTGGACTGCGCTGTATCTGTCTGGATTTCTTACGACGGACATGACGGGGCATTCGGAGGACGGCGCGTGCCTTCGTTTCCTGCGTCTGCCTAACAACGAAGTGCGTCAGGCGCTCCGTCTTGTAATTCTGGAATGGTTTGAGTGCGCCGTTGAGGATGTTGGAGTTATCGACTCGTTCCATGACGGCCTGTGTCGAGGAGACGAGGACGCTGTAAAGCAAGCTTTGAGCTGTGCTATCGGCGATCTGGGCATCGATGTGGGCCAATCAGATATGCCGACAGCCTATCATCTGGCGCTTCAGGGGCTCTGCTTTGGATTGCCCGGCTATTGCAATCCCAGCTCCAAGCGAAGCGGCGTCTCGGATCGCTGGGATATCCAGGTGATTCCCACCGGTCGGGTGTTTGACGTGGCCGACACGCTCGGCATGCTCGATGAGCGACCGCTCATTACGATCAACATGTTGTACGACCCTGGCGTCGATGCCCTGGGCCTGGAACTGTTGGCGGTTCAGGCGCTGCTCGACATAGAGCGCGACGGCATCGACGAAATCCGTGTGCCGCGACCCGGCGTGGGTCGCATGCGCTGGGGGTTTGGATTTGACGGGCAGCGTGTGTCCGTGGTGTGTCAACGACTGTAGCGGCGGGCGAAAGCCCTTTACTACTCGGCGTCCTTCAGGGGCGGCATGGGTTTCCAGTTGGGATCCTTAACGATCTTGCGGGCGTCCTTCATGCCACGGCGCAGCGCCGGAATGCCGGTCTTAAAGCATTTGTCGACTGCTGCCAGACGAATGAACTCCTTACAGAAGGTCGCGGCATTGCCCAGACGGAACAGCACGGGGTGGTAGTCGCCGTAGATCTGCATGTAGCGTGCCAGATAACCGCGGTTGCGCATGATGTAATAGCGGTTGGTGTCGCTCGTGGAGTTGAGCTGTCGTTTGCCGGCGATATCCCAGTTGGAGACGGCGCGGGCGCGCTTGAGCACCACGTCGGCAACCACGGCGGCGGGGAAGTGCTGGCTGGCCACGTAGCCGTAGCAGGCATCGTCGCCGTAGATAAAGAAGCGCGCGTCGGGCAGGCCAATCTTGTCGACCACGCGGCGCGAGAACATGCCGCCCTCAAAGCACAGTTGGTTCATGGCGCGGTAGCCCTCGGGTCCCAGGTCCCACTTGGCGATGGGGTTGGGAATGCCGAGCGAAAGGATGAGCTGGTACTGCCAAAAGAAGGCACCGCCGTCAAAGTCCAGGCGCGAACCCTGGATGACATCGTAGCGGTCGGTCCACTTGGCAAGACGCTCGATGCCTTCGGGGATGACGAGCACGTCGTCGTCCATCACCCAGAACCACTGGGCCCCCAGATCGTAGGCGCATTTAGTGCCGGCGGAGAAGCCGCCCGCACCGCCGCCGTTTTCGAGCTGCGGGGCGTAGATGACACGGTCGGTGCCGCCCTGCGCGTCGGGCTGCTCGGTGTCGATGCCCCACAGGTTGGCCAGGCGCTCGTTAAATGCGGTGCACATGGCCTCGGTCTCGCGCGAATTCTCGTTATCGACAATCACGATGCGCCAGGGCGTTGCCGTGAGCTCGGTCATGGAGTCGAACAAGTTGGCCAGGAGTTCCTGGCGCTTGTACGTAACGACAACGATGGCGAGCTTATCGATGGGGGCGGGAAGGGTGGAAGTCATGAACGAGAATATCCTTTCGCGTGGGCAGCATATCGGCCCTGCGGAATAAACAACGTGTCCCATGGGACACGACTATTGTAAGCGTAGGCGGGCGCCCGCGGGTAATGTTCCGCTAATCACCAAGAACGTTTGCTACAAGCCTGGTTGACGTGTGGGCGTAGTGAGATTGCATGCGCGCATTGTGGTATTACATAGATGCCGATTCCTGTGGACGCAATCTTTCTGTTTGGATGACCCGTGAATAAAGCTCGTTTAACCTCCTTTGCCGATAGCCTCCCCATCAAGGCCATGTTGCTGTTTTTGGTTCTTCAGGTCGCATTTGTCTTGAGCAATACGGTGGCAAATTGTCTTCCGCGGTCCGTTATCGAGTCGCATGCGCAGGGTTCGGAGTCCTCGGCCCTGCTGTCTGAAATGTATGTCTACGACCACCGTGTTGCAGCTGGTCCTGTTTGCTTTGATAACAATCGCTTTATCATTGAAGTCGCACGGCAAAAGGACCAAGGTTCTCCGTTTAAGACGATGGCTGTTGCCGAGATTGATGACGTTACGAAAGCCAACGGGATTACGCATCAGCAGTATTACCGGTATTGGCATGGATGGCAGCTACTTACGAATGTCTGCCTGTTTATTGGCGGTATCGATGTGGTCGTGGTGCCTGCGGCTGCTCTGGCGATTGTCGGCTCCGCTTGCGCTTACGTTGCCTTGCGGAAGCGGTTTTCAAAGCCAGTGACGTTGGGTTTCCTTGCAATCCTGTTGTTCTCGACCAATCTGTTTTTCAATTTTATCGGTGATCTGCTGCTGTGCATCTCGTTCTTTGTGGCGCTCATCATGATGTCTTGCATGAGCCTTCGTTTGGACTCGGCCCCGAACGCACGGGTTTTCACAAGCCGCCTTGTCCTTTGGTCGATAGCGACGGGCGCCGTGTTTTCGTTTCTTGACTTTTTAACAATTCCTGCCGCAGTTGTCGCCCTGCATTGTTTTTTCGCCTTCATTGCGCTCCCCGAGGGTGAGCGCCCCAAGCGCTGCGTCGTCACGATGCTGCAGGCGCTCTTTGGGTTTTGGCTTTCGTTTGTGTTTACCTGAGCGATGAAATGGTTTGTCGCGGCGTTTGTGCTGGGCTGGAACGAGGTCTTTTCGAACGTTCTGGGCGAGATGGGCCTTTGGTCTGCGCATGGGACTTCGTCACTGTTGCCCCAGGCTGACTGGCCTCAGAGTTTGAAGGAGTTTTATTGCATGAGCCCGCAGCTGTTTGCCATTTGCTCAACTGCTGGTTATGCGATGATCTCGAACGTCGTTTGTCTTGTTTCGTTTGCTGTTGTATTGGTGCTCTGGATTGCCGTACTCGTATGCTCAATACGGGGTGGCGCGCAAGACGGTCGTCGTCGCAAAGTGTTGATCCAGTCACTGCTCATGGCGCTGCCTCTGGTGGTTGTTCTGGCCTATTTCGTTGTTATGCATGACCATGCGATTGTTCATATTCCGGTATTTGGCTGCAAGAACTGGGCGATTGTCTTTGCGATTCTATTTGCTTTGGGTGTTAGCGCGCTTCGTGGCTTGCGGAGTCGGAAGGCTGCTTAGCTGTTCATGCGAGCCTTGATGGCCTCGATTGCGGCCCTGCGCACGATATCCATGAGGAGCAGGGCAAGCGCGAGGCAAAGGCTCATAAGAATTCCGAGTAACATGGCGGCGGCTGGACGGGGCTCTCCCGTTTGGATGCCTGTCGCCATGTTGTAGATTGCATTGTCGAAGATGGGTCGCCAGACATTGCAGGTAAATGACTGTACGGCGTAGAAGGCGAGCGTTCCTGCGGCGAGAGACATGATTGTCTTGTCTGCAGCTGGGGCTTCGTGGCGCGGCTGATGGAGCGCTGCGGCGGCAACGGATGCGGCGGCCAAGATAAAGGATATGACGGAAGTGGACTTGTAAGAGATCATCCAGAGCGCGGCGTATTGGCTGTTTGCCTATAGCAGAAGCTCGAGCGCGATAGTGGCGGCAACGAGTCCGATGAGTACGATCTTGGATATTTGAGCGCCGGATGCGTTGCCGTGGCATTCGAGGACAAAGCGCATTTCTCCAGCTGCAATAAACGCGACCAGGTAGGTAACGGCGCTCATGAGCTTGCGCCACAAAACGATACCGGCCGCTTCGTTTGCCGTCGCTGCGATGTAGCAGTTGATTCCAAATGTTGCGAGCACGAGAAGTGCTACGACAAACGGGACCCTTTTGCTGCCGATCCGCTGTCGTATCAGCGCAATCACTGGGACGAGCAATACGGAGGCGGCGTAGACCCAGATAAACTCGATGCCCAACGTGAGCCAGCCAATCTCGTGTAGTGAGATTTCGGGCAGGGGATAGACGTACATCGAGACAAGCAGGCAAGCTGAGCAATAAAAGAGCGTGGGCAAGACGATCTTCTTTAACCGTGCAAACGATTTACGAGTGAGGTACTGCGCGGATGACCCGTTTTGGAGGGCACGTACCGCCGAAGGGATAAGGAAGTACCCCGAGATCATAAAAAAGACCTCGTTGGCCCAGCAGCCCAGCAGGTTGATAAAGCCGAGCGCGCCGGAGTAAGGGAAGACAGCGAGCGGCGCATATTCCGGTAGGCCGGTGCAGACGGCTTGGAAGGTCCACTGAAACGTGTGGAATATGGCGATCCCAGCGACCGCGACCAAGCGCAGCGCTTCGATGGAGGTATTTCTGCTTGCTTTGCTGCCCATCAGACTATTTTCCAGCACGCGCGTTGTATGAACCAAGGTGCGATGTAATCATTTTTAGAGTTTGCTTGGGCCCTTTGTTCCATACGTTATATAAGCCCTCACCCACGAGGTCTTTGGCGTGTGCGCAGTAGCTGATTTTAGGATTGGCGATGCCCATATACTCGGCATAGAGCTTTTTGGCCGCAGGGGTAACGCGAGGATTGGCAAATACCAGCTCTTGCGGCATGCGTTCGAACATCTTGTGGATGGCCTGCTTGATTTCGGGGTGCCCCTCAATTCCGGTGTGCTCAATCATGATGCCCATATAGGTGAAGCCGCGTGTGATTTGCGGTGTCCAGACGGCGGAGTCGGTGACGTTGAGCCGCTCAAGAATATCGACCATGTCGTTCCAGCGATTAAACGGCATCAAGGGGTCGCGCTTGGCCAGAGCAGCCGCCTTTTCGGGTGTTTCCTCGCGGTAGCAGTAATACGGCTTGGGCCAGTAAGCGATCGCCTTTGCCTGGCATAGCGTCTCGACAAGGAATGGATTGTCGGCCCAGCCCGCCCCCGGGATTTCCTTAAACCAGATATTGTTTTGCATCAGGAAGTCGCGACGATAGATTGCCGACCAAATGGACGGATGATGGGCCAGCAGGTGTGGAGCGTCGTGAATGGTGAACGGTTGCCGAGGCGGTTTAATGCGACCGCGATATGCGCAATGTAGTTTGACTTCTTGGGGGGTATCGGGGTTGCGAATGATCCAATACGGGGTCTCGATAATATCGAGCTTGTTCGGAACGCCAAATTCGCGCTTGGCAAAGGCAAGCACGTCGGAGTACATTCCGGGCTCGATCCAGTCATCGGGCTCGAGGATGGCAATCCAGTCGCCCTTTGCCTCGCGAATGCCCAGATTGCAGGTTGCGCCGTAACCCTGGTTTGCCTTATCAATCACCCGAACGCGTGAGTCGCGTGCAGCGAAATCTTGCATAATGGCGAGCGAGTTGTCGGTGGATCCGTCGTTAATGGCGAGGATTTCCAGTTCGATATTCTTTTCGTTTAATAGACTGCCTAGGGCTTGAGAAAGATACGGTTCGGCATTGTAAGTAGGCACAATTACAGTCAGCATTCAAACACTTTCTCTAGGCGATTTGAGAAAATTATAACTAATTACTTTAGCAACGATTTTCGTTGCGTTAGCGTAGAAGCAACGAAAATCGTTTCGTTGGTCGGCTGCGGAACTCTGCATAAAACATGCCCAAAATTACCCTCGAGCTCTTTGTGCCATTGTCTTTGCTCCTTTTGACTTACAGCCCAAAGGACTGCGCGGGTAACATACGTCAAAATCGATCGATCGGACGCGATCATTTATAAATTAAGAATAGCCGCTGAGTTTTTAATCAGTTCTTCTCGATGCGAATTGATTTACAAATTCGAGTTTCTATTTGAGAAGGCTGCGATGTCATGCAAAACGACATTAATCGTATACTTTGATTGAATTTTGATGGTTGTCTTGTGGGGTTCGCTTTTTACTAAATGGACGGTGAAGTGGTGGCTAATTCAGAGGAAAGAAAGCAAAGGATCCAGATTGAAATCTCACTCGTATTCGAGAATCCAATTAAGCTTAACAGCCCAATCCGGTTCGAAAAGACCATTTCAAAGGACTATCCCGACAGTGTCACAATTAACAAGAATGCTGTTGTGATTTCGTTTGAACGCGCGCGGGGTTATTCCAAGGCACAGTATCTCTGTAAAACTAGGGTTGACTATCTGGGATGGCTTCTTCTCTCTTTGACTTGTATGGACGGAATGGAGCAGTCGCCTTGCATTGCTGCCGTGTCGTGCTCGGTTGACAAGAAAGGGGGTATTGAACTCGAAGTTCCGCACGAACTCAACAATGCTCTCTCTACATTTAACGGAACTAGGTATCCAGATGGTGTTATAGGACGTAGCCTTCGAAGCGATGCGGTTGCAAAGTCTCTACATATAGCAATTAGTTACTCATGGGCTGCGTCGGGAGCTGGTTATCCGGAAGAAAGGCTTAAGCTTATCTGGGGCGCCTTTAATGCTCTGTATCGCGGTTATGCTGAGGCGACGAACTCTTCTAGCGTGACGAGGGATGCCCAGATGCTGGACGATGTTAATCAACTCTTCATTGAGCGGGATGTACTAGTCCGCTCTATAACAAAATTTGAGGATATTTTTAATGAGGGGAGCTATAAGGACTTCGTTAGTTGGAAATTGTTGACTGGCACACGTTCAAGATCATTGCATATTACGGATAAAGATAAAAAGAATGTAGTGGATGAAAAAAATAAGAGATTAGGATGTATCGATAAAGAGTCCCTTATTTGCATGCGTGATAGAGGTTGCGCCGATTACCAAGGTAAGAGTTTTTTCAAAACAAAGATAAATGAACTATTGCCCGATGCCAAAAGTGACAAGATTCATGTTAGAAGAGTTGCTCTGTTGGTGTGCCGCTACGCGTACATATTGCGATGCGATGGTGTTCACGCGAATAGGGAGTATCCTATATTTGATTCAAATGCCATGGCGAAAAAGCAAGTCTTAGCTAGCCTGCTTGAGGCTGCTGCCGTTGATTTAGCGACTTGGCTTGCGGCGACTTACTAGACAATATAATTGTCCCTAAGACGCTAACGACGATTTAGGGATCGATACATTAGCGCTTTTAAGCCCTTTGGGCTGATGATCGATCTCAGCTCAGTACCCCGACCCAGCCCCGCATCTCCGCAGCTAGTGCAACGCGGAATGGCGATTAGGACCTTTTCGCCGAGCGACATCAGGAGCCCGAGTGCCCCTCTTGGCTCGGTGTTCACCTGCGACTTGAGCGGCGTGCAGCCTCCGCCGTCATCCGGTCTAACCTGTCCCGGTGCTCTTCGGCAGCTATTATATTTCCATGTGGTTCTTCTCTTGCGCGCGCCTTTCTGCTGGCTCTGCCTGGGTCGCAGCAGAGGGGCCTGGACTCGCCCTCCTTCACGCTGAGCAGCGTCGTGATGGCGTCCTCGTCGGCAAACTCGCTCACTTTGTCGGCGAGTATGAACGAGTATCTGGGGGGTGTTCCTATAGTTTTGTCAACTGGGAAATGCTCTCCGTGCGACCGAATCGCGGCATGCTGACGCCAAGCCATTAGGCCGGTGGGCTTCAGTCTGCTCGGTGCGTTTCGGCTAGGCTGCGTAAGGCACCCTGTCTCGCATGACCGCGTAGATGACCTTCAGTCTCTTTCGCGCCAGCGCCTTGAGCGCCTTGCCGTGCGACATGCCCCGCTCCCGGCACCTGGTGTAGTAGTCGCCCCATCTCCCCTCTGTCCGGGTAAGGCAGTTACATGAGAATATGAGCAGGTTCTTCAGCCTCTTGTTGCCTTGGCGCGATGCCGTCACCGAGGAGATCGAGGTTCCCGACTGGCGGTTGCGCGGCGCCAGGCCGCAGTACGACGCGAGCCTGTCGTGACTGGGGAAGTCTTCGATGTCGATGGAGACCGCAAGCTCGGAAGCGGTTTTGGGCCCGATGCCCGGCACCGTCAGGAGGCATCGGTAGGTATCGTCGCCCTCGAGCAGGGCGGAGATCTCCGCCGTGATCGCCTCGATCTCCGCCGAGTTCTCGGATATCCTGCGCGCGAGCAGTTTCACCGCCCGGTCCTCGGCGGCGACGACCGACGCATCCGGCCTTGTCGAGGAGGTTGTCGAGCGGACGAGGGCCTCGATCTTACCGCGCGCCGCCCCACGCGTGAGCGCCG
>CAJMOP010000041.1 GCA_905215115.1 uncultured bacterium | reverse complement strand
GCCCGAGGCGCGCGTGGGCGTGGCGCACGGCAAGATGAGCCCGCGCGAGGTCGAGGACGTGATGATTGAGTTCGCGACCAAAAAGATCGACGTGCTTATCGCCACGACCATCGTGGAGAGCGGCATCGACAACGCGACCGCCAACACGCTCATCATCGAGGACTCGCAGCGCCTGGGCCTGGCGCAGCTCTACCAGCTCAAGGGCCGTGTGGGCCGCTCTGCCACGCAGGCATACGCGTACTTTATGTTTCCGGGCGAGCTGCCGCTCACCGAGGAGGCAACGGCGCGTCTGACCGCGCTTTCCGAGTTCCAAGACCTGGGCAGCGGCATGCGCATTGCCATGCGTGACCTGGAGATCCGTGGTGCCGGCTCGCTCATGGGCGCCGAGCAGCACGGCAACCTGTCGAGCGTGGGCTTTGATCTGTTTACGCAGATGCTGGGTCAGGCAGTGGCCGAGGCACGCGGCGATGACGATGCCGGCGTGGAGGCGGCGAGCGTGGGCATCAACCTGCCGGCCGACTACTTCTTGTCCGAGGAGTACATGCCGGCGGTGGACCAGCGCGTGCTCGTGTACCGCAAGCTCGCGGCGGCTGAGGACCTGGAGAGTATCGACGAGGTGCAGGAGGAGACCGAGGCTGCGCACGGTGAGCTGCCGTTGGCGGGGCTCAACCTGTTCAACCGCGCTCGCATCCGTATCCGCGGCGAGCGCCTGGGGCTCGAGAGCGTCACGCTCAGCGGTGGGCGCATTACCTTCCTGGGGGTTGACGTTCCCAAGAAGGTGGCCTTTGAGTTCAAGAATCGCTATGGTGCGGTGAACTTTCCCAAGAGCCGCAAGCTCTCGGTGCCCTACAAGGCGGGCGCCGGCGCAGGCAGCGGCCTGGGCCGAGGCCTCGACGCCAACGACGGCGCCGGCCCCGTGGCCGCGGCACTCATGCTGCTGCAGCAGTTGGGTGCCAGCGACGACGACTAACGGGTCGACGCTGCAAACGCCCCATTTGGGCAATCTGACCCTCACTCGTCGGTCGCGTACGCAAGTACGCTTCCCTCCTCCTTCGGGTCACCTTGCCACAAATGGGACGTTTTCGCTCACTTATGCTCAACCTGTAAGGGAATATATGGGACAAAGACATCAGTGGCCCTTTGTCCCACCACGTTGCGGGTCGACCCTTCGTCCGACCGAAAGGAAAGCATGTTCGGATACATCTATAAGAAAGACGCCGCCGCCATCGCGGTTGTCCTGTGCCTTTGTCTGCTCGTTGGGTCGTTTTTCGATTACCAAATCTCGAGTGCGCTGTTCAATTCGTCCAGTCTGTTCGGCCGCTTTATCGAGGCCGCCGGCGAGCTGCCGTTTGAGCTGACGGCGAGCATCGCGGGCGTTATGCTCGTGCGAGCGGTGCGCCCCGATTCCAAGGCAAGCAAGTGGCTCGCCGCGCTGGGCATTCTCATCAACGTGGGCCTGCTCGGCTACGAGATTGTCGGATCGCTGCGTGTCGGCGGCAAACTCATCGCGTTTCAGCTGGTGCTGACGTTTGTGCTGGTCATCGTGGTTAACGTCATCGCCTACCGCCTCACACGCGACGCCGATTCCGACGAGCTCACGCGCTGGGCGTTGATGGTGCTTGCCGTGTGGGTCGCTCAGGCCATTATCCTCAACGTGATCGTCAAGCCGCTGTGGTCGCGCCCGCGCATGCGCGTGATCGAGGTCACGCCGGGGCTCAATTTTCAGCCGTGGTGGGTGATCGGCAACCCCGACAAGTGGGCCTATATCGCCGCCGGCGTGATCAAGGACGGCTTTAAGTCGTTCGCGAGCGGACACACGGCGCACGCGGCGATCGGCCTTATGCTCGCCGGGCTTCCCGCGGCGGCCTTTACGGAAAAGCCGTCGCGCCGCCGCGTGGTCTTTTGGGGCGCCGCTGTGGTTGCGGCGCTCGTCGCCTTTGGTCGCATCGTGATCGGCGCGCACTTTTTGAGTGACGTGAGCTGCGGCTTTGCCTTGGTGCTGGCGCTCGAGTGCCTTGCCGCGCGCATTGCCTATCCGGGCGGCGTACAATAGCCCCATCTGAATCATCGGGCTCGTGCCCGGCTAGAGAGGATTACCATGCTCGCGTTCAACAATGACTATTCTCACGGCGCACATCCGGCAGTGCTGCAGGCGCTCGTCGACACCAATATGGAGCCGCAGCCCGGCTACGGTACCGATGCACACACCGAGCGTGCCAAGCAGCTTATCCGTGAGGCCTGTCAGGCTCCCGATGCCGACGTGTTTTTTCTGGTGGGCGGCACACAGGTCAATGCGACGGTGATTGACATGCTGCTCGCGCCCTACGAGGGCGTTGTTGCCGCCGAGACCGGCCATGTCGCCTGCCACGAGGCGGGTGCCATCGAGTTTGGCGGCCACAAGGTGCTCACCATCCCCGGCTACGAGGGCAAGATGCATGCCGAGGATCTCGAGAACTATATCCAGGTGTTCTACGAAAACGAGAGCTACGAACACACGGTGTTTCCGGGCGCCGTGTATGTGAGCATGTCGACCGAGTACGGCACGCTGTACTCCAAGGCCGAGCTCGCGGCGATTCATGCGGTGTGCCAGAAGCGCCAGATTCCGCTGTTTGTGGATGGTGCGCGCTTGGCCTATGCGCTGGCGGCCGATGGGTGCGACATTACCCTGCCCGAGCTGGCGCAGCTGTGCGACGTGTTCTACATCGGTGGCACCAAGTGCGGCGCTCTGTGCGGCGAGGCCGTGGTGTTTTGCGGCATGCACGCTCCGGCGCATCCCATTCCGCGTATTAAGCAGCATGGCGCACTGCTTGCCAAGGGCCGCCTGACGGGTGTGCAGTTTGAGGCGCTCTTTACCGATGGCCTGTATTTTGAGATTGGTCGCCAGGCGATCGAAACCGCGCAGGCGCTGCGTCGCGTGCTGCACGAGCGCGGCTACCAGTTCTTCTTGGAGACGCCCACAAACCAGCAGTTTGTGATTCTGCCCAACGAGGACATGGCCCGCATTCGCGAGCATGCGGCGATCGAGTACTGGGAAAAGTACGACGACACTCACACGGTGGTGCGTTTTTGCACCAGCTGGGCTACGACGCAGGAGGACATCGACGCGTTAGCGGCTGTCTTGTAGCTTGATGTAATGACGAGAGGCCGCCTTGCGCCTGGGTTTGGCGCAAGGCGGCCTTTGTTTTTGAGGGGGAGGGGCTGTATGCCCGAGATGTCCGAGCCGACGATTCGCCTGGCGACGCCCGATGATGCGCCGGCGTTGCTTGCCATTTACGAGCCGTATGTGCGCGAGACGGCGATAACCTGCGAATACGAGGTGCCGAGCGTTGAGGAGTTCGCCGGGCGCATCGAGCGTACGCTCAAGCGCTATCCGTACCTGGTGATGGAGCTGGACGGGCGTCCGGTAGGCTATGCCTATGTGAGTCCGCTTAACAGCCGCGAGGCCTACGACTGGTCGGTCGAGACGTCGATCTACCTGGCGCGCGACGTGCGCCACGGCGGGCTGGGCCGCAAGCTGCACGATGCGCTCAAGCAATGCCTGATTGCGATGGGCATCACCAACATGTGCGCGCTCATCGCCGTGCCGCACGACAAGGACGACGAGTATCTGACGCACAATAGTCAGGATTTCCATGCCCATATGGGCTACCGCCTGGTGGGCGCCTTTGACCGCTGCGCCCAAAAGTTCGGCCGCTGGTACGACATGTGCTGGATGGAGCTGGTCCTGGCCGAGCGCACACCCAACCAACCCAAACCAACCTGGTTCCCCGACCTCCTCGCCTAAAACCACCACAATGGGGACAGGCACCTTCGTGGTGGTTTCTCTCGAAAATCGGCCGTTTTTGGCGCGTTAACCTTAAAAACCACCACAAAGGTGCCTGTCCCCTTTGTGGTGGTTTTCGGTTGGTTAGCCGATGGGCTCGGTGTATTTGGCGCGGTCGGTGCGCTGGATGCGCTTGGAGATATGGAGCGGGCGGCCGTCGGTGTCGTAGACGTAGTCGGTGATTAGGATCAGCGCCTGCCCGCGCTCGACGTTGAGCAAAAACGCCTCGTTTTGCGAGGCATAGCACACCTCAAAGGTCTTATGCCCCTGCGCCGGCGTACGATGGAACTCCTGGCGCAGCGTGGCGTAGAGCGAACCGTTGATATCGCGATCGATGAGCGACCCAAAGCTTGGCGGCAGATAGGTGGTCTCCAGGCACAGCGGCGCGTCGTCCAGGTAGCGCAGGCGGACAAGTTTGACGAGCTTGCTGCCCGCGGCGGCGTCAAAGAACTTAGCTATGCTGCCGGCCGCCTTGGTAAAGCCCGAGTCCACCGTGCGCGTGGTGGGCTTCATGCCCTGGCCTTCGACCTGCTTGGTATAGCTCGAAAACACCAGGTTGTTCTCGTGGAGCGCGGGCGTGTCGGCCACAAAGGTGCCACGTCCGCGCTCGGTGCGCACCAGGCCCTCGTCAACTAACACCTTAAGCGCGTGGCGCACGGTGCTGCGCGACAGCCCCGATTCGTCCATGAGCTCCATCTCGGACGGCAGCTTGTCTCCGCGTGCGTAGGTGCCGGCGGCGATGCGGTCACGCAGCGTACTCGCCAGACGCTCGTATTGGGCCAAGTTCTTTTTTGACGAAGTGCTCATGCGAACAACCTGTATCTAACTTGTATGCTTACTGAACCAAGCATGTATCCAACATGACAACAAAACCGCTGGTAATGGATTGTCGAAAACTTTACCAGCATAATTTCTAAGACAAATATAGCATACAACTAGTCGACATAACCAAAACGTGTATGTAACTTGTATGCCATCGAGAGCATCAAACGAGAAGAAAGGCTGATGCACGATGACTACTCAGGAACAGGTTAAGGACGTCGTCTCCCAGGTTTTGGCTGACAAGGCAGACAAGGGCGGCATCAAGCGCGTCGTGTGGATTGGCGCCGGCGGATCCAACGGCGGCAACTATCCTGCCCAGTACTTTATGGAGCACGAGGCCACGCAGGTCGTGAGCTCCAGTTACACCAGCAACGAGTTCGTGCATGCCACCCCGGCCTACGTCAACGAGAACACCCTGGCCGTCGTCGTGTCCATGCGCGGCACCAAGGAGACCATCGTCGCCGCCCAGGTCGCCAAGGACCACGGCGCCAGCACCATCGCCATCTATGTTGACGAGTCCGGCCTCACCGAGGTCTGCGACTACAAGATCCAGTATGACAGCCTGGCCGTTGACGAGTCCTGCATGGGCCGTACCAACTCCGCCGTCGTGACCATGATCGCCATGGAGCTCACGCAGCAGACCGAGGGCTATGCCGAGTACGAGACCGCTATGGCCGCTTTCGACCTGGTCGACCCCATCTATCGCAAGGCCGTCGAGTACACCCGTCCGCTCGCTGCCAAGTGGGCCGAGCAGAACGCCGACAAGCCCTGCATCAACGTCATGGCTCAGGGCCCGCTCTTTGGTGCCGCCTACGTCTTTAGCATCTGCAATGTGCAGGAGATGCTGCAGATCGACTCCTGCACCATCAACACCTGCGACTTCTTCCATGGCCCCTTCGAGATCCTAGACAAGCGCACCTCGCTGTTCCAGCTCATCAGCGTCGGCCGCAGCCGCTGCAACGACGAGCGCGGCATCCGCTTCGTCAACCAGTACGGTGGCGAGCGCGTCTATCAGCTCGACGCCAAGGAGCTCGGCCTCAACGACATCAAGGACAGCGTGAGCGAATATTTCAACCACCTGATCTTTGCGCCGATCCTCAACAACGTGTACATGCGTGCGCTCTCTGCCGTCACCCACAAGGACTACATGACGCGCCGCTACATGTGGAAGCTGGATTACTAGGGGATAGAGCGGCCTAACAGCTCGATGTCCTCATAAGTTGCGGTGGAATAGTTCCTGTTTGGGGGCTTGAAGCTTCTATTTAGGAACTATTTCACCGCAACCGCCAAGTAATCCGCTGGGGACGGAGGAAAACGGATCACTTTTCCGCTCGCCGATTTGTGCCTTGAAAAATGTATATAACGACTATAACGTAGTGTGAAACATATTGGAAACAATACCGAGGAGGCTGCGTTGAAGAAAAGCAATCTGGGCTATGTGCTGGTGCTGGTCGCCGCGCTTATGTGGGGCAGCATCGGAATCTTTGTAAACGGCATCTCGGCCATGGGCGTTTCGTCCCAGAGCATGGCTGCCTTTCGCTTGTTGTCGGGTGCCGTCTTAATGGCTCCGGTCTTGGCATTTATGGGTTGCCAGGGAGGTGCTCGTGAGGGAAAAGCCTCGGGTCCGCTGGCCCTGTTCAAGGCAAACCCTAAAGAGCTTGTTCCCTGCGCGCTTGTTGGTATTGTCGGTTTGGCCGCCGCCAACACCTGCTATTACGAGTGCATGGGCGAGGTGGGCATGTCCACGGCCTCGGTGCTGCTCTACACCTCGCCGGTGTTTGGCGTCATGCTCGGCCGCGTGCTTTATCGCGAGGACGTGACCCCCAACAAGCTCGTTGCCATTGTCTTTAACATCGTTGGCTGCGTGCTTGCAGTGACCAATGGCGACCTTTCCGGTTTTCATTTTTCGGTTTGGGGCGTCACGTCGGGCGTGATTGCAGGCCTTTGTGGTGCGTCGCTCGCGGTGTTTAGCCGAATAGCAACCAAGACGGTCCACCCGCTGGCTGTCACGTTTTGGGGCTTTGTTTTTGGCGGTGCGGTTATGGCGGCTATCGCGGCTCCGTGGCCGGATGTCGCCGCGGCAATGTCGCCACAGCTGCTGCTGCTGTTCCTTGGCTTTGGACTTATCCCCACAGCCGTGGCTTACATCTTATATATGCAGGGTCTGTCCATGGGGCTCGAGACGTCGAAAGTTCCCGTCGTCATGTCATTCGAGACAGTCGTCACCGTACTGCTGGGCATTGGTGTCTACGCCGAGCCCGCCGGCGCGATCAAAGTCTTGGGCATCGTGCTGGTGCTCGCGTCCATCCTGATCATGAACACCGACTTTTCCAAGCTGCGCAATAGCGTCATTGTCAAACGTATTGTCGAGAGCATGACCTTTAAGCCCAACGCGTGGTGGACCGAAAAATCTCAGGACATGGATCTGTTTAAGGAACGCACCGGCATCGCGCTGGAGCCCACCGTGCAGGAAAGCCCCTGGTACTTCGTGCGATAGAGGATTGGCGAGGCGTCTGATCGGGTGTCGCCAAGACAGCGTCGGCCTGCCCGGCTCCAACGTTTCAAGTACGTTAAACCCGTCAACGGTCGATTTTCACCCGCGAACGGTCTTTATACTAATTAGCAATATAAGCAACGTATAAGACGTTATAATGACCATAACGAAAAGGAGGAGGCAAGATGAATCAGATCATTCTCGCATCTCATGGCGGCCTGGCCGCAGGCGCCAAAGACACGCTCGAGATGGTTCTCGGCGACGTGTCGAACGTCCACGTCGTGTCGCTTGCTCGTGACGACAAGGAGCCCATCACCAATAAGGTTGAGGCTATGATCGCCACGTTCAACGCGGACGACACCGTGTATGTGCTAACCGATATGCTCGGTAGCTCGGTCAACAACAACATGGTCGAGCTTTCCAAGAACGGCACGAAGTTCACGGTTGTCAGCGGTTTCAACATCCCGCTGGCGCTCACGCTCGCTATGAGCCCCGCCCCCGTCAAGGGCGCCGAGCTCGCGGCCCTCATCAACGAGGCCCGCACCGGTCTGACCAACCCCAACGCACCGGTCGAGGTCGCCGCGGCTCCCGCCAAGAAGGCTAAGGCGTCCCGTCACAGCTCCGGTCCCGCCAAGATCGTCCTCGCACGTCTTGACTACCGTCTGCTGCACGGCCAGGTCGTCTTTACCTGGACCACCAAGGTCCAGGCCGAGCGCATCATCGTCGTCGACAACGCTGCCGCCAACGATGACATCAAGAAGGGCGCTCTTAAGCTGGCCAAGCCCCAGGGCGTGCGCCTGAACGTCTTTACCGTCGAGCGTGCCCTCGCCAAGATGGACAAGCTCAACACCCTCGGCGAGCGCGTCATGTTCGTCTTTGGCAACACGGCCGAGATGCTGCAGTTCTGCCAGGGCTACAAGCTCGACGCCATCAACCTGGGCGCCACCGCCAACCACGACGGTGCCGAGCAGGTCGGCGGCAAGGACAGCTCCGTCTTCCTCGACGCCACCCAGAAGGCCGACGTCAACCAGCTGCTCGACATGGGCATCAAGCTCTACGTCCAGCAGACCCCTACGTATCAGAGCGTCGACATCGACGCCAAGCTGTAATCAACCAGGCATTTGCCTGACTGAAAGGAGAAGGGTATGAATACGTTCATCAGTGCGGTGCTCGTCGGCCTCGTCGGCGTGTTCTGCATGTGGGACTCCCGCCTGCTCGGTCGTCTTAACTTCGAGCAGCCCCTCGTTGGCGCTACGCTCGTCGGTCTGCTGCTGGGCGATGTGCCCACCGGCCTTGCCGTCGGTGCCGCCGTCGAGCTCGTGTCCATGGGCCTGGTGCAGGTCGGCGCCGCCGTTCCGCCCGATATGGTCCTGGGCGGTATCGTGGCCGCTGCCTTCGCGTGCCTGACCGATGCTTCCGCCGAGACCGCCATGACGATCGCCATCCCGGTCGCCGTCCTGGGTCAGCTCCTCGGCATCGTGTTCCGTTCCATCATCGCCGCCCTCACCCATGTGGCCGATAACGCGATCGATAACGGTAACTTCAAGACCGCCTACCGTATGCACATCTGCGCCGGCTCCGGTCTGTACGCCATCATGTACTTCCTGCCGATCTTCCTCGCCGTCTTTGTTGGCACCGACCTGGTTCAGGCCATCGTCAACATGGTTCCCGAGTGGCTGTCCACTGGTCTTAACGTTTCGACCAAGATCATGACCGCCTACGGCTTGGCCCTGCTGCTCACCATGATGATCAAGAAGGGTATGACTCCGTTCCTGTTCATCGGTTTCCTGCTCGCCGCTTACCTCAACCTGTCCGTCATCGCGGTCGCTCTGATCGGTGTGTGCCTGGCTGTCGTCTTCATGGGCTTCAAGTTCAACGGTTCCCATGCAGCCGCCGGTGTCGATTCCGACTACGATCCGCTCGAAGACGACGAAGACTAAGGAGGAACACACTATGGCAACCGCAACCAAGGACGTGTCCCTGAACAAGAAGGTCAGCCAGTTCTTCTGGCGCTCCTGGGCCATCCAGGCCTCTTGGAACTACGAGCGTCAGATGAACATGGGCTTCCTCTACGGCATGGTCCCCACGCTCGACCGCCTCTACCCCGACGAGTCTGACCCCAAGCAGCTCGAGGCCAAGAAAGAGGCCTATCATCGTCACATGGCGTTCTACAACTGCACCCCGCAGACGAGCGCTTTCATCCTGGGCCTCTCCGCCTCCATGGAGGAGGAGTACGCCAAGGATCCCGAGAACTTCGACCCCGATTCGATCAACGCGGTCAAGACCTCCCTCATGGGTCCGCTTTCCGGCATCGGTGACTCCTTCTTCCAAGGCACCATCCGCGTTATCGCCTTTGGTCTGGGCGTCCAGCTGGCTCAGCAGGGCTCCATCATGGGCCCGATCCTGGCCATGCTCATCTCCATCGTCCCCTCCGTGCTGATCACTTGGTTCGCAGCCAAGATGGGCTATCAGGGCGGCCACGAGTACCTGAGCAAGCTTCAGGGCGGCGACCTCATGGAGAAGCTCATGTATGTCTGCGGCATCGTGGGTCTTATGTCCGTGGGCGGCATGATCGCCACACTGATCGGCGCCACCACCCCGCTGCAGTTCGCTGAGGGCACCGTCGTGATCCAGGACATCCTGGACGGCATGATGCCCCAGATGATCTCCCTTGGCCTCACCGGCCTTATGTACTGGCTCATCAAGAAGAACGTCAACACCGGTTGGCTTCTCGTGATCGCCATCGTGGGCGGCATCGCCCTCTCCGCGGCCGGCATCCTGGCCTAGTCGCGACCAAGCGTCTAACCGCTTTCCCCCGGGGGCCTGCCTGGCATCCCATACCCCAGGCAGGCTTCCATCCCTATACGTGACAAAGGGCAGTCTCTTTGTCACATCCTCAACGGGCCGGCGACTCGGCCCAAACCACGGTAACCCTGCGAGCGCCCGGCAATGTGGCGCCGCAAAAATCGAAAGGAATGTGTCAGATGTACGAGATCGACCTTAACCTCCCTAAGCAGATCGTCGCTGACGTCCTGTCCAACCACGAGATCCACAGCGTCGCCTTCGTCGGCTGCGGTGCTTCCATGTCCGACCTGTACCCCGCCAAGTACTTCCTGGCCAACAACACGGACAAGCTGAACGTTCAGATCTTCACCGCTAACGAGTTCAACTATGACACGCCTTCTTGGGTCAACGAGCACACCTTCGTGATCACCTGCTCCCTCGGTGGCTCCACGCCCGAGACCGTCGAGGCCAACAAGACCGCCAAGAAGCACAACTGCCCGGTCGTCTCCCTCACCAACAAGGCTGGCTCCGCTCTGACCGTCGACGCTGACTACGTCATCGTTCACGGCTTCCACGCCAACTTCGCTGCCAAGTGCGAGAAGCCCGGCTACGCCATCGCTCTTGCTGTCGAGATCCTTCAGCAGACCGAGGGCTATGACCACTACGAGGACATGATCACCGGCCTCACCAACGTCTTCGAGCTCTGCGAGAACGCCGCTCAGCACTGCAAGAAGCTCGCCAAGAAGTTCGCCGAGGACTTCAAGGACGACAAGATGATCTACTTCATGGCTTCCGGTGCCTCCGAGAAGATGGCTTATTCTCACGCCGCCTTCCTGTTCACCGAGATGCAGTGGATCGACGCCGCCGCCTACAACACCGGCGAGTACTTCCACGGCCCGTTCGAGGTTTCCACCGAGGGTAAGCCCTACGTCTTCTTCATGTCCGATGGCGCTACCCGTCCGATGGATGCCCGCGCCCTCACCTTCCTTGAGCGCATGGGCGCCAAGGTCGCTCTGATCGACTCCAAGGACTACGGCCTGGCTGACGCCGTGCCCGCGAGCGTCGTCACCTACTTCAACCCGCTGCTGCACCTCGCCGTTATGCGTGAGTACGGCAACCAGATCGCCGAGGCCCGTCAGCACCCGCTGACCATGCGTCGCTACATGTGGAAGCTTTCCTACTAATCACAAGTAAGTAGACCTTACGGGTTGATTGAGAGGGGATGGGGTTTGCGCCCCGTCCCCTTTTTTGCTCTGGGGAGGGTGTGTCTGTCGTGTCGCAAAACCCCAGATAAAACCTACCAAAATAAACCTGTCCCTTTTTGGCAGGTGGGAGGAGATGCGTATGATCAAGGCAGTGCTGTTTGACATGGACGGCGTGCTGGTCGATACCGAGTGGTTCTACAACCGTCGCCGCGTGGCATTTATGGAAGAGAAGGGCTTCCACTTTGACGAGATCCCCGATCTTTCGGGGTCTAACGAGCCCGCCATTTGGGAGACGCTGGTTCCCGACGATATTGAGCTGCGCGAGCGCCTGCGCGTGGAGTACAAGCAGGTCTACAGCCCGGACCACCCCGTTCCGTATGCCGAGCTGCTCAACGAGCAGACGGAGCCGGTGATGCGCGAGCTGCACGAGCGCGGCGTGAAGTGTGCAATCGCGAGCTCGTCGTATCGTGAGTTGATTGACGAGCTGGTGGAGATCGCCGGTATCGCCGATGTGCTGGATTACACCATCAGCGGTCACGAGTGCAGTGCGTTTAAGCCCGACCCCGAGATCTACCTGCGTGTCATGGAGGCGCTGGATGTTGAGCCGTCCGAGTGCCTGGTTATCGAGGACTCGCCGTTGGGCATCGAGGCCGGCAAGCGCTCCGGCGCCCGCGTCCTGGCGCTGCGCCCGCACGAGGGCGTCAACCTGGATCAGTCCGCCGCCGACGTTGTCATCGACAACCTGACCGACATCCTACCTGCCATTTAGGGACAGGTTTAATTTGGCAGGTTTTATCTGGGCAAATGCCGAATTCGCTGTGAAGGGATCGCTCTCTTCACGGCGTTTTTCTTTTGAGCGGTTTTACGCGGTCCTTCTGATGGTTGTCGAGAGAGGGTGAATTGAAGCGCCCCCGCACGCTCCATGCTACAATCGCGGGCATGCCCCACAACTATATCTGCCTTCGAAAGGAGCCTACGTGGCGAACGCCATCGATCAGCTCACGGACCGCGTGCTCGTGCTCGGCCGCCTTACCATCGTCCGCCGCGCCATTACTGCCGTGGCGGTCACGATTTCCGCCGTTCTCCAGACATTCCTGATCCAGGCGTTCATTCAGCCTGCCGACCTGCTTCCGAGCGGTCTCACCGGCGTCGCGGTCCTGCTCGATCGCGTTACCTCGCTTGGTGGCGTTCACATCGACATCTCGCTCGGCATGCTGGCGCTCAACATCCCCGTGGCGCTCCTATGCTGGAGTGGCATTAGCAAGCGCTTCGTAATCTTCTCGATGATGCAGGTCGTTCTTTCGTCGCTGTTCCTGAATATCTTTCACTTCGCCCCGTTTTTGGGCGACAAGATTATGCTCATCATTTTTGGCGGCGTGGTCTCGGGTCTGGGCGCTGCCATCGCGCTTAAGTCCGGCGCATCTACCGGTGGCACCGACTTTATCGCGCTGTGGGTTTCCAACCACACGGGCAAGACCATCTGGGGCGTCATTTTTGGTTTCAACTGCTTTATCCTGGCGATCTTTGGTTTCATGTTTGGCTGGGACAATGCGGCATACTCCATCGTGTTCCAGTTTATTTCGACCAAGACTATCGACAGCTTCTATCATCGCTACGACCGCGTGACGCTGCAGATCACGACGCGCAAGGCAGATGAGGTCATGACCGCCTATGTTGACCATTTTCAGCACGGCATTAGCTGCGCCGAGGTCATCGGCGGATACAGCCGCGAAAAGATGTACCTGCTGCACACCGTTGTCTCGACCTACGAGAGCCAGGACATCATCAAGTTGGTGTGCGACATTGATCCCGGCGCCGTGATCAATGTGTTCCACACGCTTAACTTTGTGGGCGGCTGGTGGGGCGGCCATGTCGACGAGCCCATGCCCACGGCCGTTCCCGATCCCGACAAGCCCGCGCGCATGGCCAGCAGGCAGGCCCGTCTGCACGATCAGGAAAGCTTGCAGCAGGACGACGGCAAGTAAAGATTTGCTGTATGCGGTGTATCGTTTTATCAAACTAAGGTAACATATAAAAAGACGTTATATACGTATTAGTTATTTCGATATTTTGATAAGAGTGATCAGATATGCCAGCGCCCAAAAATGCACCGCTTTACCAGCAGATTTACGACGAGATCAAGGACGCGATTGAGAAAGGTGTTTATGCACCAAAGGAGCGCATTCCATCTGAGCTTGAGCTTGCCGAACAGTATGAGGTGAGCCGCATTACGGTGCGTCGCGCCGTCGAGGAGCTGTGCTCCGATGGCTACCTGGTTAAGCAGCAGGGCCGCGGCACCTTTGTCTCCACGCCGCACATCAACCGCCAGTTCCACGCTTCGACGCTGCAGACGTTCACCGAGCTTTGCGCCGATAACGGCATGAAGGCGGGCGCGCATGTGATCGATCGCCAGATTGTGCCGGCACGTCAAAACGAGATGGAGTTCTTTGGCCTGCAGAAGGACGCGCTGCTGCTGCACATCAAGCGCGTACGTACAGCCGACGGCGAGCCCATCTTTGAGGAGAACATCTTTGTGCCGTTTGATGCATACCGCGAGCTGTTGACGGCCGATCTTGAGGACAAGTCGATTTTTGCCGAGGTCGAGCGTGTTAGCGGAACGCCGATTGTCTCGGTTGGCTACCGCACGGTCGAGGCCGTTCGCGCCAACGCCGAACAGGCCGCCGAGCTGGGCATTGCCCCGCACGACCCGCTGCTCAACCTGCGCGCCGGCTTTATCGGCCCCAATGGCGAGCCGGTCCTGATGGGTAAGCAGTACTACGTGGGCAGCCGCTACGTCATGGTGATGTAAGTTACGCGGTTTTACCAAACCGCGCAACGGCTCGACGCTGCAAGCTCGCCAGAGCGGCAATCTGCCTTTCAACTTCGGCGGCATGATCAGAAGATCAATGCCGCCTTGTTTCAAGGCACCTTGCTCGCTCTGACGGGCTTTCGCTGTCTGCGCCAAAACATCGGCGTTGCCGTGGTAGTCATTGGGGACGTTCTTAAACGACTAGTCATTCAAGAACGTCCCCAATGACTACCCGCAGAATGAGCGTGGCTGACAGCCGTACGGCAGCGGTCCGCGTGGCGGCGTATAATCGGCGGCAGATGACTTGGACGTTAGGAAACCATGACCGATAGCATGCAGCAGATGGCGCTCGACACGCTCAGCGCCTATTTTGGCTACACCTCGTTTCGCCCGGGGCAGGACCGCATGGTCGATGCGATCCTTGCCGGCCGCGATGCGCTCGGCGTTATGCCCACAGGTGCCGGCAAGTCCATTTGCTACCAGGTGCCTGCGCTCATGCTGCCCGGCATCACCTTTGTGGTGAGTCCGCTGCTGTCGCTTATGGAGGACCAGACCCGCGCACTGCTCGCGGCGGGCGCGCGCCCCAGCTATCTCAACTCCAGCCTTACGCCGGCTCAGCAAAATACCGTGCTCAAGCGGGCGCGCGAGGGTCGCTACCAGCTTATGTATGTGGCACCTGAGCGCCTGCTCGAGCCGCGTTTTCTGGCCTTTGCGCAGGAAGCTGCGGCCGAAGGCGGCATCGGCGTTCCGCTCGTGGCCATTGACGAGGCCCACTGCGTGAGCCAATGGGGTCAGGATTTCCGCCCCGCCTACCTGCAGATTCGCGAGTTTATCGATTCCCTGCCGCAGCGCCCCATCGTGGCGGCCTTTACCGCTACAGCGACTGAGCGCGTGCGTGCGGACATTCAGCAGATGCTCGGCCTGCAAAACCCGGCGACGGTGGTGACGGGCTTCGATCGCAAGAACCTCTACTTTGGCTGCGAGGAGATGGGCGACAAGGCTAAGACCGCGTGGGTGCGCGACTATGTGATCGCGCATTCGAGCGAGAGCGGCATCGTGTATTGCTCGACCCGCAAGACCGTCGATGCGCTGGCAGGAGAGCTTACCGAGGCTCTGGGCCCCAGCGGCATTCGCGTGGGCCGCTACCATGCCGGCATGGGCAACGACGCCCGTCGTCAGAGCCAGCGTGCCTTTATCGACGACGACATTCAGGTGATGGTCGCCACCAACGCCTTTGGCATGGGTATCGACAAGCCCAACGTGCGCTACGTCATCCATAACAACGTGCCCGAGAGCATCGAGGCTTACTATCAGGAGGCGGGCCGCGCCGGCCGCGATGGCGATCCGGCCGGCTGCCATTTGCTGTGGAACGGCAACGATTTTCGCATGCGCCGCTTTTTGATCGACCGCGGCGATGCGGCCGACGAGACGCTCGACGACGAGCAGCGCGCGTGGGCGCTCCAGAACCGATATCGTCTGCTCAGCCAGATGGAGGGCTACTGCAATACCACCGGCTGCCTGCGCGAATACATGCTGCGCTACTTTGGCGACGAGGCCGCGGCCGAGCATGCTGCTGCGGCTGGTGCG
>CAJMOP010000040.1 GCA_905215115.1 uncultured bacterium | reverse complement strand
GCCGAGCGTGCCGACGCCCTGGCTCGCCTGTGGCGCCTGACGCCGGAACAGCGCGAACGCTTCGACGTTGCCCTGGATCGCTGGCTCAAGTCGGCGGTCCGTGCCAAGCTGCTTGCCTGGCCGTGCGTTCGCGCCGAGGTGCCGTTCTTTTCGCTGGGCTGCGAGGATGAGGACATCGCTCGCTACGCTGCATATGCCGAGGGCGCCATCGATGCTTTGGCGACGAACCCGGCGGATTCGTCACGCGCGCTGGTCATCGACTACAAGACGGGCGGCACACCGGACGAGACGCCGGAACAGCTGCAGGAGAAGCACGCCCTGCAGGCGCGCGTTTACGCTGATGTTCTGCACAAGGCGGGCTTTGAGGCAGTGACCGTCAAGTTCGTCCGCGTGGAGCAAGTCGACCCCGCCAACCCGTGCGAGCCTCAGGTGGTCACCTACAGCCTCTAGCCCTCAATAACTTGCGGTGGAATACGGACTGTTTTGGCCAAAAAAGCCGCCAAACAGTCCGCATTTCACCGCAACGCATGGGAGAGCCTGGGGCGGTACAATGGCTCGAACGGTTCAAACGAATAAGGAGCCATCATGCAGCTCGCCAAAACGCTTAAGGTGACGCCGGAGGAGCTTTTTGACGCTCTGGCGGGGTCCATCATGCAGGATATCGAGAACGCCACGGGCAAGCGTCCCAGCCGCAACAAGCTCAACGGCTATAAGTACGAGAAGCGCCCATACCGCAAAAGGTAAGGTGACTCTTCATCGGAAACCGTGAACACTTCAGGCTTCGAGTCAGTAGCGAACAGCCCGACAAAAAATGTTGTTGGAAGTGCCAAATGAATAAGAATGCCGCTACGCAACTGCGCATCTATTCCGCCTTTTTCGTTCTCGCGGGATTTGTTTTAAATCGGGGAGTGTTTCTACTTTTCCTTGCGGATAAAGGAATGTCTGTCACGGAAATCGCGCTTTATCAAGCCCTGTACAACATTGCAACGGTCGTCCTCGAGCTGCCAACAGGGCTGGTAGGCGATTTCTTTGGAAAGAAGTTCTCGATTCAAGTGGGCGTTCTGCTTCTTTTCTTCCATACGGCTGGCATGCTGTTGCTCTCAGGCCCCTTTCTCGTCGCGCTTTCCCTTGTCGAGGCACTCGCCTACTCCCTTCAATCGGGATCCGAACAAGCACTTTTATATGAAATTGCCCGAAATGCCGGTCAAGGAGAGCGCTTCCTCACCATCAACGCTCGGCTGCTTGCCGCGCAATCAATCGCGACGGGAGTGGCAATCGTACTTGGATCATTCATTGCCCAAGTATCTTGGAGTGCCCTCTACGTATGCGTTTCCGTTTTCTATCTCCTGCAGCTTTTCCTTCTGTATCCCATTGAGAGGATGGAAACGACCCATTCCAAAAACTCTGGGGAGGAAAGGTTTGACGTAGCCAAGATCTTCAGACGCGAAACCTGGAGCATTGGAGAATCCGCTTTTGCGGTGTTGCTTCTTCTAATCGGCACAAGCATGCTCGATGGATTCTATGGGAGTTATTACAACTTGAATCAGTTGGTATTCGACGCATTTGATGCTCCCGTCTCCATAATAGGAATCTTTTTCGGTGCATCCTATGCAGTAAATGCGACGGCCTACATTGCAGCAGATTTCTTCTCATCGCGTTTCGGGAAAAGAAATACCATGCTCGGCTCGATGCTAATCGAGGCCGGTCTTTTCATGATTCTTCCGTGGTTCGCTTCAAATCCGCTGTGTTTGTTTGGCCTTAGCATGGTGCTTTGTTTTCTCCCAGAAGTGGTGTACATCACTTCGGAAAACTTAATCCAAGACGCGATAGCGGACGATCTCCGCGCGACGATCCTTTCCGTCGCGTCTCTGGTAAGGGCTCTCTTTTCTGCAATGTTTTTCTCCATATTTGGATATGTGTTGGGGTTATATCCCATTCAGATAGCGCTCGGTGTTATTGGCGCAATCGCGATAGCAATTACCGCCGTTGTTTCTTTAAATGCAGGCGCGCGTCTATTCGGATGTTCTGCACAAGGCGGGCTTTAAGACGGTGACGGTCAAGTTCGTCCGCGTGGAGCAGTCCGATCCCTCCAACCCCGCCGAGTCCCAGGTGGTCACCTACAACCTCTAGCTCACCAGGGCCGTCCGCACGCCCAGTCTCCCCATAACTTGCGGTGAAATAGTTCCTGTTTTACGGCCCAGCTGGCTCCAGCAGGAACTATTTCACCGCAACTCAGAATCAGTCGGGGGTGCGGATTACGCGGATGAAGTTGCCAATCAAGGGTGCGGATTACGCAAATTTACACTTGACGTTCATCTCGGGTGGGCCTATAAATACATGTGATGGGTTGTTATCCCTTTGGGGAGCATGGCCATCCGGATTCCGTTCGTTATTCAATTGCACATATATTCGGGTGTCACTTTAGGGCATGACCGTAGGCAAGTAGGGTGCTGCTTTCTGCCGAGGTCATGCCCTTTTTGTTCAGCTCCGAATGAGTGCCCTATCATCAAGAGAGGAGGTACATCGATATGCTGGCGATCAGAAAGCTCAACAATAACGCCGTGATTTGTCGAGATAGTCGCGGTCGCGAGGTCGTGGCGCTCGGCAAGGGTGTCGGCTTCGGTGGTGACTTCCCCCGGGAGCTCGCGATGGACCATATCGAGCGCACGTTCTATAGCATCGATGCCGAGGGGCAGCGTATCATGCAGGATCTTCCTGCCGATGTGGTGCTGTTTACGGCAAAGATCATGGATATTGTAGAGAACGAGCTGCCTTACGAACTCAGTCCCAACGCCGTGCTCATCATGGCCGACCATATCGCCTTTGCGATTGCGCGGCAGAGGAAGGGCATTCGTTTTGATATGCCCCTTACCTATGATGTGCAGCAGCTTTATCCGCTGGAATACAAAATCGGCCGCTACATTACCGCGCGCGTGCGGCAGGAGTTGGGCGTCGAGCTGCCGCGCGAAGAGGTGGCAAGCATCGCCATGAATCTGGTCAATGCAAAGACTGGGGCAGAGGTTACTGTGGCAAGCGATCGCGCCCAATCGTTTGAGCGCCTGCTCAACGATGTCACTGATATCGTCGAGTACGATTTCCGTACCATCATCGATCGGGAGTCTTTTGAGTTCTCACGGTTTGCGACACACGTGCAGTATCTGTTCAAGCGTATCAAGGGTAACGATAGCCTCAGCAGCGCCAATTTGCCGCTTTATGCGAATTCGCGCGAGGAGTTTCCCGAGCTTGCGCAATGCATCGACCACATCTGTACCTATATGAAGCGGGAATGGCATACGGAGCTCACCGACGAGGAGAAGCTTTACTTCATGCTCCATGTCAACCGTATCTGTACGAAGGCGGAATCCGGCACAGCCGGACGCTGACAACCCAGGCCAGAAGGATTGTAACCTGTGTTAGGGCAGGGCATGACCTCCGAAAGTACGAGAACCATCTCGTGCCACGACGATTCGTGGCGTAAAAGGAGGAATGATGACTAACTATCAAAAACTCGCCCAAAGAATCATCGAAGAGGTGGGCGGCAAGGCGAATGTTTCAAGCGCGACGCATTGCATGACGCGTCTGCGCCTCGTTCTTAAGGACGAGGGGCTTGCAGATGACGCCAAGCTCAATGCGATTCCCGAAGTGATTAGCGTGGTGCACGCTGGCGGCCAGGTGCAGCTCGTAATCGGGCCGACCGTCGACAAGGTCTACGACGCGGTATGCAGGGAAGGCGGCTTTGAAGTCCAGACGGCGATTGATGAAGATCTGGACGCAGCAGAGAGGCTTCCCTGGAAGGAGCGGTTCGCTCCGAAGCGCATCGGCAATCTGATTCTCGATGCGGTGAGCGGCTCTATCGCTCCCATTCTGCCCGTGTTCTGCATCGCGGGTATCTTCCGCATGTTCACCATTTTGCTTGGTCCGGAAGGCGCGGGCCTTCTAGCCGCGGAGGGCAGCATGTACCGGCTCTTCTCCTTGGTGGGAGACGCGGCATATTACTTCCTGCCGATCTTCGGTGCCTATGCGGCGGCCAAGAAGTTCCAGACGAGTCCTGTGCTCGCGCTCATGACGGCTGCTATTATGATTCATCCGAGCATGCTCGCTATCGTCGAGGAGGGCGCTCCGTTCGACGTCTACGGCATCCCCATGACGCTGGTGAATTACACACAGTCGGTGCTTCCCATCATCCTCATCGTGTGGATTCAGTCCTACGTAGAGGGGCTTATCAAGAAGCATTGCCCTGACATGCTGCGCATCCTCGTGATTCCAGTGGGGACCATGCTCATCATGCTGCCGCTTGCACTCTGCGTCTTCGGCCCCGCCGTCTCCTTCATTATGGGCATCATCGCCGATATCATCATCTGGCTCGGCGCGAACGCCGGTCCGCTGTGCGGTCTGGTGGTCGGTGCGACGTGGAACCTCGTGATCGCTACCGGCATGCATGTGCCGATTCTCACCGCTATGATGCCCGGCTGGCTTGAGGTGGGCTATGACGCCGTGTGCACTCCGGGTACGACGGTGGTTGTTTACGTGACGCTTGCGGTCGCGCTCGCCTACGGCATCCGTGCAAAGGGCAAGGCTAACCGTCAGCTCGGTTGGACTACCTTCGCTACCTATGCGCTCGGCCGCGTATCCGAGCCCATCATTTACGGCATCCTCTTGCGCGATAAGAAGGCGCTCGCTTGGTCGATGATCGGCGGCGCGGCCGGCGGCCTTGCATGCGGTCTGCTCAACGCGCGCATCTTCGTCTTCTCGGGAGTCGGCTTCCCGTGGATGAACGTCATCAAGTTCAGCCAGGACATCATTCCGGGCGCCATCAGCTGCGCGATTGGCTTTGCGGTGACATTCGCCCTCTGCATGGTCTTTGGCTTCGACAATCGCGAATCGGGCGAGAAGGAAGCCGAGGAGGCCCTTGAGGCTTAAGCGCTGCATCTAGAAGGGTGCCTTAGCGCAACGAGTCTCTTCTCGGAACTGGGGCCCCATGAACCCGGACGGGCGCCGCTACATGGTGGTGCCCGTTCGCACTAAAAGCAAGATAAGGAGGACTCCCATGCCATTGCGTTCTGATTTTCTCTGGGGCGGCGCGCTTTCCGCCAACCAGTGTGAGGGTGCCTGGGACGAGGGCGGGCGGGGGCTCGCCAACGCGGATCTTCTGCCGTACGGGCGGGACCGTCTCGCCGTCATCAGGGGTGACGACGTTCCGCTCGAGCCGCTGTCCGACCATTACTACCCGGCCCAACAGGCCATCGATTTCTATCATCATTACCGCGAGGACATCGCGCTCTTCGGCGAGATGGGCTTCAAGGCTCTGCGCCTCTCCATCGCATGGAGCCGTATATTCCCCAACGGGGATGACTCCGAACCCAACGAGCAGGGCCTCGCGTTCTATGAGGATGTGTTTCGCACCTGCCTCGAACAGGGCATCGAGCCGGTGGTGACGCTCAGCCACTATGACGTGCCCATGCATCTTGTTACGGCATACGGCGGTTGGCGCAACCGCGCTCTCGTGGGCATGTTTGAGCGCTTCGCTCGCACTGTGTTCGCACGTTACCGCAATCAAGTGCGCTCTTGGCTCACGTTCAACGAGATCAACATCATGACCTCTGCGTGCTTCATGGCGGCAGGCATCGTGTTTGATGAGGGGGAGGACCGCTACGTCTCCGTTCATAACGCGGTGCATCACGTGCTCGTTGCGAGTGCTTGCGCGGTGCGCGCCTGCCATGAGATCATCCCTGGTGCGCAAATCGGCTGCATGCTCAATGCGGGTATTTTCTATCCTGCTACCTGCAACCCTGCCGACGTTAAAACGGCTCAGGACGAGAATCGCAAGCACTATATGTTCACCGACGTGCAGGTGCGCGGCCACTATCCGTGCTACATGCTCACGGAGTATGAGCGTCAAGGGTTCGCGATTCCTTGGGCGGAGGGCGATGAGGAGGTCCTTGCGCAGAATCCGGTGGACTTCGTGGGCTTCTCTTACTACTCGACGCGCGTGGCGCAGGCAAACACCGAGGGGCAGTTCGACTCCAATCTACTCAAGAGTGCCCCCAACCCTTACCTCAAGATGGAGCCATGGGGCAGATTCATCGATCCCGCAGGGCTGCGCATCACCATGAACGACATATACGACCGGTACGAAAAGCCGCTCTTTATCGTGGAGAACGGTCTCGGAGCCCCGGATGAGCCGGATCAGAACGGCTTTGTGGATGATGGATACCGTATCGATTACCTGCGCGAGCACATCCAGGCTATGAAGGACGCCGTCGAAATCGACGGGGTGGACCTCCTGGGCTACACGTGCTGGGGACCGATCGATCTGGTTTCGGTCGCAACGGGCCAGATGCGCAAGCGCTACGGTTTCATTTATGTCGACCTCGATGACGAAGGACACGGCACACGTCGGCGCAGCAAGAAAAGATCGTTCGAGTGGTATCGCAAGGTAATTGCCTCAAACGGCGAGGACCTGAGCTGAGCTTTCCTCAGGGGCCGGACCGCGACATGGGGTCGCGGTCCGGCCCCTTTGCGACGAATGAAGCAATCAGGTCAAAGCAGCTAAAAAAGACACGTCCCAAAAAGACTGCCCGTGTTGGTTTGGCTAGGTTCGGGTGCTGTCCGTGCCGTGCGGTAAAATCGTTCAGTCAGAACACGAACCTGCATCGGAGCTCATCACATGGCATTCGTCCATCTGCACAATCACACTGTTTTCTCCATGCTCGACGGCGCAACCCGTATCCAGGATATGGTCAACCGTGCCGTTGAGCTTGGCATGCCCGCCGTGGCCATTACCGACCACGGCTACATGTATGGCGTGCCCGACCTGGCGCTGGCCTGCGACGCCGTCAACCACAACACGCCCGAGTACAAAACCTGGAGCCACGACAAGGCCTTCTTGGAAAAGGATCGTCGCGACGAGCTGGTGGAACCCGACCCCGAGGCAAACCCGCGCGAGCATGCCCAGTATGTGAAGGACATGGCCATGTGGGACGAGAAAGGCAATATCGACGAGCTCAAGCCGCCTCTGGTTATCAAGCCCATCTTTGGCTGCGAGGTCTACTTTACGCCGGACGAGACCCTTGCCCGCGACCATAAGCCCGAGCTCTACCACATGATCCTTCTGGCTAAGGACCAGGAGGGCTACGTCAACCTGATGCAGACGGTTTCCGAGGCCGCCGTGCAGGGCTTTTACTACAAGCCGCGCGTGACGCTCGACAATCTGCGCCGCCACGCCAAGGGCATGATCTGCACGAGCGCCTGCATCGCGGGCATCATCCCCAAATACATCGACCGCGGCGACATGGAAGGCGCCATCAAGTGGGCCGAGACCTTCCGTGATACCTTCGACCCTGGCGACTTTTATATCGAGATCCAGGAACACGGCATCACCACCGATAACGGCCTGACCGACGAGCAGATGGACCGCGCGCTCATCGATATCGCCAAGCAGGTGGGCGTCAAGGTCATCGCCACCAACGACTTCCACTACCTGCGCCGCGAGGACGCGCCGGTGCAGGACGTCATCATGTGCATCGGCATGAACGCCAAGGTCGACGACCCCAACCGCATGCGCATGACCGGCTCGGAGTTTTATATGAAGACCGAGGAGGAGATGCGGGCGATGTTCCCGTATTGCCCCGAGGCCTGCGACAACACGCTCGAGATCGCCGACAAGTGCTACGTCGAGCTGGACTGGGACTCTATCATCCTGCCGCGCTTCCCGCTGCTCGATCCCGGCGAGACGCACGAGAGCCAGTTCCGCCGCGAGTGCGAGAAGGGCCTGCGCCAGCACTACGGCGACGACTGGGCCACGCGCGAGATTGGTGGCGTCAACATCAAAGAGCGCTTTGAGTACGAATATAAGGTCATTTGCGATAAGGGCTTTGCCGCCTACTTCCTCATCGTCGCCGAGTACGTGCAATGGGCCAAGGACAACGGCATCGGCGTCGGCCCCGGCCGTGGCTCGGCCGCCGGCGCTATCGTCGCCTACGCCATGAACATCACCGCGTTCGACCCGCTCGAGAACGGCCTGATGTTCGAGAGGTTCCTGTCTCCGCAGCGTACCGAGATGCCCGATATCGATATGGACTTCGACGATGAGCGGCGCCTCGAGGTCGTGGAGCACGTTCGCCAGCTCTACGGCCCCGAGAAGGTCACCCACGTCATCACCTACTCGACCATTAAGGCCAAGCAGGCCATCAACGACGCCGCGCGCGTCCTGGACTACCCGGTCTACATGGGCCAGCGCCTGTCCAAGATGGTCTCGAGCGACCCCAAGGTCAAGCTCAAGCAGGTGCTCGACAAGCAACCCGGCAAAGAGGATCTGTTTAACCCCGATTTTGCCGAGGCCTATAAAAAGGACGACGACGCCCGCCGCATCATCGACACGGCGCTCTCGATCGAGGGCCTCACCCGTGGCGAGGGCGTGCACGCGTGCGCCGTTCTGATCTGCCGCGACCCCGTCAACGAGCATGTGCCCACCAAGCTCGACACCAAGGGCGGCGTCGAGATTACCCAGTACGAGGGCCATACCGTTGCCGACATGGGCCTGCTCAAGATGGACTTCCTGGGCCTGCGCACGCTGACGGTTATCTCCAAGGCCAAGGCAAACATCAAAAAGAACTTCGGCATCGACATCAAAGAGGAAGAGATTCCCTTTGACGACCCCGAGATCTTTAAGCTCATGGGCTCCGGCCACACTGCCGGCGTCTTCCAGGTCGAGTCCGCCGGCATGACGGCCACGATCAAGAACATGAAGCCCACCGAGTACAAGCACGTCGTAGCATTGATCGCCCTGTACCGCCCGGGCCCGCTGGGCGCCGGCATGGTCTCGTCCTACATCAACCGTATGAACGGCAAGGAGCCGGCCGTCTCCTACGACGACCGTCTGGACGACATCCTGGGCGAAACCTACGGCACCATGGTCTACCAGGAGCAGGTTATGCTCATCTCCGTCGAGATGTGCGGCTTCTCCAAGGGCGAATCGGACTCGCGTATCCGTAAGCCCGTGGCTAAGAAGAAGATCAAACTGCTCACGTCGACGGTGCTGCACTGGGAGGATGGCTCGGACGAGACCACCTACGACCACTGGATGAACGGCGCTATCAAGAACAACTACACGCGCGAGGTCGCCCAGAAGATTTGGGACGATGTTCTCGAGTTCGCGTCCTACGCCTTCAACAAGTCGCACTCCGCCGGCTACGCCATCCTGGTTATGCAGACGGCGTGGCTCAAGGCGCACTATCCGCACGAGTACATGGCGGCCGTTCTGACGTCCTATACGGGCAAGACCGACAAGATCGTGCACTACGTCTCGGCGTGCCGTCACGACGGCATCCCCGTGCTTTCGCCAGATGTCAACGAGTCCGGCACCGAGTTCACGGCTACTAAGGAGGGCGTGCGCTTTGGTCTGGCCGGCATCCGCGGCGTGGGTACCGGCGTGGCGCAGGCGATTATCGCCGAGCGCGAGGCGGGCGGCCCGTTTAAGACGCTGCACGACTTTGTCGATCGCGTGGACTCGAGCCAGGCCAACCGCCGCGTGATCGAATCGCTCATCAAGGCAGGCGCCTTCGACTCCACGGGGTATCCGCGTCGCCAGATGATGCACTTTGTGGATAAGAACAACCCCGAGAACATCATCGATGCCGCGGTGAAGCGCCAGAAGGATCGCGCAAGCGGCCAGACGTCGTTCTTCGACATGTTTGGCGACGTTGAGGGCTCGGGCTTTGAGGTGAGCGTGCCCGATCCGGATGGCCAAGAGTGGGACCGCCACCTTAAGCTGAGCCAGGAGAAGGAGGTTCTGGGCATCTATGTCTCGGACCACCCGCTGCGCCCGTTTGAGTATGCGCTCAGCAAAGCGCGCGACTTCTCGTTTTCGCAGATCGATACCGGCTACGAAGTGCAGAACCCCACGGGCGGTACCATCAACCAGGAGATTCCCGAGGGCAAGGCACTGTGGTGGGCCGGCATGGTCTCGAGCGTGTCCAAGCGCGTGACCAAAAACGGCGACCCCATGGGCATCGTGCAGCTCGAGGACATGGAAGGAGAGGCCACCGTCGTGGTGTTCCCCAAGACCTACAAGGAGGCCGAGGGGTACCTGTACGGCGAGGTCGATCCCGAGACAGGCGCGCAGCTGTCCGACGCCTTTGTGCGCATCAAGGGCAAGCTCGAGCGCTCGGACCGCGGTGACCAGATCATCGCGCAGGAGATTGTGCCGCTGGAGCTCAACGAGGAGAATAACAAGCCCAAGGTGTTTGAGGTCATGGTGCCCAACAGCCGCTTTAGCCAGGGCAATATGGCGCGCCTGGCCACGGTGCTCACCGCTAACCCGGGTGGCGATCGCGTGGAGATCTTTATCGAGCAGGTGGACGGGCGCGTGCTGCGCGCCGAGGTGCCTGCCAAGGTCAACGCGCGCTCGATTCCGCTGCTGGCCGAGGCCAAGGCCATCGTTGGTAACCAAGGCAGAGTGACGGTGATCTAAAATGATTTTTCTGGGACGGGGATTAAAAAATCATTTTGGATGACGTGTGCCGGAAGACCAGTTTTTCTGGGACGGGAATGATTTTTTCATCCCCGTCCCAGAAAAATCATTTGCCGCGTGAGATTGGAGGAAGTGATGGCGCAGGGGACGTTCGTGCAGGCGCTCCGGAAAGAGGCGGCGTTGAGCGGCACCTTTATGAAGGGGCGTTCGCTCATGCTTAACGGCGCCGTGCTGTCGATCGAGGACAGCGGCTCGCGCTTCTCCAAAAACGTGACGGTTGAGGGCTCGGTGCGCGGCTCGCGCGGCGACCTGTACAAGACGCACGTGGCGCTCGACATGGACGAGCACGAGGTTATCGACTACGACTGCGACTGCCCTGCTGCCTATCGCTACCCCGGCATGTGCAAGCACGCCATTGCCACAACGCTGGCGTACCTGGACGCCAGCGGCATTGAGCCCGTTGAGGGGCTGCGCGCACCGGTTCGCACGTTTACGGCGCAGCCGAAACAGCCCGCGCGCACCGCGCCCAAAGCGCCGGCCGTCAACCCCAACTTTCCCTTCCCGGCGCCCGTTCCCACGAGCCCGAGCCTCATGGCGGCGCTCTCCGATCTTTCGGATGCGCGCATGGACGAGCTGGCGAGCATGCGCCGCAAGCTTGCCGGTGCTGTTGATCCCGATGCCCCCAAGGCAGTGTTGGAGCCCTCGTTGGTGCCGTACTACAATCCGCTGTTCGCCGACCGCTTTAGCTGGGCGCTCGAGTTCCGCATTCGCTGCGGTTCGGTGTCCTACGTGGTCAAGGATATCGACGGCATGGCCGACGCCTATGTCCGAGGCGGCACCTTCTCGTACGGCAAGAAGCTCACGTTTGTCCATACGCCCGAAGCCTTCGAAGGCGTTTCGACAAAGCTGCTCAATCTTGTTGTGACGACAGTTGCCTATCTCGGTGACATCACAAGCTCGCGTTCGGCGTCGTACGATTTTGCACGCAGCGGCTTTGTCGCCGAGCGCCAGTTGCCGCTGTCCGAGCATAGCATCGTATATGTGCTGGACCTGCTACGCGGCCAGACCATCTCTTTTGAGCCCGCCTGGTCGCGGGGGACGACGACGCATCGCACCTATGACGTGGCGGTTGAGATGTCTCCGGAAGGGGAGGACGAGGCGCTGTCCAAGCGCCCACCGCTCCTTGCCGCCAAAATCGCGCCGGCGGCTGGTGGCAGCTACGATCTGCGCCTGCCGGCTGATGCATACTGCTTTGCTTCGGGCGACGTTGCCTATCTGGTCGACACCCGCCGTGCGCGCCGCACCGATGTAGCGTTTGCCCGGCATGCGGCATCGTTCCTATCGCGCTTGCTGCCCTGCCGCACGCCGGTCCATATCGCTGCCGACCAGGTGGGGGAGTTCTGTCGTATGGCGCTGCCCATTTTGCGCGACTACACCGACCTTACCGCGCCCGCCGCACTTGATGCCGTGGCACCCGAGGCGAGCTTCCATTTTGAGATTGGCGCCGACGATGGCCTTGTGACCTGCAAGATCACGGTGTTCTACGGTGATTGGTCGGCAAATCTCTTTAGTCTTGGTGCCCCGGGCAGCCCCTTTGAGGAGCAGCGTCCCGGCGTTCCGCCCCGTGATGCGGTGGCGGAGTTTCGCGCCATGGACACGGCGGCCCTGTATTTCGATTTTTACGAAGGCGGCCTGGCGTTTGAGGAACGCGATGACGCCAGCCTGTTTTGCCTGCTGACCGAGGGCCTGTCTGCGCTGTCCGAGCTTGGCGAGGTCATGCTCAGCGACCGCCTGCGCCAGATCTCGGTGCGCCCTGCGCCCAAGCTCTCGGTGCGCGCGACCGTCAAGAGCAACCTGCTCGACGTCGAGTTGGGTGCGAGCGGGCTTTCGGCGGCCGATCTTGCCATCTATCTCGACTCGTATAAGCGCCACCAGACGTTCGCGCGCCTCACGTCCGGCGACATCGTGCGCCTGGATGAGGGAGCGCGCGCCGCGTTTGGCCTTGCCGAGGACCTGGGCGTCGATGCCGTCGACCTACTCGACGGTGTGTCGCTTCCCGCGTCGAGTACCCTGTTTGTCGATAGCATGCTTGCGCACGCGCCCGTGCTCGAGGCCGATCGTGATGCAGCGTTTCGCCGCACCGTCGAGCGCCTGGACACGCTCGGCAAGATGGACTTTACGGTGCCTGCCTCGCTCAAGGCCACGCTGCGTGGCTACCAGGTTGACGGCTATCAGTGGCTCGGCTCGCTCGAGCACCTGGGCCTTGGCGGTATCTTGGCCGACGACATGGGTCTGGGCAAAACGCTGCAGATGATCGCGCACATTCTGGCGCGCGTGGAGGCGGGGGACACCAAACCCACGCTCGTGGTATGTCCCGCGTCGCTCGTGTACAACTGGACTGCCGAGCTGGAGCGCTTTGCGCCTTCGCTCGATGTGTGCGCCATCGTGGGCGCCAAGGTTCAGCGTCGCGTGCAAATTGCCGGCGCGGTCGAGCACAACGTGGTCGTGACGTCGTATGACCTTATGCGCCGCGACATCGACGAATACGCCGAGCAGGACTTTGCCCGTGTGGTGCTCGACGAGGCCCAGTACATTAAAAACCCGCTCACCCAGGTGGCGCGCGCTGCCAAGCGTCTGCCGGCCGGCGTGCGCTTTGCCTTGACGGGAACGCCCATCGAAAACCGCCTGTCCGAGCTCTGGAGCATCTTCGACTTTTTGATGCCGGGCCTGCTTGGCACGCGCGAGTCGTTTGCCAAGCGCTTCGAAAGCCCGGTCGAGCACGCCGAGGGTGACAGCGCCGCTCGCCTGCAGGCGCTCGTGTCGCCGTTTGTGCTGCGCCGTGTCAAGGAAGACGTGGTGGCCGATCTGCCCGAGAAGATCGAGGACACCGTCATGGCACAGCTCACCGGCGAGCAGCGCAAGCTCTACCTGGCCAACCAGGACCGCATCGCCCAGCAGGTGCAGCATCGCGAGGCATCCGAGTTTAAGAAAGACAAGCTCAAGGTGCTTGCTGAGCTCACCAAGCTGCGCCAGATTTGCTGCGACCCGCATCTACACTACGAGGACTACAAGGCGGGGAGTGCCAAGCTCGACGCTTGCATGGAGCTCGTGCACGGTGCGCTCGACGGCGGGCATCGCATCCTGTTGTTCAGCCAGTTTACGGGCATGCTCGACATCATTGGCAAGCGTCTGGCCAAGGAGGATATTGGCTTTCTTAAGCTCACGGGCGCTTCGTCCAAGGAAAACCGCGCCAAGATGGTCGCGCAGTTCCAGGCGGGCGAGGTTCCGGTCTTTTTGATTTCGCTCAAGGCGGGCGGCGTTGGCCTTAATTTGACGGCTGCCGACGTGGTGATCCACTACGACCCGTGGTGGAACGTGGCCGCGCAGGACCAGGCGACCGACCGCGCGCATCGTATTGGCCAGAAGCATACCGTGACCGTGTACAAGCTCATCGCCAAGGACACAATCGAGGAACGCATCATGCAGATGCAGGAGTCCAAGCGCGACCTGGTCAACAGCGTGCTCGGCGGCGACGGCATCTCCTCGGCGCTGTTTACCCGCGAGGATGTTCTGGCGCTGCTCGGCGGCGACGGGCGCTAGCCTCGCTCATTATGTGTTCATTTGCGATGCCGTGGATGGTTCGCGCGCCTTTGGGCATAAGAAGCATCGAGAACATCGGCACATCAACAAAGGAGAACATCATGGCGAAATTCTTTAAGGACCCCGACGGCAAGCTCATTGCCGCTCTTGGCAACGACGTTGCAACCCCTGCCGGCTGCATGGAGCTGACCGCGAACACCGAGGACGCCGCGCACGAGAAGCACGTGCCCGTCGTTGAGAGCGAGCGCGACGGTCACGTGATCCGCGCACGCGTGGGCTCGGTCGAGCATCCTATGGTGCCCGAGCACTACATCGAGTGGATCGCCCTTGAGGCCGAGGGCCGTCTGGAGGTCCATTACCTCCAGCCCGGCATGAAGCCTGCGACTTTTTTTGCCGGCGGTTCCAAGACCGGTACCGTCTATGCCTATTGCAACCTGCATGGGCTGTGGTCCGCGACGTTCTAGGAGCGCGTCCCCGCTCGGGGTATCATAGCTAGCATATGCACATGCGAGCGCCGACTGCATCATGCGGCCGGCGCTTTTACTACGACAACGATGGTTTACGACGGAAAGGGCTGAGCCATGAAGCTCGCACTTGCACAGATCGATATGCGCCTGGGTGATATTGAGGGCATTTGCGGCCGCATCGAGGACCAGGCTCGTCTGGCCCACGAGCGCGGGGCGCGCGTGCTGTGCGTGCCGGCTCCGCTCTTTATGGGCGCCATGCCCGGGGGCCTGGTGGGCACTGCCGACTTTGAGCACGACATGTTGACAGGCCTGACCGGTGTCGCCGAGCGTATCCAAGAACTCGATATGATCTGCATCGTGCCCGCGGCAGTTTCGTTTGAGGGCCAGCCCCTGCTCGACTACATGATGCTCAAGGACGGCCATGTGGTGCCGGCCCGTTCGAGCATTGCTCTGCAGCGTGGTGGGAACGGTGATGCCCGTTGGGCACCGCCGGTGTTCGACGTGGACGGCGTGCGTATCGCCGTGATCTTCGACTTGGACCGCGAACTCGAGATGCTGCCGACCGGCGTCGACCTCATCGCCTATTTTCAGTTCAACGCGTTTGATATGACCGACCGCGAGACGGCCGCCATTGCCGCCGTTCGCAGCGGTGCCTACCGCAAGATCGCATCCAAGCGCAGCGTGTGGTTTGCCTGCATGGCGCCGGTCGGTGCCTATGACGAGTCGGTGTATACCGGCGGGTCGTTTGTACTCGACGACTGTGGGCGCGTGGTGGACCAAGCGCCGTGTTTTGAAGAGAGCCTGCTGGTTCAGGAGATTCAGCGCGGCGTAATGCTCGATGCCCTGGAGGACCACGAGCTGCCCGAGTTTCGTTCCGAGGAGTGGTTGTGGCAGGCGCTGGTGCTCGCTGTGCGCGATAACGCCCGTGCCCATGGTACGTCGCGTGCCGTGGTGGCGCTCGAGGGCGATCTGCCGTCGTCTTTGCTTGCGGCGCTGGCTGTCGATGCATTGGGTTCGCGCAATGTGATCGGCCTGGTGCTGGGACGTAACCGCATCTTTACGCCGGCGCAGGAGGAGGCCGAGGCTGCTCGCTGTGCCGCCGTTCGCGCCATTGCTGAGCGCCTGCATATTCGCACGGTTGAGCGCGATGCACCGGATGCCGCGCGTGTGCTCG
>CAJMOP010000039.1 GCA_905215115.1 uncultured bacterium | reverse complement strand
GACCGCCTCGACCGTCGCGGCGGCCGCAGGCTCGGCTTCCGGTTGCCCTGAGTCCGCTGCCTCGGCTTCTGCGGACGCGCCGTCCTCGCGTTCCTCGTCGATCAAAAGCGCTTCGCGCGTTTGTGCGGCAGCGCTCCGAATGTGCCCCAGCTGGCTCAAATCGATATCGATCTTGACGGGCTGGTGTGCGGCGTCCCACGAAAGCCATGCCACAATCTCGTCATCGATAATCTTGGCCAGATATTTGGGGACCTTTTCTTCCTTAAGGGGATGGGCGGGGTCCAGCGCCAGGCGCAGGCGTTGGTCGCAGGCGCGCATCATTTCACCGAGCTTGCTGCTCTTTTGCCTGCTACCGTGAATCCGCATGCATTCCCAAAAACCGTTTTGGCAACGGTAGATATGGATGGGGTCCAGACGGTATTCGCAGTCCTCGTGGCGCTCGGGCGCAAAGAATACGGCCGAGGCAAACATGGTGTAGGGCATGGCCGTCTCCTCCCCAAATAAACTTGCCACGATGCCGGTCTTTCGGTGCGTGTCATAGTAGCGCGCTATGCGGACATACACGGCGCACGCCACGTGGCACAGATCGCGGTGGTGGCTGCGGTCGAGCCGCGAGCTACTTAGGTTGTACGTGGAGAGGGCGTTGATGGCGGCCATGAGTCGCTCCTCGCGCACCTCATCGGGCGGAAGGGGGAGCGTGGGCTCGGAGGTTTTGCGACGCTTAGGGGTCTGGCCGGACGGTGCCGGTGCAAGGTCTCGTGCCGCGCGCCGCAGTTCGATAAGGGCGTTATCGAACATGACGGTTTTAGAGTCGCGAAGCAGCTTGGGGTCGAGCCCGTGGAACACGGCGTAATCTTGCAGCCACACGCGCGCAAACCGGTCGATGCCGGGCTCGAAGGCGCGATAGACATCCCAAAAAGCCTTGATCTTGTTAAAACCATCGAGTGGATTATCTACGCCAATGCCGCAGATCAGCTCATAGAGATACAGAAAGGCAAAGGACGTAGACGTTTCCTCGACGGTTCCGCGGCGCACTTGGGCACGCCAGGTAAAGTAGCCGCGCAGTTGCCGGTCGCTCATGGCGTTGTAGGTGGGAAAGTACGACTTAAAGGTGCCGTTGTAGGGACAGTCGTCCTCAAAGTCGGCCATCAGCAGGCCCTGGCGGTAAAAAAGCTCGGCTTCCGAAAGCCAGCGGCCCGCACCGCCCTTGGGGTCATCCTGCCAGCGCGATATCTCGCGCATTTTACGGTACTGGTCGGGGAGGAAATTCTGCATCTGTCGGCCGGTTTTGAGAATCGGCTCGTCTGCGTAGGTTTCGTTTGAGAAGCGGGCGGACTGATGGGTCCGGGCCTCGGCCATAATGCGCTCGATGAGCATCTTGATGTCCTGGTCGGCCACCGCTCCTCCTCTCGAACGCAGCTACGGTGACCTCATATCATAGCACAGCATCAAACAGATGTTCGAGATACCGCTGCGTTGATAGATTTAGAACAGGAGGGCGTATATGACGGCGATGACGACGGAGGGAAGCATATTGGCCGTGCGGAAGGTCTGAGGACGGATGAGGTTGACGCCGACGCAGAAGATGAGCATGGAGCCTACGAGCGAAAGGCTGTTGAGGGCTGCTGTGGTCATGATGGGGGAGAGCGCGCCGGCAAACAACGTGATCGTCCCCTGGAACACGGCGACGGGCAGGGCGGAGAAGATGCAGCCGCGGCCAAGCGAGGCCGTCATGGTGCAGACGATGATGCAGTCCAGTGCGCCCTTGAGGGCAAGCGTTGACCAGTCGCCGAGCAGGCCGTCCTGGATCGATCCCACAATGGCCATGGCGCCGATGCACACGGTGAGTGAAGTCGAGACAAAAGCGTTGGTGAACTCGTTATCGCCCTCACTGCCAGTCTTGCGCTTGAGCCATTCGCCAAGGTTCTCGATGGCGGCCTCCAAGTTGATGGCCTCGCCGATGAGCGAACCGAGCGCAAATGAGACGATGAGCATGGTGGTACCGGTGGTCGCTAGCGCCTTTCCATCGATGATGAGCATCTTTTGCATGGTGCCGCCCAGGCCGATAAACAGGACGCACAGCCCCGATGCTTTCATGAGCGTGTCTTGGATGCGCGGTGTAATGAAGCGGCCGCCCGCTAATCCCAAAAGACCGCCCGCAACTAAAAGCGCAACGTTGATGATTGTTCCCAAGCCCGGCATGAGCCCTCCTGTATTGATGCCAACGTGGCAATCGTAGCAGAACGAAATGCGAGGCACATCGCGACTCATCTAATACGTTATATAAGTGGTATTAGGAATGATGCGCAGCATTTAAGCCTCAGGTGGTTGTCGGGACATAGGGATAGTAGTCAAAGCGCAGTGTCATAAGCCGCTGTGGGGATTCAATAGCCGCGGCGATGATATTGGCATCGCGGGCACGATCAAACCCTTCGAGTTCGATCTGATACGAGACGTCTTGCATAATGTCCAGACGTCGCCAGGCTAGAAGTGTGTCGCCATCGAATTCCAAGGTCTTGCTTCCGTCTGGGGCAACGGCGTATAGACGCAGTTTAGCGGTGGTTGCAGGGTCGACAACCGTGACCTTTTTAATTTCGTTTCGAGTATTCTTGGCGCCCAACAAGGTGAGCAGTGTTGGGGCCACGACCTCGCCCGATGGCAAAAAGACGACTTCGATGGATTCGGGAAATGCGATGATGGCCGACTTGCGGACGGGCTGATTGGCGGCGGCAACTTCGATGTTCGCGGCGTCGATGACCTCTGTGTGGTCGAGGGCGGCAAGCACGCAGCAGTTACCTTCATCGATCTCTTGAGGATCAGCAAGCCCCAGACTGTCCGCGAGCTCGGGATCGTTTGGATCGGCAGCGGGCTCATTCGGTGCTTCGAAAGAAGCTGGGACGCTGTTTGTCGGCGACGGCGTGTCGCCCGCACCTGCTTCTTTGTCCGTGCTCTCTTCTTGTATGGTTGCGTTGAGGGGTTCGTCGTTTGAGGGGAGCGTCTTGGCGTCAAGCGCGGAGGGGAGAATTCCGATGGCTCCGGATCCGTTCCACTCCATTTCGAGAAGCGCCGGGTCGGCAAGAATGCGTTGCCTGCTTTGCGCGTGGGCATCGATTTCAATAGGGCCTGCCTCTGTCCCTCGTGTAAGGCTGAGTGATCCGGCCGGCTTCTCGAAATGAGCGTCTGTGTCTTTGGTGCTGACGGCGTAGAACAGCAGGGATGCTTCTCCCGCCGCGATGGCATCGGTGCCGGCTTTGGTCAGCCGCAACGATGCCGTGAATGAGAGGGTGGGCTGCACATCGTCTGCATTCGCGGCGGCGCAGCCCAGACATATACCGCCTCCTTTCTCAAAAAACGCACCGTCGAAGGCGACCTTCGCTCCGTTCGCCGAGTCATCGACCGAAGCGATGTCGATGCGCAGCTCTAAATTGCATGGATCGCCATCTGCATCGAGCACAACCGAGCGCCATGTGCAGACAGCGCACCCCGCCTGGGAGCCGTTTGCCTTGTTCGAACGCTTGATATCCACGACTATCGAGCCGTCCGTATTACGACGAAGGCATCCCGAGGTTGAGATTGCGGCCTGTGCGATCGAAAAACGCTCGCACGCAATGGCGCTCGACGGATTTGGTGCGGAACTTAAGGCTGCTGGTAAGGAGCCCGCCATGACGGGAGTCGCCCAAACGGCGACAGGCGTTCCGGTTGCGAGCGCGCCGCAGAGTGCGACGACGGGCAAAAGGTTCTTCGATGCCATGGGGTCTCCTTAGCTAATTTAATGCGGCCTGTCCGTGTTTCGTTTCTGGCTGCGTTTGATGTGCAGACCGAGGCCGGCGGTTCCCGCACCTGCTGCTGTGGCGCCTGCTGCCAAGAGCCATCGTCTGTCGCCTGTCTGCGCCAACGGTTCCTCGCGGTCGCCGCGGTCGAGTTCCGAGAGATCGACCGTCACTTGCGTGGCGGCCTGTACCTGTTCTTGCTGGGCAAAGGCCATGGCTGGCCCAAACGCTAGGATGCTGACGGTGGCGGCCAGGGCGATAGCCTTATGCCGTGTGCGCACCGGGCTCGACCGTCCAGGTGATCGTTGCAACCTGATCGCCTTCGCCGGTTACGCGGAAGATGTCGCGCGTGACGCGGGCGACGTTTCCGCTTGTCTTGAGCTTAATTTTGTCCGTGCCGCCGGCAATGCCCTGGTAGCCCATGTCGAAGGCTGCATTCTTGGAAAGATCGAGGCCCGTCTCCTGCATTGCGGCGCTGGCGTTCTGGAGCGCGCCGTCGGGGCCGACCTTAAAGTCGATTGAGTTCTGCGCGGTTCCGGCCTTGGCGTCGGCGGCAATGGTCCAGGTGTTCATGGCGTCGATCTTCATGTTGGTGACATGGATGCCGTAGGCCGAATGATTGTCGATGGTGGTCGCGTCTTCTGAGGGGCCCTGAAGCGTGCCGTCGGCCTTGGCGACGAAGGGAATAACCGTCGGAACTTTGAACTCAACGTTGTCGATCTCGGTCCTGACCATTACCTTCGTGGTTCCAACGCGTCCGGCCGCCATAGCTGGCGTCGGGGCGGCGCCCATTGCGAGCGCGAGCGCGAGTCCTGCGCCCACGACGAGCGCTCTGGCTCCGTTCATGTTCCTGGTGATGTCCATGGTCGTTCCTTTCTATTCGCCGCGGGCCGTCCCCGCGATGATTGGACGAATGCTGGTGAATCGCGTGCGGTGCCGCGTCGACCGGAAAGCTAGTTCTCGGCTTGCTCAACCCGTACCTTGACGCGCGTCGGGTTGCCGTGGCTGTCATAGGTCTTGGCGTCAAGCGCCTGGATCTCGATATACGCCTCACCTTCCTCGATGTCGCCGGCGGGGCATGTCTCGACCGTTTTGCCGGTCTCGACCACATCGGATTCGTATATGGTCTCGTCGTTTTGGATGACGCGGAATCGCTGGGGAAACTTGTTGTCTTGGACGTTTTGCACGTTGACGCGCAGCTTGCCGCCTTTTTGCAGCTGGGCGACCGGTGCGACCGAAATTGTCATCATGTTGTCGCGAACGATGGCGTCGAGCTCATCTTGGATTTCCTGGCGCGTTTTGCCCTCGGCCGTCGTAACCGAAGCGCCCGCCTCGGGTACGGGCTGCGACTGCCAAGCGTATAGTCCTACGGCGACAAGGGCACAGACGATGGCCAGGCAGGCAGCGATGAGCTTCTTGCGACGCCCCAAGCCTGCAAAGTGGGGTGGCCTCTTCGCGCTCATGCGGCATCCTTGGCGGTATAGATGCGCGCAAAGGTTGACGGGTCCGCTCCAAAGAGCATATGAAGCATCAGACGGCGCGAGTAGACAAGCTCGTCGAAGTCGGGAGGGAGCTCGATGTCGTGGATATGCGCGATGTGGTGGGCGAGCGCCGAGAACGACTCGGGGTCGCAGATCACATCGGTGGTAACGTGGTAGACCGCCGTATCGGGGAATGCCTCTTCGTCGAAAGGCAGGAGATGGGGATCGTCGTCGACTTCGATGGCGATGCCGTACTGGGGCCAGTAATATGCCATGGGAACCTCCCTGCTTCTGGGGCCAAAACTTCTGTCGGTTTTGGCTGTCGATGCCGACGGTATCAGCCGCTACTTGACCAATTGCTGACCAAATGCTTGACGGATTGGTGTCTCCGCAGGTAAAAGGCGGCAAAAAATACTCCAACTTTTTTCGAGTGACAATCGCGCGGTCGGCGACGGCGGGGCCATATGTGTCAAAAGCATCGTCTGCCGAGGAAATCAAGCCGCTCGCCGAATTGCACGAACGTAAAAATCGCCAATTATGGAGACGGTCTCGAACACGTCGACGAAACGATGCGGTAACATCTCCCTGCAAACACTGTAGTTAGCTAAAGTGGGGAGTTCGCGTGTCTGCAACCATCAAACCCTTCACCGACGAGTTCGAAGAGTATGGTCGCGATGAGTCTCGCGCATCGGGCGAGGCCTCGAGCATCTCGTTTCCGACAACGGAAGACGAGCTCCGTGCCATTTTGGAAAAGCTCCATGCCGAGCGTGTCCCGGTAACGGTTCAGGGCGCCCGAACCGGCCTTGCCGCCGGTGCCGTGCCCCACGGCGGGCATATCCTCAATACTTCCCGTATGAATCGCTACTTGGGCCTTCGCCGCGATGAACAAGGCCAATTTCTGCTGCGCGTGGAGCCGGGCGTTGTGCTCTCGGAGCTGCGCAAGCAGCTGAGCAAGAAGGTGCTGCCGACTGCTGGTTGGGACCAGGCATCGCTTGAGGCCTACGAGGAGTTCCAAGAGGCCCCCGAGCAGTTCTTTCCCACCGATCCCACCGAGGCATCTGCCTGTCTGGGCGGCATGGCGGCATGCAACGCCTCTGGCGCCCGCAGCTACGCTTACGGCCCCATGCGCCCGCATATCACGGGACTCCACGTCGCGCTGGCTGATGGCGATTTGCTTGAGCTTCAGCGCGGCGAGGCTTTTGCCCAGGGCCGCCACCTGTCGCTCGTGACGGCAGCGGGCCGTGCACTCGAGCTCGATCTTCCTGACTACACCATGCCTAAGACAAAAAATGCCTCAGGCTATTTCGTTGCGGACGAAATGGACGCCATCGACCTCTTTATCGGCGCTTGCGGCACGCTCGGCGTTATCACCGAGCTCGAGATTGCCCTGCAGGCGGCGCCTGCGGTCGTTTGGGGTGTGAGCTGCTTTTTCGATAGCGAAGACAAGGCCGTGTCCTTTACTGATTCCGTGCGCCCCGTCCTGTCCCATGCGGCTGCCATCGAGTACTTCGACGCTGGCGCCCTGGATATTCTACGTCGCCAGCGCGAGCAGTCGACGGCGTTTGCCTCGCTGCCGGCGCTCGACAAAGAGGCCAAGGTCTGTGTCTACGTGGAGCTCGACTGCGATGACGAGGCCCAGGCGACCGAGGAACTGTACCACCTGGGATGGGTGCTCGAGTTTGCGGGTGGCCGCGACGATGCGACATGGGTCGCGCGCACCGAGGTTGATCGCGAGCGCCAGCGGTTCTTCCGCCATGCGGTCCCCGAGAGCGTCAATATGCTGATCGACGAGCGTCGCCGCACGGATCCCACCATCACCAAACTGGGTTCGGACATGTCGGTGCCCAATGCACGCCTTGCCGATGTCGTGGCCCTCTATCGCCGCACACTGGCCGAAAGCGGGCTTGAATCTGCTGCCTGGGGGCACATCGGTAACAACCATCTGCATGTGAACATCCTGCCGCGCGATGCGCAGGACTACCGTCGCGGTGGCGAGCTGTTTGCCCAGTGGGCTGCGGAGGTAACGGCTATGGGCGGTGCCGTTTCTGCCGAGCACGGCGTCGGCAAGATCAAGGCGGGCTTCTTAGAGACGATGTACGGTCACGAGGCCATGGTCGAGTCGGCGCGGCTCAAGCTCCAGCTCGATCCCGACGGGCAGCTGGGTCGCGGCAACCTGTTTTCGGAGAAGCTCTTGGATGAGCTCGTCCAGAAAGGGGGCGCGTGAAGATGAGCGATTTCCATATGGTGGTGTGCGTCAAGGCCGTGCCGGGCAGCACCGAGGTCAAGATGGACCCCAAGACCAATACCATCGTGCGCGATGGCAAGCAGGCGGTCATTAATCCCTTTGATGCGAGCGCTTTGGAATGCGCGCTGGCGCTGAAGGACGACTTTATCGGCTTTGGCATGGACGTGCGCGTGACGGTGGTGTCGATGGGCATCCCCGCGACCGAGTCGCTGCTGCGCGACTGCATCGCTCGAGGCGCCGACGACGCGCTGCTGCTGACCGATCGCGCCTTTGCAGGTGCCGATACCCTGGCGACCACCTATGCTCTCAAATGCGGCATCGAGGCGCTCGACGAGGACTTCGACCTGCTCATCTGCGGCAAGATGGCGGTGGATGGCGATACGGCCCAGATTGGTCCCGAGCTTGCCGGTGCTTTTGAGATTCCCTGTGTGACCGACGTGAGCTGCGTGCAGAGCGCGGGCTTTACGACCTGTGGTTCACTGGCGCTTGTTCACGGCTGCGATGCCGGCGAGGAGACGGCGTGTCTTGAGATGCCGTGCGCGATGACGACTGCCAAGGAGATTGGCCAGTTGCGTATGCCGAGTATTGCCGGTATTCGCGCGGCGGAGGAGGCGGACGTGCGCGTGGTCAGTGCCGCCGACGTGAACGCCGACCCCGCGCGTTGCGGTCTTGCCGGGTCGCCGACACAGGTCGTGCGCTCGTTTGTGCCCGACCGTGACCAAACGTGCGAGGCCGTTGAGGGGACGGCGTCCGAGCAGGCGGCAAAGCTTGCCAAGATTATCGAGGGGATGGCATAGATGAGCGGACTGATTATCGATAGCGAAGCCTGTATCGGCTGCGGTCGCTGCGTTCGCGCCTGTGCTTCGGGCGGCATCGTAGTGGAAGGCGAGCGACCCAACCGATGCGCCCACGTAACCGACGGCTGCATCCTATGCGGTGGGTGCGTCGACGCCTGCCCTGTCAACGCTATCTCGATCGAGCGTGACGAGGCCGCCGGCGCGGTTGACCTCGATGCGTATCGAGACATTTGGGTATTCGCGCAGACCGACGAGCACGATACAGTGACTCCCGTTGCCTATGAGCTTATGGGCAAGGGCCGCGAGCTTGCCGATGCTCGCCGCTGCCGTCTGGTGGCACTGGTCGGTATGGCCCCCGAGGGCACTCTCGGTGACCTGGAGCATCTGGTTTGCGCCGGTGCAGACGAGGTCCTGGTCTGTCGCGACGAGCGTCTGCGCCAGAACGATGCGGAGGTTTACGCCCGGCTGATCTGCGATTTGGTGGAAGAGCGCAAGCCCGAGGCCATTCTGTACGGTGCGACCGCCTTTGGCCGCGAACTGGCACCCGGCGTTGCCGTGCGCTTGCAGACGGGCCTTACGGCTGACTGCACCGTACTTTCGATGGATACGGAGATGGGACTGCTGCAACAGACGCGTCCGGCGTTTGGCGGCAACCTAATGGCCACCATCGTCTGCCCCAATCATCGTCCCCAGATGGCAACGGTGCGTCCCGGTATCTTTGGAGCGCCCGACTTTGACTACAACCGCTCTGGCACGATCACCCAGATATCGCTTGCGGATGATGCTAAGGCCCGTGTCGAGATCTCGATTCCCGCCGAGGAGTGGGGGCGGCAGGCTTCGATCGCCGATGCCGAGCGCCTGGTCGTGGTGGGTCGCGGCATTGGTTCCAAGAAAAACCTGCCGCTGATGCGAAGGCTCGCCGAGGCTCTGGGAGCCGAGCTTGGTTGCACGCGACCTGTCGTGGAGGCCGGCTGGTTGGAGTATCGCCATCAGATTGGCCAGACCGGCGTATCGGTTTCGCCCAAGCTTCTCGTGAGTATCGGTGTTTCGGGCGCCATCCAGCATCTTGCCGGCATCGGTGGGGCGGAGTGCATTATCGCCATCAATGAGGACCCGGATGCCCCCATTTTCGGCGCTGCCCAGTACAAGGTTGTTGGGGACGCCGTCGAGGTCGTCGAGGAGCTGCTGGCCCAGCTTGAGCGCTAGGCGCGCGCCAGCCAGTCGCGCATCTCGTCCTTTAGGCGGCTCCAGGTTGCCTGCGTGGCGGGGTCGGTAAAGGGCTGTGTAATGCCAAAGGGCGCGTCGAGCAGGCGGTGGATATCACCCTGTTCGCGCGCCAGCGCACGGCTTGCCGGATAGACGAGCTCAAACATAAAGCAGATAAGCCCCACCAAGAAGTCGGCGGGCTCATCGCGCTCATCGCGTGCGACGCAGCGGTGCTCGTCAAAGGCGGCAAGTGTCGGCGACGAGAAACGGCTGCCGAGAAACGTCTTCTCGTCCACCTTGAGGATAGTGTCGACGGTGCTGTCGGCGATGGTGCGCATAATGTCGATCTTGTCACCATCGCGCACGATATCGCAGAAGCTTCGCGTGCGCACGTCGAGCTGTGCGGGTAGACGGAAATCGCTGTGATAGGCAATGCTCGCTCGGATGAGCTCATCTTCTGCCGGGTCATCGATAAAGTCGCGGATGCTCGTTACGGCGGGTGCATCGGCGGGATTCTCGCCAAAGAGGACCTCGATGCCCAGCGCCGCATGGCTCATGCTCTCGGCGTCCTTAAAGGTGTCCCAGCGTCGCAGCTGCTCAAAGCGGCCCATATCGTGTAGCAGGCCGCAAAGCCATGCCAGGTCAATATCTTCTGACGACCAGCCCTGCTCGCGCGCTACGGCATCGCATGCCTCGGCCACGTGGTACGTATGCTCGATTTTGAGCGCGATGCGTGGGTTGGTGGCGTCGTAGGCATCGGTGCAGCTTTTGAAGGCCGCGCGCGCCCGGTCTCGATCGATAGCTGTCATAATGACTTCCTAAAAAGTTGTGTCTTTCGATCCGGTGGCAATTGTAGGTGAACTCGGTTGCTGTCGGATGATGATTCTGCCGTGTCGCTACATGCGGCTCGGAGACCTTGTCAGGATGAGAAGCGTATGGTGCTCAAAATCGTTAGAACCGTCTGGCCAGTGATGCTTACCTATGTTGCAATAGGCGCGCCGTGCGGAATGATCATGGGGCAGACGGGAATGGAACCCTGGATGGTCTTTGCCCTGAGCAGCACGTTTGTGACGGGCAGCGGCCAGTTTATGATCTGCAATCTTTGGCTGGCGGGTGTACCGGCACCTTCGATTATCGCGAGCGTTGCCGCCATCTCCTCGCGTTTTGCGCTTTACTCGGCATCGATCGCGCCGCATCTGAGGGGTGCCTCGAAGCGTCAGACGCTGGCTGTTGCCGCGACACTTACCGAGGAGGCATATGGCATCTCGCTTGCCAAGTTGGTTGAAGGGGAGGATTGGGGCCCGCGCGAGTCCTTTGTGCTCAACGCGATCCTCATCGCGACATGGGGCGTTTCGTGCACGATGGGCGCCGTTGTCGGCACTGTTGTCGATGTCCCCACCGCTCTTGCAGGTTTTGTCTGCACATCGCTCTTTATCTGTCTGCTCTTTTCGCAGCGACTGTCGCACGGCAATGTTGTGGCCGCCGTTTTGGCTGCGGCATCCGTCGCCGTATGCAAGTTCTTGGGGTGGACGAATGTCGCCGTGCCGGTAAGCGTACTCGTCGGCGTTGCAGCGGCGCTTGCGTGCGATGTCCTCGCCGAAGGAAGAGGTGCCCGCGATGCCCGTTAACGAGTTCTTGGTTCTGTGGCTATCGTCGTGGGCTGCTATCGCGTTCTTTCGCATCGCGCCGGCGTTCGCCTTGCGCGGGCGGACCCTGTCGCCCCGCATTACCGAGGCCCTGGGCTATATCCCGCCCGCTGCCTTTGCCGCGCTGGTCGCCAACGACTTGGTGAGCCCCGGCGCGTTCGACGCGGGACTCTGGCCTGCCTTGGTTCCCTGGATTGCGGCCGCCGGCGTCGTGGCGGTGGCAATCAAGACAAAATCGATGTTGTGGTGCTGCGTCTCGGGCATCGTGTTCTATATCGTCTTGAGTCTTATATAGGGGTGGCGTCGCGGGCGCCGAATCTCGTTCCATCCCAACTTGTCGGATTTTTCACCGAGCTGGTCTATTTCTTCTGGTACCATGGTCAAACTTTACTGTAGCAAAGCGTGACGTGGGCTTTTGTACCCCGTCAGCGGAAATGGGGGTTTCATGGCACAGGAAGCGAACGCCAACGAGCAAAAGAAATTCAAGGTCCCGCGCATCCCGGGCGACATCATGATCTATCCGATGATCGTCGGTCTTTTGCTCAACACCTTCTGCCCGCAGGTTTTTGAGATCGGCGGCTTCTTTACGGCTGCCTGCCGCGGTGGCTCCAATACCATCGTCGCCGCGATCCTGCTGTTTGTGGGCGCCGGCATCAGCTTTAAGTCCACGCCGGGCGCCATCAAGACCGGCATCGTCGTGCTGATCCCCAAACTGGTCGTCGCAGCGGCTCTCGGCCTGGGCGTGGCATATTTCTTTAACGACAACTTCCTGGGTCTGAGCTCCGTGTCTATCATCGGCGGCATCACGTTTTGCAACATGGCGCTCTATACGGGCATCATGGGCGAGTTCGGCGATGAGTCCGAGCAGGGCGCCGTCGGTATCCTGTTCTTTACGGCCGGCCCCGCCGTCACGATGATCATCCTTGGTGTCTCGGGTCTCGCCAACATCCCCGTCGGCACTATCATCGGATCCATCCTGCCGCTTGTTATCGGCATGGTCCTGGGCAACTTGTTCCCGTTTATCAAGAACCTGCTGGTCCCCGGCGCCAATCCCGCGATCGCTGTCATCGGTTTTCAGCTCGGTGCGTCCATGAGCCTTTCGAGCTTCATCACCGGCGGCATTTCGGGCATCCTGCTGGGCCTCATCACGCTCTTTATCGTCGGCCCCATTACCTTTGCCTTCGAGCGCCTGTGTGGCGGCAACGGCAAGGCGGCCGTTGCCTGCTCCACCATTGCCGGCACGGCCATGACCACGCCGGTCGCCCTCGCCGAGGTCGCTCCGCGCTATGCCGAGCTTGCGCCCACCGCGTATGCGCAGATCGCCACTGCCGTCATCATCACGGCAATCATGGCCCCGATTCTGACTGGCTGGGTCGATAAGAAGTTCTGCCACGGCAAAGAGGATCTGTCGCCTGTCGGTGTTGAGGCCATCGAGGAGGCTGTCGCGACTGACATCGATGGCGAGTAGCAATCGATACCCATCAATGATGCCGGCGTGTGCAATTCGCGCCGTATGGGCGCCCGAACAGAAACTGTTTTGCAGTGATGTTCGGGCGCTCTGCTATTATCCCCTTTGCCCCTGCGGAGTAAAGGGGTGTTTATTGCCCTGATTCGAATTGGGCGATTCTGACCACTTGGATATTGAAGGGATGGCGCTAGTGGTTAAGGCACTCAAGATTGAGATATTCGTGCTATGCATGATTGTTCTTATCGGGCTTGCCGTACGAAGCCGTCGCTCCCTGTTCTCGAGCACCCAGCAGCTTTTGTTTAGCATGCTGGGCTACACGTCTGCTGCGTACATATTATTCGATATGATCTGGACGCTTTCGGACGGTGTGGACGGCACGTTGGGCATTGCTGCCAACTGGATTTCCAACGCGGTTTCGTTTTCGCTCTTTGCTATCGCGTGTCTCATTTGGTTTATCTATTCCGAGACGGTGCAGGGTTCTCGCCTTTTGACCTCGCGCTATAGGGTGGTGCTTGTAGCGTTGCCTACGGCTCTGGTGGTCGTGCTGGCGTTTACCAGTTACTGGACGCACGCCCTGTTCTATATCGATTCGCAGGGCGTGTATCGTCGCGGCTTTGCCTATATGATCCAGCCCATCGTCAGCTACTGTTACGTTATACATACGTCCCTACATGCGTTTGTGCAATCTCGCAGGGTCGAGAGCCTGCAGACGAAGGCCATCTATCGAACCTTGGCATTTTTCGCCATTCCGGCCCTGGTGGGCGGTACCTTTCAGGTCGTATACTCGGTGCCCGGCCTTTGTGTCGGCATAATGATTAGCATGTTGCTGCTCTACATCATCTACCAGGAGCAGCTCATCTCGACCGACCCGTTGACTGGACTTAACAATCGCAACCGTTTTGAGACCTATATGCTGTCGCTCTTCTCAAATGTGGATCAGGCCGAAGATGTATATCTGCTCATGATGGACGCCGACGGCTTTAAGCAGATTAACGATCGCTATGGACACGTGGAGGGCGACCATGCTCTTCAGGTTGTTGCGACGGCGCTCAAGGATGTCTGTTCGCCGGCTGGTGGCTTTATCGCACGTTATGGTGGCGATGAGTTCGTGGTGCTCCAAAAGGCAGCGGCGGAACAGGACATCATGCGTCTGTGCGCGGCAATCAACGATGAACTCGCACGCGCCGAGGTGCCGTATCTGTTGCGGATGTCCATCGGCTATGCACGGGTCGGTGATGGTGTCGATACCTGGCAAGATTTGCTTCGTGCTGCCGACGCGGAGCTCTACCGCGTAAAGCGCGAGAAGAAGAAAGCTGGCGTTCAGATACGCTAGGAAAAGGGGCACACGACCGTTGCGATGGTCGTGCGCCCCTTTTGCGTTTGTGGGGGCCACCGGTCATAATGCCCAGGCGCGGTGCGGCAAGACGGGCGTCTGCCGCCGCGACTCGGTGCGAAATCAACGAGAACCAGTGCATTCCATTAAGCTAAAGTGTGTGAAGGCTCTCCCTAAAAAGTGAGCTCTCTAGGCTTTTTTGGGTTTGTTGACGATGATGATGCCGCTGCAGACCAAGAGCAGGGCAACGATGACAGTAACGGGGCTCGTACCGGCGCCCTCGCCAAGCAGCAGTGCGCTCAGCAGTACGCCAAAGACCGGGTTCATAAACCCAAAGACCGAGACGCGGCTGACGGGGTTGACGGCAAGCAGGCGCGACCACAGCGAGTAGGCGACCGCGGAGATAAGCGCCATGTAGATGATGAGCACGATGGCGGGGACAATCGCCGTGGGGGAGAGCGCTCCACCCATCAAAAAGCCGATGGCGGTGAGAACCAGGCCGCCGACCAAGAACTGCCACCCGGCAAGCAAGACGCCGTCGTGCTTGCGCGAGAAGATGCCGATCAGGCAGGTCGAAAGAGCACCCGCGACAGTGGAGGCTAGGATAAAGCCCTCGCCATCGAGCCTGAAGCCAAAGGTGCCATCTGTGCCCGAGAGGTTGACGAGCGCGACGCCGGCAAAGCCCAGCGCACAGCCAAACACCTTGGCCGTATTGAGCTTCTCGGTGTGAAATGCCAGGGCGGCAAAGAGGATTGCGAGGAAGTTGGCGCTGGCCTCGATGATGGAGCTCGACATGGCACTGGCGCGCGAGAGTCCCAGATAGAAAAAGAAGTACTGCCCGATAGTCTGGAAGAGTGACAGGATGCAGATGGGCTTGATATCGCGTACCTGTGGGACGAGCGGGCGGCGCTGGGCCGCACTCATACCGGCGATAACCAGGATACCGGCAAGCGTGAAGCGCAAACCTGCAAAGAGCAGTTGCGAGGCGCTATCGTGCGCCGGGATACCAAAGAGTGCGTAGCCGATCTTGATGCAGGGAAAGGCCGATCCCCAGAGTGCACAGCAAACAAGACAGCCCAGGATAAGTCCGGGCAGGGTGGCGAGATACGGCTTGCGGCTTTCCATGATGTCCTTTCTATATGTGCGAAGCAAAAAAAGAACCCGCCACCGGGTGTGCCGGTGGCGGGTGTTGTTACCCGAGGGGATTGTACCCGATGGGAAAGCTTTAAGCGAAGTAGGCCACGCCGCTCTCAAAGATCGGCATGAACTTATCGCCGGGGACATGCTCGGGCACGTTGCGGTACAGGTTGTCGCCGCGGCGCTCGGCATGGCCCATCTTGCCCAGGACGCGGCCGTCGGGGCTCGTGATGCCCTCGATGGCGAGTGCGGAGCCGTTGGGGTTGACGGAAAGGTCCATGCTCGGCTTGCCGTCCTCGCCCACGTACTGCGTGGCGACCTGGCCGTTGGCGATCAGCTGGGCGAGTACCTCGTCGTTGGCGACAAAGCGGCCCTCGCCGTGGCTGATAGCGACGGTGTAGGGGTCGTCCAGGCTGCACTGCGACAGCCACGGGGACAGATTGGACGAGATGCGGGTGCGCACCAGGCGGCTCTGGTGACGACCGATGGTGTTAAAGGTCAGCGTGGGCGCATCGGGTGTGGCGTCGACGATGTCGCCGTAGGGCACCAGACCGAGCTTGATCAGGGCCTGGAAGCCGTTGCAGATGCCCAGCATCAGGCCATCGCGGGCCTTGAGCAGGTCGCGGACCGCCTCGGTGACCTCGGGAGCGCGGAAGAACGCCGTGATGAACTTGGCAGAGCCGTCGGGCTCGTCGCCGCCCGAGAAGCCGCCGGGGATCATAACGATCTGGCTTGCACGGATGCGGCGGGCAAGCTCGTGGGTGCTCTC
>CAJMOP010000038.1 GCA_905215115.1 uncultured bacterium | reverse complement strand
GTGCAAGCACCCCGGGCACACCTGCATCGGCGGCGAGCGCGCCCATGACCTGCACAAGTCGCATGCGTGCCTCGTCGGCCGTGATGCTCGACGGCGTCGTGATCTCGCACGTCGCAAGCGGACATTCCTGCGCCGCGGCCGAATCCTCGGCAAACAGGCCAAAGCGAATGAACGTGTTGCCCACGTCGACCGTCAATATATATGCGCACCCATTAAGCATCGCCGGCGCTCCTTTCGTCTGCCCAGCAGTATATCCCGATGATTATTCTGGGACGGGGATTTAAAAACCATTGCGTACCTGATGATTTTTAAATCCCCGTCCCAGAATAATCATCCTTCGGCTTCGTTTGGGATAGCTAAAAAAGCCCAGTCCCAAATTAACTGCCGTGCCGCTATACTGGTGCGCGGTCGTTTGCGAGCTCACGCGGCGGCCCTTGGTAACCCGACTTCCCGCGCCGTATCCGTAACGGCGCTCCCGGGGGAAGCGGATATACGCAAAGGAGTTTTATATGAGCAATCCCTCGAACCGCGCTTCGATGCGCGGGCAACTCACGCTGCGCGGCGTCGTCATCGGCGTCCTTGGCTGCGTGATCATCACGGCAAGCTCGGCCTACACGGCCCTCAAGATGGGTGCACTCCCCTGGCCGATTATTTTCGCTGCCGTCATCTCGCTGTTCTTCCTGAAGCTCATGGGCAACGCCAGCCTCAACGAGGGCAACGCCAGCCTCAACGAGGCCAACGTCACCCACACCATCATGTCCGCGGGCGCCATGGTCGCCGGCGGCCTGGCGTTTACCATCCCGGGCGCCTGGATGCTGGGCTATGCCGACCAGATCAGCTGGCTCGACATGTTTATCGTGGCACTCGCCGGCACTATCCTGGGCCTTCTGGCGACAGCGCTCATCCACCGTCACTTTATCGTGGACGCCGCGCTGGAGTTCCCTACCGGCAACGCCGCAGCTCAGACCCTGCGTGCTACCGAGGCCGGCGGCAAGACCGGCAAGCAGCTCTTTGGCTCCATGGCCATCGCAGGCATCTACAGCGTGCTTCGCGACGCTCTGGGCGTGGTGCCCAGCATGCTGTGCACGCTCAATATCCCCGGCGTGACCTTTGCCATCTATAACTCGCCCATGCTGCTCTCCATCGGCTTTTTGGTTGGCTTCGCCCCGGTTGCCTTCTGGTTTGCCGGCGCGCTGCTAGGTAACTTTGGCATCATCGTGGGCGGCACCGCTGCGGGTCTATTCGACGTTGTGACTGCGCAGGGCATCGTCAAATCGCTCGGCATGGGCCTCATGATGGGCTTTGGCGTCGCCGTCGTCCTCAAGGACATCCTGCCGCAGGTCGCCGGCATCGCCCGCGGCCTCGCCGCCGACAGCTCCAGCGACACCGACGAGCAGTCGCTCATCTCGGGCTCGCTTAAGCTCGACGCCGGCATCATCGGCCTGGGTACTGCCGCCATAGCCGTGATCGTCGCCATCGCGCTCGACCTTGGCCCCGTCCCGGCCGTCATCGTCACGCTGTTCACCTTTGTCACCACCATCATGAGCGCGCAGAGCTGCGGCCAGACGGGCATCGACCCCATGGAGATCTTCGGCCTCATCGTCATGCTCATCGTGGCTGCCTTCGCACAGATCGCCCAGGTCAAGCTGTTCTTTATCGCCGGCATCGTGGCCGTGGCATGCGGCCTTGCGGGCGACGTCATGAACGACTTTAAGGCCGGCGCCGTGCTGGGCACCAACCCGCGTGCGCAGTGGATCGGCCAGGCCATCGGCGGCATCGTGGGCGCCCTGGTCGCCGCTGCCGTCATGGTCGCGCTCGTCACCGCCTATGGTCCGGATGCTTTCGGCCCCGACAAGAGCTTTGTGGCCGCGCAGGCAAGCGTCGTCGCCACCATGGTCTCGGGCATCCCGAGCGTGTCGTGGTTCGTAGGCGGCTTTATCGCCGGCATCGTCATGTACTGGCTCGGCCATGATGATCGGCCTGGGCGTGTACCTGCCGTTCTACATGTCGCTCACGGCCTTCTTGGGCTCCTGCGTCAAGCTCGCCTACGACAAGTGGGCCGCACGCCGCGACGCCGCTGCCGGTCTTTCGGACGAGGAGAAGGCCTCCAAGGATGCCGCCTTCCAGGAGCAGGGCCTGGTCGTCGCCAGCGGCCTGCTCGGCGGCGAGTCCATCGTCGGCGTTATCCTGGCGTTTGTCTCTGTTGGTCTGAGCCTGCTGGGGTAGGCCGAACAACAACGCACCAGCGCAGAGCGCGGAGTCGGAATCAAACCGGCCCCGCGCTTTTTTGTCTATTTGACTCTTATGATCCTCGCGGCGTTTTAGCCATGTCGATTGGCCTGACTTCCAGGTCAACAAACCTTGTCTGACACCTCGCCTAACGCGGTGTAGAGTAAAGACGACAGACGCAAGAAGCGGCTCAGAAGCTAAACGAGGTAAGCATGGAACTCGACAAACAACAGATCAAGCGGCTGCGCGAGCGTCATCATCGTCGTCACGGTATACGCCCTGCACACAGCGAGGCCATGGAGAATGCCACCCGTTTCCTTAAGCAGGCGTTCAACATACGCGAGGGACGCGCGCCCTATCACGTGATTCGCAAGCGCTTTGTAAACGGGGCGCGCCTGACTGGCTCGCACTTATGCATCCTGATCATTGCCATGTTGATCGCGAGCATCGGCCTCGATATCAACTCGGATATCGCCATTGTAGGTGCCATGCTCATCTGCCCGCTCATGGGCTCGGTCCTTGCCATGGCATACGGCATTGCCACGCTCGACCGCGAGATTGCCGTCGAGGCAATTGCCGGCCTCGCGCTGCAGATGGTCTTTTGTCTAATCACGTCCACGCTGTACTTTAAGCTCTCGCCCCTTGGCACCACCACGGCCGCCATCATCGATAACTCGACACCCACCGTATGGGACCTTGCCGTCGCGCTCGCGGGCGGCTTTGCGGGTGGCCTGGGCAACTCGCGCGACCAGGAACCCGCCACGCTCATCGCCGGCGTGGCCGTGGCGACCGCGCTCATGCCGCCCCTGTGCGCGGCGGGCTATGGCATCGCCATCGCAAGCGGGTCGCTGTTTCTTTCAGCCCTCTACGAGTTTGGCATCAACGTGGTCTTTATCGCACTGGCTGCCGAAGCCGTGCTGCTTCTTTTGCGCGTGCCGCTCAAGCGCGACCTCAACGGCGACGGCATTGTGACCGCCGAGGAAAACGCCGAGGTCGATGAGCTGTCACACAAGGTGCGCCGCCGCATCATCGTGGGCACGGTGATCTTTGCCATCCCCTGCATCGTTATGACGGCGGGGTCTATTGGCTCGGCGCAGGCCGGCGTGCAGGACGGTTACGGCGTCACCGAAACCACGCGCGAGCTTGCCGCGGTGCTGCCGGGCTTTAAGGATTACACCGTTGCCGTCGAGACCTCGGCCACCGAAGACGAGGAGGAGGGCCTTGTCGAGCGCGAGGTTGTCGCCCATGTGACGACAAGCGAGGCGCTTGGGGCACACGACCGCCGTGTAGCCCGCAAGCTCATCGACCTCAATGTGCCCGAACTCGATCGCGTGGAGTTCGATGTGAAGTAACGTGATGTAGGGCGCAGATCACGACTGCGCCCCGCTCGCTGTTTTATTGCCGTGAATCAGCTGTCCGCATCGACATCGCCAGACTCCACTGTAAACGCCGGGCCGGTACTCACCAGATAAAAACGGGTCACCCTGGTATCTCTAAATAGGTAGAGCAAGCCCTGATCGCGTCGGCGCGAAATATACGCCACGTGGACCGTACCGAATTCTTCGCCGTTTTCCTTCTTTAATATCAGGATGTTGGGGTCATCCGTACGCTTAAACTGCCCGTCTGCGCAGATTCCGTCTTGGTCGACCAGCTGCCATCGACAGTTGTCCTCCTCAAGAAAAGCCAGGGTTTCCCGACTTGTTTCGTCATCCCGATAGTAACCGTCAATGGCAAAGCCTTCGGAAGCACATTCCTGCATATAGGATGTTTCTCGACTTATAGCGAACTGCCCTATAGCGCCCAGAAGCACTGCCAGGCAAACCACTGCAACGGTTATCGAGACAAAACGGCGGCTCATGTCAGCCAGCCCGATACTTGTTTAACGGAGCACGAAACATACTTGGTACCTCCGATATCATGGCGAATGTCACCTACGGCCTGTCGGCAATCATATGTTTCCAACATCAAACCATATGGCAACCACTCGCGAGAGGAGTATCGGCGAACGGTGCATTTTTGCGTTCTATTGGGCAAACGTCAACGCGCGCTACAGCTCTTGCTCGACCTATTCAGATCTTGTCGCATACTACCGTAGATCCTCAACGCTTCCGCCCCCAAGAGATCATTTTTAGTACTTGAAGAAGCCCTCGCCCGAGCTTTCGCCCAGCTTACCTTCGTCGAGCATTTTCTTGAGGACGGATGCCATAGCCTTAAAGTTGTAGGGCATCATCATCTTCTTGAGCAGCGGGCTCACCAGGCCCGGGACCTTCTGATACTGCATGACGATGTTGTAGGCCGTCTGGATACCCACCGTGTCGAATACGCGGAACGGGCCCTTGGGGGCGCCGGTGCCCCGCGTCCATGCAAGGTCGATGCTCTTGGGGTCACTCACACCCGAAACATACAGGTCAAGGCCCGAAAGCAGCCACGGCACCAACATGGAATTGAGCAGGTAGCCGTTCTTTTCCTTGTTGACGGGCAGGGCAAGCATACGGATATCGTTGGCAAAGTCGACGAGCTCGTCGAAGTAGCGCTTGTCGGTTTGGTCCTGTGCCATGACCTCGGTCATGTTGTTCTTCCAGATGGAGTTGGCAAAGTGCAGCGACAGGTACTTCTCGGGACGGCCGGTGTACTTGGCAAAGGTGCTCGGCAGCAGCGTGGATGAGTTGGTCACGATGACGGTCTTTTGCGGCAGAACCGGGGCGAGCTTCTTGTAGAAGTCGATTTTTGCCTGAGTGTCCTCGGCCATAGACTCGATGACCAGGTCGGCGTCGGCCACGGCCTTGGCAAGATCGAGCTCCAGCTTGAGTGTGGAGTAGGCACGCTCGACGGCGGCGAGCGCCGCTTCCTTGTCGAAGGGCTGGGTGCCATCGGCGATACCGGCGCACCACTCGCCCGTGCCGTCCGCCATGCCCTCGATTGCCGCGATGTACTCCTTGCGCACGTGATCGATCTTGGGCTGGGTGCGGCCGATGCTGCCCTCGCTGCGCAGCCAAATCGTTACATCAAAGCCGCAGTAGGCAGCCTGAAAGGCAATCTGGCTTCCCAACACGCCGCCGCCGGCAACACAAACGGTCTTGTAGCTCATGGAACGGCCCTCTCTTACGTAATTCCATAGATGTGTATTTATTCAACCGTAAGGATGACGCGCGCTGGGGGTGGGTTCTATAAACGGGCGGTATTTCGCGGCAAACGGCTACATATGTTCATTATCTCAGGGGTTCCGAGGGCAGTTTTTGGTGCCACCGAGACGTCGTTTTCGGAAGTATGCGGCAAATTCCGAAACTCTTGAGCACGTCCTGATTTTCGCCAATAAAACCGCAGGTACAGAGCTTTGTCATATCCGGTGTGCTCGGCCTATTCAGATTTTGCCGCATACTTCCGAAATCTAAGTTCGCAAAGGGTGATAGTTGGGGCGTTTACGCAACATATGTCCAGCAAAAACGGGTGGTAGCCGGCACGGCTGCCACCCGTTTGTCTCATATCTAGCCCATAGCGGGCAAGCTACTTCTTAATGCCGCGTCCCAGACGCTCGGCGACCGACGCAACGGCTTCCTCGCTGGCCGGCTCGCAGCTCACGCAGCCGTCGTGGGCGCGCATCTGGCCGGTGACCTCGTCCATCGCGAGCGGCGCCACCTTCTCGAGCTTAAAGCCCTTGCCGGCGCGCATGTTCTCCTTGGCCACACTGATCATGAGCTTAATACGGTTGAGCTGGTTGACCTCGGACGCACCGGGGTCGTAGTCCACCGCGACAATGTTGCTCTCGGGATGCTGGCGGCGCAGCTCCTTGATCACGGCCTTGCCCACCACGTGGTTGGGCAGGCACGCGAAGGGCTGCGTGCAGATGATATTGGGCGCACCGTGATCGATCAGGTCGAGCATCTCGGCCGTGAGCAGCCAGCCCTCGCCCATGTTGTTGCACACCGAAAGCACCGTGCGGGCCTTGTCGGCCATGGTGCCGATGCGCTCGGGCGCCTCAAAGCGGCGGGACTTCTCGAGCATCTCCTCCACCGGCGTGCGCATCCAGTCCACCAGCTTGATGAGCGCCTGCATGCCCGCGCGCGTAGTGGGAGAGCTTCCCAGCTCGTCCTTCTGCAGCTCGGCGTTGCTCATGGAGTACAGGAAGAAGTCGAGCAGGCCCGGCACCACGGCCTCGCAGCCCTCGCGCTCGATAACGTCGACCACGTGGTTGTTGGCCGTGGGATGGAACTTGACCAAGATCTCGCCGACCACGCCCACGCGCGGCTTGGTGCCCTCGCCCACGAGCGGCATGGAGTCGAACGCGCGGATGGCCTCGCGGCACAGCTTGGTGTAGTTATGCCTGTTGAACTTGGGCGCCAGCTTGCGGGCGCGCGCCATGTACTCCTCGTAGAGTGCGTTCGCCGCACCGGGCGTTGCCTCGTACGGGCGGCAACGATAGAGCATCTGCATCATCACGTCGCCAAAGAGCACCGCGTAGACTGCCTGCTTAAGCAGCGCCGGCGTAATCTTAAAGCCGGGGTTGTCCTCGCCCAGCGCCACGGCCGAAAGCGAGATCACCGGAATCTCGGGGTGGCCGCTCTCGCGCAGGGCCTTGCGGATAAGCGCGATGTAGTTGGTGGCACGGCAGCCACCGCCGGTCTGGCTGATGACCACGGCTGTCTTGGACAGGTCGTACCGACCGCTCTCGATGGCCTCCATGATCTGACCCGTCACCAGGATCGACGGATAGCAGATGTCGTTGTTCACATAGCGCAGACCGGCCTCGACGGCATCGTGGTCAGTCGAGGGCAGCAGCTCCAGGTTGTAGCCGGCACCGCGGAACACCTCTTTGACCAGGTCAAAGTGGATCGGCGCCATCTGCGGGCACAGGATGGTGTAACCCTCCTCGCGCATCTGCTCGGTAAAGGGCACCTTGGGCCATGCGGTCGAGGCGCTCTCACGCTGCGCCTCGAACGTGTACTTGCGGCTCGCGAATGCGGGAGCATCCATGGAGGGTGCCACCGGCGCGGCGTCGCCCTGCTCGTAGGCCTCGCCCGCTGCCGTAGCCTCGGCCAAGCGCTCGGCCTCCTGGTCCTTGAGCGCCGCCATGAGCGAGCGGATGCGGATGCGCGCAGCGCCCAGGTTGGACACCTCGTCGATCTTGAGCACGGTGTAGATCTTGCCGCTGGCCTCAAGGATTTCCTGCACCTGGTCGGTGGTCAGAGCGTCCAGGCCACAGCCGAAGGAATTGAGCTGGATCAGATCCAGGTCGTTGCGCATCGTCACAAAACGGGCGACGGCATACAGGCGGCTGTGGTACATCCACTGGTCGACGACGCGAATCGGACGCTCAGGCTTTACCAGGTGCGCGAGCGAATCCTCGGTAAAGACCGCAAAGCCAAAGCTCGAGATAAGCTCGGGCAGGGCATGGTTGATCTCGGGGTCGTTATGGTAGGGGCGGCCGGCGAGCACAATGCCGTGGCCACCGTGGTCCTCGACCCACTTAAGAGCCTCCTCGCCCATGGTCTGGATGTCCTCATGGAAACGCGCATCGGCCTCAAAGGCAGCGTTGACAGCGGCATCGACCTCGGAGCGCGTGATCTTGGGCCCACGCACGCGACCGCGACCGGCTTGCGCATCGGCCACACGGTCGACGGCGAGCACCTGATACAGACGGCGCTTGAGCTCGGTCTTGTCGTGATAGGGCACAAACGGATACAGGAACTCGATGTTCTGCTCGCGGATCTCGTCGATGTTGAGTGCCAACGCCGTGGGGTAGCTCATGACGATGGGGCAGTTATAGCAGTTGCCAGCCGTCGGATCCTCCTTGCGCTCCCAGCGCACGCACGGCATCCAGATGAAGTCGACGTCACGGTCGATGAGATTCATCACGTGGCCGTGGCTCATCTTGGCCGGATAGCACACGCTCTCGGACGGCATGGACTCGATGCCCGCCTGGTAGGTCTTCTTGCTCGACTGGTCGGACAGCTGCACGCTAAAGCCCAGGCGCGTAAAGAACGCGTGCCAGAAGGGGTAGTTCTCGTACATGTTGAGTGCGCGCGGGATACCCACGGTGCCGCGCGGGGCCTCGTCGGGGCTCAGCACCTCGCGGTTAAACAGCAGCTCGTTTTTCTTTTTGAAGAGGTTGGGGGCTTCGGTCTTTTGCTTTTTGTGGCCGGCACCCTTCTCGCAGCGGTTACCGGTAATGAAGCGCCTGCCGCCGCCAAAGTCGTTGACGGTGAGCTGGCAGTTGTTGGAGCAACGGCCGCAGCGGACATGCTTTTGCGTCACGGTGAGGTGCGCGATGTCCTCGGCAGAAAGAATGGTCGAAATGCCATCGGCGCCGGCGCGATCGCGGGCGAGCAGGGCCGCACCGTAGGCGCCCATGCAGCCGGCGATGTCGGGGCGCACGGCGTGAACGCCGGTGAGCTGCTCAAACGCACGCAGCGTGGCATCGGACATAAAGGTGCCGCCCTGGACGATCACCTGACTGCCGATCTCCTTGGGGTCGCGCAGCTTAATGACCTTGAACAGGGCATTCTTGATGACGGAATAGGACAGGCCGGCCGCGATGTCACCCACCGTGGCGCCTTCCTTTTGCGCCTGCTTGACGCGCGAGTTCATAAAGACCGTGCAGCGGCTGCCCAGGTCGACGGGGGCCTTGGCATGGATGGCGGCGTCGGCGAACGCGCGCACGTCCATGTTCATGGAGACAGCGAAACTCTCGATAAAGCTGCCGCAGCCCGACGAGCAGGCCTCGTTGAGCATGATGTGCTCGATGACACCGTCCTTGACGCGCAGGCACTTCATGTCCTGGCCGCCGATGTCCAGGATAAACTCGACGCCGGGCAGGAATGCCTTGGCGCCGCGCAGGTGCGCAACGGTCTCGATCTCGCCGGAATCGGCCTTGAGGGCCTCGATGAGCAGCGCCTCGCCGTAGCCCGTGGTAGTCACGTGGCCGATGGTGCAGCCGGCAGGGATGTGGTTGTAGAAATCGGCCATGATGACCTTGGCCGTGCCTAGGATGTCGCCGTTGTTGTTGCCGTACCAGGTGTGCAGCAGCTGACCGTCCTCGCCCACGAGTGCGGCCTTCATGGTGGTGGAACCGGCGTCGATGCCAATGAACACGCGGCCGGTGTAGCCGTCGAGCTTGCCCTTGGGGACGACTTCCTGGTCGTGGCGGGTTTTGAACTCAGCAAAGTCCTCGTCGGTGGCAAAGAGCGGATCCAGGCGCTCGACCTCGGCACCCTGCGTGTCGCCTAAGCTGTCGATAGCCTCGATGAGCTGCGGGAACGTGCTGAGCTTGTTGGACTCGTGCGCCATGGCGGCGCCGCTCGCCACAAACAGGTGGGCGTTTTGGGGCACGATACGATGCTCCTCGTCCAGGTTGAGCGTGAGGTAGAAGCGGTGGCGCAGCTCGGAGAGATACCGCAGCGGGCCGCCCAGGAAGGCGACGTTGCCGCGAATGGGACGGCCGCACGCCAGGCCCGAGATGGTCTGGGTCACAACGGCCTGGAAGATGGAGGCGGCCACGTCTTCGGGGCGGGCGCCCTCGTTGAGGAGCGGCTGCACATCGGTCTTGGCAAAGACGCCGCAACGGCTAGCGATGGGATAGATGGTGGTGGCGTTGGCCGCGAGCTCGTTGAGGCCGCTCGCGTCGGTGTGCAGCAGGGTTGCCATCTGGTCGATGAACGCGCCCGTACCGCCGGCGCAGGTGCCGTTCATGCGCTGCTCGATGCCGTTGTCAAAGTAGATGATCTTGGCGTCCTCGCCGCCCAGCTCGATGGCGACATCGGTGGCCGGAATGAGGGTCTCGACGGCACGCTTGCTGGCGATGACCTCCTGGACAAACTCCAGGTCGAGCCACTGGGACAGCAGCAGGCCGCCCGAGCCGGTAATGGCGCAGGTCATCTGGGCCGTCGGCAGCACGGTCGCAGCACCCTCGAACAGGTCGCGGGCGCAAGCGCGGACGTCGGTGTGGTGACGCTGGTACTTGGCGTAGACAATCTGGTTGTCGTCGTTGAGCACAGCGAGCTTAACGGTGGTGGAGCCCACGTCGATGCCCAGGTGCAGGTTGCCGCGGGCGGCCTCGGGGTTGAAGATCGCGCCTTCGGGGGCGTGGACAGCGGTAGCGGCTACGGGATCTGCAGCGTTGGCCGCGGTTGCGTCAGTCGTTGCGCCGGCAACGAATGCCTCCCCCGCCGCGCTCTTAGCCTCGGCGACTTTCTCAGTGACTATCTCGGCAGCAGCGGTCGCCGCCTTCTGCGCGGCATCCGCCACGGCGGGCGCGGCCTCACGCGCGGCAGCGACCATACGGTCCTTAATGCCCTCGACGAGTTTGCTCATCTGTCTCTCCTCTTAGTTATGGGACTCAACGGACACGGCGGTGTCGACCGCGTCTTCGAGCTGCAAGTTCAATAGCTTCATGCCGTATTCCGGCACGTTGATATCGATGGGTTGGCCATACAAGTCGCCGGGACGCACAAAGGCGATAACCGTCATAATGCGTGCCATGGCCTCGGGCGATTCGGTGAGCCCACGCTCAAACCAGCGCTGAATCATGCCGACCTCGGCACTCACAACGTAGGTGACGTAGTAGTCAAAGAACGTACCCAGCGCTAGGCCCAAAATGCCCGTCTGCGCACGCGGCACCACAGCCTCACGCGCGGTGTCGATAATCCTTTTAATAAAGGCCTGGTCGCCGCCCGGACCCAGCAGCGCACCGATTAAGTCGCGGTTGGCCGCAAGATAACGCAGCAGATCAACCGAACCGGGCGCCGGCTCGAGCTCATCGATGTTGTGATAGAGATCGGGCAGCTGAGCTGCGGTGATGAGCTCAATGCGCTCACGGATCTCGGCCAGCAAGCCGTCCTCGATTTGATTGATAAAGTCGGGGATATCGCGGTAATGCGAATAGAACGTGCGGCGCGTAAGGCCAGCGCGCTCGGTGAGCGACGCGACATTAATGCGCGAAAGGTCGCCGCTTTCGGCAAGCTCGCTGGCAAGTGCCTGGCGAAGGGCACGCTGCGAGCGAAGGGACCGGCGGTCGCATTTCTCGAGCTGGGACAAGCGTCCTCCTTGTTACTCAGCCTGTGCGCTATTGCACAGTGCGAGTATTATTGCACACCGTGTGCATCAACACGTAAAGGCAATATTTGGAATGTGACGAGGGGGCAGTCCCTTTGTCACAACCCGCCTGGCTTTTGGAGCGGCATTACCGATTGTCCAAAATGTCATTCGTGGGTAGAATAGTGTCGACGGCAGTCCAAGTTGTAGCTGGCTGGGCAGCGCCGTTGTTTGCATTAGGGGGTCAACGCCTTAGCGGCGGCGACCCCTTCTGTTGCGCTTCGAACGCTGCTTGAGTGCCTCGGAAAGGCCGACAAGCGCCGTGAAGAACGAGACCAATGCGGTCAGGAGCCTCACGAAATCAATCAAATCGGTCATGGGCATCACCTCCCATCAGATGGAGGGCGCTGCCCGGCACATGGAACTGCCGCCAACAGCAACAATTCTATCAAAGCGCAGTTAAATATGCGAATATATGTTCGTGTTTAAAGAAGCTAGTCCCCACTGTGACAAAGGGGCAGTCCCTTTGTCACATTATTCGATGACGGTGCGGGAGTTTTGCTTGCGCATGGTGGCGAGCATGTGTTTGGGGACGGCATGGACCATGCAGCTGCCGATGGTCACGCTCGCGGCGGCCTTAGCTGCATCGCTTGCGTTTTTGGTCGCGTAGCTGTGGCGGAAGCGTTTGAGCATGGCGATATCGTTGCCGCCGTCGCCGTAGACCGCGACCTCGTCCTCGGCAATACCGTAGTAGCCCGCCAGCCATGCCACGCTCTCGCCCTTGTTGCACGCCACGTCCGTAATTTCGAACATCACCGGATCGAACGGCGCGTTGACCACGCGGTCCGAGCGCTCGGCCAGATACGCCTTAAGGTCGCGCTCCAGCTCGGGCGAGGTCACGCGACAGTTGATCTTGCACACATCGTGGCGCAGGATGTCACCGATCGACTGGTCGAAGTACTGTTCCTCGTGGTACCCGCCACGCGCACGCATGCCGCGCATCACGATGCGCTTGATAGGGCTGTCTTTTTTAAAGCCCGCCTGGTGCATCTCGAACGATCCGCTCGAAAACATGCCGTCGGGCGTGGAGCAGTCAAAACAGATATCCGGAAACTCCTTGAGCAGCTCCTCGGTGATCTGCGGATCGATGGTCCAGGTCTTGAGCACCTCGCCATGACTGTCGCGCACGATGGAGCCGTTAGAGCAGCAGGCATCGAGCGCCAGCCCCGTAAAGCCATGCTCGCCGATCGGCAGCGTCGAGCGTCCGGTCGCGGGAACCACATGCAGGCCGGCCTCGGTCAGCTCGCGAATGGCACGGCGGATGGTCCCATCCGCCTCGTGCAGGGCGTTCAGCAGCGTTCCGTCTAAGTCACTCGCGAACATCTTGATCATGGGCGTGCCCCTCCTTCGTCTGCACGATATTGTAGACGAAGGAGAGGCACGCCCAAACAATGCCGTCCCGGCGCGGCGGACCACTGCCTCCGCAAATTCACGGTGCCCCAGCGCGTCAAGACAATCGCCGCAAGCGATTTTTCAGACGATAAAACAGCACCGTCGTCAACGTCAGCACCGCCAACATGGCTGCGAATACAATCGCCGGTGTCCATCGATCATATGCAACCCCGTACGTCAATTGGCCGATAGGTGTTGCGCAGGAAAGGACCATGTAAACGACCGAAAGCACTTTTCCGCAGAGCTCAGTCGGCGCTACCCGCTGAACAAACGCGATGATTTCAACCGACGTAATGCTCGCCCACACCATGACCCATGCCGAACCAACCGCAAACACGGTGAACACGCATACATCTACGCCGAACAGCAGCGTAACAATAATCGGCGCGACTCCAAAACAGATCATCGCAACATATCGACATATGCCATTGAAAGAAAAACGATGCGGCCAAATGCCGACCAAGCCACTGCCGGTAAGACCACCCAGGCCCAGAGCAACCTCAACTATCCCAACGCAGGACGATTGCATGCCGAGATGCTTTGTAACAATAATGGGAGCGCCAATCGTTAGCCCAACCAACGCAAGGTTCAAAACTGCCGCAAGCAAAATCACAGCGACCAATGATGCATTTTGCAACAGATACCGAATCGACTCCCGAAAATCGTTTCGGCATGTCGTGCGAGTCGCGCCGTCTCTCATCGTTTCAGATGAGGCGTTTTGCTTGAGTGCGACCCCAAACAAGAGAGCTGAAATCGCAAACGCCACCGACGCGGTTGTGCAAAGAGCATCGATGCCAAAGCACCCATAGACTGCCGTCCCGACCACAGGACCCAAGATATTGCTCACCATGGTCATCTGCGAAACCAATGCAGTGGCCCGCTCAACCTTCTCTTCACCCACCATACGCACCGTCTCAATTTGGAGCATTGGCTTTAGCAGCGATTGAACACCATATTGAACACAAAGTATCGCTACTACGACGACCGCAAGAGGCAACGAGCGCTTCATGGGGATAGACAGCAGTGATGCAGTCATCAGAGCAATGCCGAGGGCCACGAGGACCTCGCGGTGTCTTCCCCGATCCGCTAAGATCCCACCAGCCGGAGTTGCGAGTACGCCGGGTATGAACGCCGTCGCCACGACGGCGCCATATAACGTTGACGATCCACTGCGATCGAACAAGTAAAGTGGATACGCAAAGCACAGCGCCGACAGCATCGAATACGTGCACAGCTGCGCAACCAGAAGTTCCGCGAGCCTGATTGACCGCACTGTTTTTGATTTCAACGAGACACCGACGTCTCTCAGCCCAGCCATAAGCCCACCCCCTATACATACCACTAGTATGTATTTAATGACTTGAAAAGGGCAGCCGTGGCTACCCTCACAAATCAATTACATACCGTTGGTATCTATATTACCACCCGGCGCGGTCCCATACGTCCCAAATCTGCGCCGTTGTCTGAAGCACTTCATTACCCAAATCGAGCCCCACCGCGGCAGCCATCTGCGCCAAACATTGTGCGCGAGCGAGCATTCGCTCCTTGGGCTCGAGCGGACGGAACAATGGCAGCAGCCAAAGATTCGCCAACAACGATACGGCCTCCGCCGCTTCGCGTGGGCATTCGCACGCAATGGAGCCGTCGGCGATGCCCTCCTCGATCACTGGCAAGAGACAGCCATCGGCCGACTCGTCAAATGAGCCCTGGTACTGCATCGCCAGTAGGCGCGAGCTTTTTACCGGATCTGCTGCAGGACGCATACGTGCCCATAGCTCAATTTGTGGAACAACGGACTCGGGAGCGTACAGTCGCTTGAGCTTTTGGGCTCCGGTCATATTACCGACGCCAAGCATCGAGCGGCGGTGCTCAACAATCGGAGTCATCGCCCGATCAAACGCGGCGTTGAAAATCTCTTCTTTGCTCTTGAAGTGATGATAGACAGCGCCCTTGGTCATGCCGTCGAGACGGTCAACGATATCTTGAATACTCGTCCCCTCATAACCCTGTGCGCAGAATAGCTCCAGTGCCGCGTCGAGAATCTTCGCGACCGTCTCCTCGGGATATTTATTGCGACCCATAATCCGCCCATCCGTAACGCAAGTCTTGTGCCTCATTGCAGCATTTTAACGTTGCGGATGGCAGACGGTCGATTCTACACCGCGGCCGGGCCGTGTTCGCCGGTGCGAATGCGGATGACTTCTTCGACCGGCTCGACCCAAATCTTGCCGTCGCCGACGGCACCGGTGCGAGCGGCATTGCAGATGATGTCGACAATTCCGTCAACGTGCTCATCAGCGCAGATGAGGGTGAACTGCACCTTGGGGATGGTATTGACGAGCAGTTCGTTGCCGCGCACGTATTCCTTCCAGCCATGCTGTGCGCCGCAGCCCTGCACCTGGTTGATGGTCATGCCGCGAACATCGGCAGCAAACAGCGCGTCTTTGAGAACCTCAAGCTTCTCAGCACGAACGATTGCCGTGATCTTCTTCATAGTGAATTCCTCTCTTTAAGAGTTGGTCTGACAGAACGTTTGAAACTGTTAGTCCAGACCACTAAACGAAGGATAGGCGCTCTCGCCGTGCTGACTCGCATCCAGACCCAGGGCCTCGTCGGCCTCGTCCACGCGCAGGCTACCGTGGAACAGCGCCTTGACCACCGCGGCGATCACCAAGTCGAGCACCAGCACAATAACGACCGTCACCACAATGCCCAGAACCTGCGAGACAAGCAGCGACACGTCGCCCATGTAGAACAGGCCGCCCTTACCGGTCCACGAGAGCTCCGGCACGCAGAACAGGCCCGTGAGCACACCGCCCAAGATGCCGCCGATACCGTGGCAACCGAACGCGTCGAGCGCATCGTCGTAGCCGAACTTGGTCTTAAGATGGCTGATGGCCAGATAGCAGACGGGCGATACGATCAGGCCCATGACCAGTGCCGCCCACGGCTCGACAAAGCCCGCACCCGGCGTAACCACCACAAGGCCCGCAACCAAACCGGTGCTAGCACCCACCAGCGTGGGACGACCGGTGTGCACGCGCTCGACGACAAGCCACGAGACCATGCCCGCCGCGCTGGCCGTCACGGTGTTGAGGATGGCGAGCGCCGCCACGGCGTCGGCCTTAAACTCGCTGCCACCGTTAAAGCCAAACCAGCCAAACCAAAGCAGGCCGGCGCCCAGCGCCACAAACGGCACGTTATGCGGACGGTAGCTCATCATGCCAAAGCCGCGACGACGGCCGAGCATTAAGCAGAGAATCAGGCCCGTAAGACCGGACGAAATGTGTACCACGTCGCCGCCGGCAAAGTCGAGCGCGCCGATGATGTCGCCGATAAAGGAGCCCTCGCCGCCCCAAACCATGTGGGCGAGCGGCGCATAGACCACAAGCAGCCAAATGCCCAGGAAGGCCGTCATGGCACCGAACTTAACGCGGCCTGCCAGACTGCCCGTAACGATAGCGGCGGTGATCATGGCAAACGCCATCTGGAAGGCGATGTTGATGATCTGAGGGTAGACGGCACCATCCGCAGCATTGCCCTCGGCCGCCTGCAGCACCTGGTTGAGCGCCGGCAGGCACAGCAGCTGGTCAAGGCCTCCAATAAACGGACTGGAGCCGTCGCCACCGTAGGCCAGCGACCAGCCGGCAACAATCCACAGCACACCAACCAGGCCAATGGCGCCAAAGCACATAAGCATGGTGTTGATGACATTTTTGCGCCTGGACAGGCCGCCATAGAAAAACGCCAGACCCGGTGTCATTAAAAACACGAGCATGGTGCAGATGAGCATAAACGTTGTCGATCCCGTATCGTACATTCGCTCCCCCTTGGTCGCATGAACGTTGTCGGCGCCCATCATGCGGCCGAGGGGCAACTGGTGTAGACCAGATACGGCGTTGTTAAACGCTGCGTTGTCGAATGGAAACGGCACCGCAATCTTGGAAACGGCGCGGCAACGGACGCGAAACGAACGGGAAACGTGCGAACGAGAAGGGCGCGCTTGGCTCCGCTCTGGCTAGCGCCGGAACAGCTCGCGGGCTCGGTCGCGGAGGTCGGTAGCTCGGATGACGCCCTCGTAACGATTGATGCGCAGACGCGGGAAGGCGTTAAAGAAGCGTAGGTCGCGGCGGCTGAGTGACACGCTCGGTACCGGGCGGCTCATGCGCTTGCCGGCAAGGCGACGACCGAGCGACGG
>CAJMOP010000037.1 GCA_905215115.1 uncultured bacterium | reverse complement strand
GCCGCGCGGCAAGGAGATATATTGCCAGACCGGAGGGGCGCCGGGGGCGGGAATCTGGGCGTACACATTTCCTACACAATTTGGGATCCGACTAACGTTTGCCAGCCGTTAACTACCGCTCACCGAGCATCTCTTTATATAAGGCAGTCTCATGGTTAAAGCGGATACGTTCCCCTAGCTAAAGCACAGCCAGCATCGAGCAACTCATCACGTTCTTCCACCGAGAACCCCTCGGCGTAGACGCGCACCACTGGTTCGGTCCCGCTAGGACGGACCAGCAGCCACGTGTCATCCTCGAATGCTAAACGCAAGCCATCCATATGACTAACGTTTTGCGGCACCTTGCCACAAATCGACTTGGGGTTTACGCCCGGCAGCAGGGTTCGTAACGTTTCGGCATCTTCGGCCTCAAGGCGCAAATCGCGTCGACCGTAACTCGTCTTACCAAAACTGTCCTCGAGTTGGTCGACCAGAACGCCCAAAGGCGCGTCCGTCTTTGCCATAAGCTCACACAGAATCAGACAGGCGAGGATTCCATCGCGCTCGGGCATATGCGCGGCGATGCCGATACCACCGGCTTCCTCGCCGCCTATGAGGACGCCACCCTTCTTCATCTCTGCCGCTATATATTTGAAACCGACTGGTTTGACGGTCACGCGGCAGCCAAGCGCCTCGGCAATGCGACGCACGAGCGTCGAGCACGAAAGATTGACGACGACGCGTCCCTCCAAATTACGAAATTGAACCAAGTCGCCCAAAACGAGCGCCATGATCTGATGCGGATGTATATATCTGCCGCGCTCGTCAACCGCGCCGATACGGTCGGCGTCGCCGTCGGTCACCAGGCCAGCGCAAGCTCCGTCCTCGATAACCGTATGCTCGCAAGCGTCCACCCACGGCTCAACGGGGTCGGGGCAGATATCTTCTTGGTCAGGCGCCTGCCCGGCGTGAATCTCGTGCACCTCAACGCCAAGCTCGCGCAGCAAGTCGGCTAGATAGCCCTGGGCTGCGCCGCCCATGGGGTCAACAACCACGCGCAGGTGCGCGGCGCGGATGGCTTCGGCATCGACAAACGATGCCACCGCTTGCATATAGTCAGGAATGATATCCGCGGTGCGATATTGCCCCTCGATCCCCATTGGCTCGGGAGCCATGGTCTCTTCGAGCTCTTCGATGACATCCTGGTTGGCGGTCGAGCCGTCACCCATGCGAATCTTGAGACACAGATAACCCTGCGGATGATGGGACCCCGTCACCATGAGCGCGCCGCACGCCTCACCGTCATAAGCCGCCGCCCACGTAAGGGCAGGGGTCGGAACAGGTCGCGAAGCGAGCACGGCGTCTAGCCCGTGCGCTGCTAGCACACCCGCCGCAAGCTCAGCGAACTCGCGCGCCAGGGGCCGAGTGTCGAACCCTATATATACCGTTTTGCCCGGATTGGTCTTTTGCCACAACTCGCCGACGGCATCGGCGATACGGGCAACGTTATCGGCAGTGAAGTCCTCATCGACGCGAGCGCGCCAACCGTCAGTTCCAAAATGAATTATCGCGCACACGCGCAGACACCTCACAGTGTTTGGATCATGGTACGCATGAGGTATACCCGCGATACACGCTCGGCAACCTGCCGGCACCAGCATTCACCATTTGGGCAAATGCTGCCGAGGACATGCAGGCAATAAAAAACCGCCCCGTATGGAGCGGTTTTGCCCTTTATATATCGAGCGCCTCGGCCATCGCTGCCGTAGTGATTGCCGTGGTTCCACAGCAACTGCCCACCATTGCGGCACCGGCATGTCTCCATTCGATGCATGCGCGCGCGAAAGCTTCGGGGTTCTCGTGCCATACGGGGCCATCCTGAGTCTGGACCGGATCGCCCACGTTGGGACGCACCGTGACGGGAGTAGTCGCCGATGCAACCATCCTGGGCACCGCCGCGTTCGCGGCCGCAAGCGAACAGCAATTAACACCAACCGAGTTTGCGCCGTGTTTTTCGGCGTACAAAACGGCTGCCTCGATGTTGAGGCCATCGCCCAACAGGTCGCCCTTATCGTCAACGACAAAACTCACCAGAACAGGCATGCCATCGGCGGCATCTCGGGCGCCGGCAAGCATGGGCTGCAAATTACGGATAGACGTCACCGTCTCGATCAGCAGACCGTCAACACCAGCATTGAGCAAGGCGTGCGCCTGTTCGCGCGCAATGCCTCGGATCTCACGAAACTCGGCCGAGTCCTCGGCAAACCACTCAATACCGATCGGACCCATCGAGCCCAGCAGCAGCTGAGGGTGCGCCTGGCGGGCATCGTCGACGGCCCCGCGATTGACCTCCGCCACGGACGGCGCAATCTGGTCGTGCTTGAGGGCATAGCTTGATGCCTGAAAGGTATTGGTAATGAGTACCTGCGCGCCGGCGGCGACATACAAGCGATGGATACGAGAAACGGTCTGCGGCTCTGCCAGATTCCAAAACGCCGGTGGAATATCGGCGGCGTCGTACTCACTCAACAGAACACTGCCCATGGGGCCCTGCGCCAACAAGGTCTCGCTCGACAAGCGGCGCGTAAGTTCCTCGGCACCAAAGCGATTGTAATAACTCGTATCCATATATATCCCGCTATTCCTCGACGCTGATTCCCTGCTTTTCGAGATAGGCGAGCCAGCGGTTCATCGTGTCCTCGGATAGCGCATGCTCCATCATGCAGGCCTCGGAATCGGCTCGCTCAAATTCGACACCGAGCTCCTGAACCAAAAACGTGCGGACGAGGCGATGACGGTACCAGATAGCCGTGCCAACCTCGCGGCCGCGATCGGTCAGGACTACCTTGCCGTAGTGCGATTGCTCGACAAGCTCGGATGCCTTGAGCGCCGAAACCGCTTTATTGACCGATGCCTTGGAGACGCCAAGGCGCTGCGCGATGTCGACCGATCGCACGCCGTTGGTTTCCCCCTCTTCGCTTTCAATGCGAACCATGCACTCCAAGTAGTCTTCGTTCGCCACCGTCAGATGTAGTTCGCGCGAGCTATTTGTCGTATCCATGATCTTCCGTCCCTTCTGCATTCAATGGCTGATTCTACCCCATCCAAGCGTCGCGGTATGCCGTGGCATACCGTGCTAGAGTTCTTGTTGCACACGACGACCAAGATTGGAGCGGTCTTTATGGAAAACACCACCACGAACCCCGATGTCCTCGAGCGCTTTTTGCGCTACGTCCAGATCAACACGCAGTCCGAGGATGCAAACTGCGACCAGGTACCTTCGAGCACCGTTCAGTTTGACCTTGCCAACGTGCTGGCTGAAGAGCTGCGCGAGCTTGGTGCGGAAGATGCCCACGTGACCGAGCACGCCTATGTCTGCGCGCATATCCCCGCAAGTGCGGGCGCTGAGGACAAGCCCGCCCTGGGCCTGATCGCCCATCTCGACACCACCGAAGTTGCACCGGGCGCCGGCGTGAAGCCGCACATCGTACACTACGAAGGCGGCGACCTGGTCTGCGGCACGGTTGACGGTAAGCCCGTTGCCATGAGTACCGCCAAGCTTCCCGCCCTGAATGACCTCGCGGGTGAGGACCTGGTCTGCAGCGATGGCACCACGCTGCTGGGCGCGGACGACAAGGCAGGCGTCGCCGAGATCATGTCACTTGTCGCGCGTATCGCTCAGGACCCTTCTCTGCCCCATCCCGCACTCGGCATTTGCTTCTGCCCTGACGAGGAGATCGGCCACGGAGCCGAGCTGCTGGATATCGATACCTTTGGCTGCAAGTACGCCTACACGGTCGACGGCGGCCCCATCGGCGAGCTGGAGTGGGAGTGCTTTAACGCCGCCGAGGCGACTGTCTGCTTTGAGGGCCAGTCCATCCACCCGGGCGACGCTAAGGGCCGTATGGTCAACGCAGGCAATCTGTTCTGCGACTTCAACGCGTTGCTCCCCTACGTGCAGCGTCCGGAGTATACGGAAGGCTACGAGGGCTTTTATCACCTTGAGGGTGTATCTGCGACCGTCGATCACGCCACAGCGCGCTATATCGTCCGCGACCATGACGCCGCCAAGTTCCAGCAGAAACTCGACCTTATTGATGCCGCCGCCTCGATGCTCAACCAGCGTCTGGGTGAGGAGCGCGTGACAGTCGAGATTAAGCAGCAGTATCGAAATATGGCCGAGATCGTTTGTGACTTTCCCGAGCTTATTGATGTTGCCAAGGAAGCCTACCTTGCCTGCGGCGTTGAGCCCCAAGTGCTGCCGATTCGCGGCGGCACCGACGGCGCGCAGCTGTCGTTCCGCGGTCTGCCCTGCCCCAACCTTTCCACCGGCGGCTATTGCTACCACGGCGTCAACGAATTCGTCCCGGTCAGTTCGCTCGTCAAGATGACCGACGTGCTCCAGGAGCTCGTCGCCCGCTTTGCATAAGCCTGGCTGCACAAGTCAAAAAGACGAATCGCCCCGTCCTCAACCAAGAACGGGGCGATTTTTTGCTGCAATGAGAACAGGTTGACGCACGCCAGCCTCTTAACGCAAGGAGTGTCCCAAACTGCCGGCACAAAAGGAACGTCCCCAAGTGCCGCAAAATGACGACGTCCACTCTCGCTTTGTGGGTAGTCATTGGGGAGGTTCTTGTTTGACTAGTCGTTTAAAAACGTCCCCAATGACTACCCAACGACTAGTCCGGACCAAGGCAACGCCGATGTTTTGGCAACGACAGCGAAAACCCGCCAGAGCGAGCAAGGTGCCTTGAAACGAGGCGGCATTGATCTTTTGATCATGCCGCCGAAGTTGAAAGGCAGATTGCCGCTCTGGCGGGTTTGCAGCGTCAACTGGTTACGCGGGCTGGTAAGCCCGCGTAACCCTAATAATTGGCCTCGTAGCCGTTGCCGTCGCCGGTGGGCTCTTCGTAGTAGTCCGAATCGCTCGAATCGCTTGAGTCATCGGAATCGTCAGAGCTGACCGATGAGGTTGCGGTACCGTTTGCGTAATCGTCAGACGTGTTGTTGTTCAGGTCGCCGATCGTAGAGCTGGAACCGTCGGAAAGACCCATGGTGTTGGGACCCTTGGGATCCTTGCCAGCATCGACGCGCTCCATCATTTCCTTGAGCTCGTCCTCGTAGACAAAGACGTAGCTCACACCGTCGATCATGGTGCTGTCGTCGGCGTACGAGGGCAGGTTGGCCGAGTAGATACCGTCGACATCCATACCGCGCATGGCGTTGACCGTAGCCACGATATCCTGAACGCTCATATCGGTTACGAGCATATCGGACAGCGAATTAACCAGGCCAAAGATCTTCGTGGCATCGAAGTTATTGAGAATCTGGTTGGCAAGGGCGCCAAGCACCTGACGCTGGTGGCGCATGCGCGTGTAATCGCCGTCGGCATAGGTGTAGCGGCAGCGGGCATAGGTAAGGGCGGTGGCACCGTCCATATGCTGCTGGCCAGCGGTAATCTTAATATCCAGGTGCTCGGGGTCGTCAACATCATCGGTTGCGTTAATGTCGATACCGCCAACCGAATCAATCAGCGCCTGCATACCGTCGAAGCTGACCTCGGCATAGTGGGAAATCTGAACACCGCACAGCTCGTTGACCGCCTCGACCATGGCCTCGGCGCCGCCAACGGTATGGCAGGCGTTGATCTTCATGGTCTCGCCCTTGTACTCGACCTTGGTGTCGCGCGGAACGGAAATGAGCGTCGCCTGCTTTTGCGTGGGGTCGATGCGTGCCAGGATAATCGAGTCGGCACGATACGTATCCTCGCCCGGACGGCCGTCGGTACCAAGAAGCAGCACGTAGAACGGATCCTTTGCCTCATCGGTGTCAACCAGAACCCGACGCAGATTGTCGGTAATGACATTAGAATCGCCGAGCTTGCCCATAATGGTGGCAAACCACAGGCCGGCAGCGGTAGTGGCACTCAACAGCACGCCAAGCACGACAATGAGCGCGACGTGACGAATCGTGTGGCTACGACGACGTTGGCGAGCGCGCTCGGAATAGCGAGCCACGTTATCGCGACTGTAGATCTTGGCCTGCGCACCAGTTGAGGGTCTTCGGGTGGTGGTATCTGCGAGGGGCTTTTTATTAAACATAGGCAACCTGTATTAGTAGATGACGGGATCGGGGACGGTAGCATGCTCGACATGCGCGCCGAGCGCCTGCAGCTTTTCGACAAACTGCTCGTAGCCGCGCTTGATGTGATGGATAGCCGAAACCTCGGTCGTCCCGTCGGCGATCAAGCCCGCTACGACGAGGGCCGCTCCGCCGCGCAGATCGGGCGAGGTAACCTGTGCACCCGAGAAGCCCTTGACGCCATGAATCATGGCATGATGGCTCTCGATACGAATGTCGGCACCCATGCGCACCAGCTCAGAGGCAAACATAAAGCGATTCTCGAAGATGTTCTCGGTAATAACGGAACTGCCGTCGGCAAGGGCGGAGAGCACCATAATCTGCGCCTGCATGTCGGTCGGGAAACCGGGGAACGGAAGCGTCTGGATGTCGACCGGCTTGATACGCTCGGCACGGTTCACATGGACGCCATCCTCGACGCGCTCGCAGTCGATACCCATGAGCTCCATCTTCTTGAGCACCATGCCCAAATGAATGGGGCAAAAGCCCGTGACATCGACACCGCGATCGTCCGCCATCAACGCACCGGCGACGATAAAGGTACCGGCCTCGATGCGGTCGCCCACCACGCGATGGATAACGGGATGGAGCTCTTCCACGCCTTCGATAGTCACGACGGGCGTACCGGCGCCAACAATCTTGGCGCCCATCTCGTTGAGCATGTTAGCGAGATCGACGATCTCGGGCTCGCGGGCGGCATTGTCGATAACCGTGGTGCCCTGTGCGCGCACAGAGGCCATGATGAGGTTCTCGGTTGCACCGACGCTGGCAAACTCGAGCGTGACGGTGGTACCGCGCAGGCCCTGAGGCGCATTGGCGTTGATATAGCCGTGGGCGGTATCGAACTCAACGCCCAAGGCCTCAAGACCCAAGATATGCATATCGATCTTGCGAGCGCCCAGGTTGCAGCCGCCGGGCATGGCGATCTTGGCGCGATGGAAACGGCCCAGCAGGGGTCCCATCACGGCGGTGGAAGCACGCATCTTGGCAACGAGCTCGTAGGGCGCCTCCCAAGAATCGACCTGGGAGGTATCGATCTCGAGCGTGTGCTCGTCGAGAACATCGATCGTGGCGCCCATACCCTTGAGCACCTTGCCCATCACGTGGACATCGGAAATATCAGGCACGTTCTGCAGCGTCGTCTTGCCCGGCGCCAGAAGCGTTGCCGCCATGAGTTTGAGCGCGGAGTTCTTGGCGCCCGAAACAGGCACGGAACCTCCGATGGCGTGGCCACCCTCAACGCGGATAATATCCAAGGTCTACCCTTTCAAAAAGCATGCCCGGGGTGGCTGGGCCATCCCGGGCATGATGTGTTCGCAAATGGTCGAACGCTAAAACGTTTGACTATTGGGCAAGCTTGAGCTTACACCATGCGATTTCATTATAGAGGTAGGCGCGGCGTGCATCATCCTCCGACAAATTACCCAGCTTCTCTTCAAAACCTTGAATATCAGCTTTAACCTTATCGGCGTCGACGGTCGCCAAATCGCAAGCGCGCTCGGCGAGGACGGTCACGACATCGTCCGCAACCTGGGCATAGCCGCCGGCCACGGCAAACGTGTGGTCGACAGTGCCCATGGCCTTATCGGAAACGCGAACGTAACCGCGGTCGATTGTGCAGATTTCGCTGGAGTGAGCAGGCAGAACGCCAAACTCACCATCCGTGGACGGAATCGACACAAACGCAGCGTCGCCCTCATAGGCGCAGCTCACGGGGCACACGATGCGGATACGCATAACCTACTTCTCCCCCATCTTGCGGGCGCGCTCGCGCACGTCCTCAATCGTGGAAGCATAGCGGAATGCCTGCTCGGGCAGGTCATCGGCCTTGCCGTCAACAATCTCGGCGAAGGAGCGGACGGTATCCTCGACGCGGACGTAGACACCGGGGTTGCCGGTGAACTTCTCGGCGACGTGGAAGGACTGGGAAAGGAACTGCTGGATCTTACGGGCACGGTTGACCGTAAGGCGCTGCTCCTCGGACAGCTCGTCCATACCCAGAATGGCGATGATGTCCTGAAGGTCGGAGTACTCCTGCAGGAGCTCCTGGACCTTGACGGCGACACGGTAGTGCTCCTCGCCGACGATCGAGGGATCGAGAGCGTCGGAGGAAGACGCGAGCGGGTCGATAGCCGGGAACAAACCGAGCGACGAAATGCTACGCGAAAGAACCGTAGTGGCGTCCAGGTGCGTAAACGTCGTGGCAGGCGCCGGGTCGGTCAGGTCGTCTGCAGGGACGTAGACAGCCTGGACGGAGGTAATGGAACCCGTCTTGGTCGAGGTAATGCGCTCCTGGAGGTCACCCATCTCGGTAGCCAGCGTAGGCTGGTAACCGACGGCGGACGGCATACGACCCAGCAGTGCGGAAACCTCGGAACCGGCCTGGGAGAAGCGGAAGATGTTGTCGATGAACAGCAGAACGTCCTGGCCGCGATCGCGGAAGTACTCAGCGGTGGTAAGGCCAGCCAGACCGATGCGCAGACGCGCTCCAGGCGGCTCGTTCATCTGACCATAGACCAAGCAGGTCTTGTCGATAACGCCAGACTCGCTCATCTCGAGATAAAGGTCGGTGCCCTCGCGGGTACGCTCGCCGACGCCGGTGAACACCGAGGTGCCGCCGTGCTCCTGGGCGAGGTTGTTGATGAGCTCCTGAATCAGAACGGTCTTGCCAACGCCGGCGCCGCCGAACAGGCCGGTCTTGCCGCCACGGATGTAGGGCTCGAGCAGGTCGACGGCCTTGATGCCGGTCTCGAAGATCTCGGTCTTGGTGGTGAGCTCGTCAAAGCGGGGCGCTGCATGGTGGATGGGGTAGAACTCCTCCACCTCGGGCATGGGCTTGCCGTCGACGGGCTTGCCCATGACGTTCCAAATGCGACCGAGCGTCTTGGGACCAACGGGCATCTTCATGGGCTCACCGGTATCGGTAGCGATGAGGCCGCGCTGCAGGCCGTCGGTCGAGGACATGGCGACCGTGCGGACGACGCCGCCCGGAAGCTGGCTCTCGACCTCGAGGATCGTGCTCAGATGACCGATCGGGGTCTCGGCCTCGACCGTGAGCGCGTTGTAGATCGGGGGCACCGCGCCGTCAAACTTGACGTCGACGACAGGGCCGATGATACGCACGATGCGACCATCACCGGCAGTCGTCTTCTTGGTGGCTTCCTCGACCGCAAGCTTTACGGTGTTATTAGCCATTACTGTTCCTCCAATGCTGAGGCTCCGCCGACGATCTCGTTAATCTCGGTCGTGATCGAAGCCTGGCGCACGCGACTATACGTGCGGGTAAGGGTCGAGATGATCGCGGTGGCGTTTTCCGTCGCGGAGTGCATGGCCTTGCGGCGTGCACCCTGCTCGGCAGCCGCCGAATCGATCAGGGCCTGGTAGATGACCGTCAGGATATAAGACGGCACAAGCTTGCCGAGAACATGCTCAGGAGAGGGCACGAACTCGAACGTGGACGAGATGCGCTTAGGGGCGTCGGTCTCGTTCTTACGCGGACCGTGGGCCATAGCGATCATCTCGGGGTCGAGCGGCAACAGATGCTCGACGCGAAGCTCCTGATCCACGCGGTTCTTGGCGTGGTGGTAGACAAGCTCGACACGGTCAAGCTCACCGGCACGATACGCATCGCAGATATGAGAGGAAATCATGCGGGCCTGATTGAAATCGGGCTCAGAGGAGTTGCCCTCAAAGTGCATGACAACGTTTGCGCGGTCACGGAAATACGTGGCCGGCTTACGCCCGCACGCGATGATCTCGCACTCGATGCCGTCGTTCGCCCAAGAAGCGGCGAGCTTTTCGGCCGTGCGCTCCACCGTCGTATTGAAACCGCCGGCAAGGCCGCGGTCCGAGGCAATAACGACAATCAGGCCATGCTTGACGCTCTCATGCTTCTGCAGCATGGGATCGGTGCCCGAACAGGAGGCGTCGCCGGCGACCGTCAACATGACGTCGGTCAGCGCCTCCTTATAGGGCTCGGCCTGCTTGGAGCGATCGAGGGCACGACGGATCTTGGCCGTAGAGACCATCTCCATCGTGCGCGTGATCTGCTTGGTCGTGGTAACCGAGGAGATTCGCTTCTTAATGTCGCGAAGGTTGGCCATGGGGCTTAGTTCTCCTCTGATCCAGAAACATCCGAATGGTGCTTGGCCATGAACTGCTGCTTGAAGTCGCCGATGACGCGCAAGAGCTCAGCCTTGGTGTCATCATCGATCTTCTTGGCGCGAACCTTGTCGAGCAGCGAGCCAAAGCCATTGTCCATGTACTCGATGAGCTCGGCACGGAAGGGCAGCACGTCGGCGATCTCCAGGTCATCCAGGAAGCCCTCGTTGCCAGCGAACAGCGTAACGATCTGCTCGCCAACCTCAAACGGCTTGTAACGCGGCTGCTTCAGGAGCTCGGTCATGCGAGCACCATGGGTCAGCTGCTTCTGAGTAGCCTCGTCGAGGTCGGAGCCGAACTGCGTAAAGCCAGCGAGCTCCTGGTACGAAGCGAGGTCCAGACGGAGGTTGCCGGCGACCTGCTTCATGGCCTTGGTCTGCGCATCGCCACCGACGCGGGACACGGAGATGCCCACGTCGACTGCCGGGCGCTGACCCTGGAAGAAGAGCTCGGACTGCAGGTAGATCTGACCATCGGTAATGGAAATGACGTTGGTCGGAATGTAGGCCGAGACGTCGCCGTCCTGGGTCTCGATGATCGGCAGTGCCGTCATGGAGCCGTAACCGTTCTTCTTGGACATCTTGACGGCACGCTCGAGCAGACGAGAGTGCAGGTAGAAGATGTCGCCAGGATAGGCCTCGCGTCCGGGCGGACGATGCAGCGTCAGCGACATCTGACGGTAGGCCACAGCCTGCTTGGACAGGTCGTCGTAGATGACGAGCACGTGGCCGCCGGGGTTGGTCTCGCTGGCGGGCTTGCCGTCCTCGCCGTTGTACATGAAGAACTCGCCGATAGCGGCACCGGCCATAGGCGCGATGTACTGCATAGGGGCGGAATCGGCAGCGGTGGCCGAAACGATGATGGTGTAGTCGAGCGCACCGTGCTGAGCGAGGGTCTCGCGGATGTTGGCAACCGTGGAGGCCTTCTGGCCGATGGCGACATAGATGCAGACCATGCCCTTGCCGCGCTGGTTGAGAATAGCGTCGATGGCGATGGCGGTCTTACCGGTCTTACGGTCGCCGATGATGAGCTCACGCTGACCGCGGCCAATAGGCACCATGGAGTCGATAGCGAGCAGACCGGTCTGAACCGGCTCGCACACCGGGGTACGGTCGATGACGCCGGGGGCCTTGAACTCGATGGGGCGACGGTGCGTAGCGACGATGTCGCCTAGGCCGTCGATGGGCTGGCCGAGCGGATTGACGACGCGGCCGAGCATGGCGCGGCTCACGGGGATATCCATAATGCGGCCAGTGGTGCGGCACTCGTCGCCTTCCTTGATGGAGTCGACGGCACCGAACAGAACGGCGCCGACCTCGTCACGGTCAAGGTTCTGGGCAAGGCCGAAGACGGTCTCACCGGTATCGGAGCTCTTGAACTCCAGAAGCTCGCCTGCCATGGCGCTCTTGAGGCCGGAGACGCGCGCGATGCCGTCGCCTACCTCGTCGACCGTTGAAACCTCATGCGTATCGACCGTCGCGGAGAGGCTCGTGAGCTGCTCCTGCAGTTTCTTGGCGATATCCTGGGCATTGAGGGTTTCGGACATTAGGCTTCACCTCCGTACGAATTAGCAGAGTTTGCGAGGGTCTCCTGCGCGATGCGCAGCTGCGTCTTGACGGAAATATCACGACGCTCGCCGCGGGCCTCGAGCACCAGGCCGCCCACGATAGACGGGTCGACCTGCTCGATAAGGAATACCTTGCGGCCGAAGTCCTGCTCGCATTTCTTAGTGATGGTTTGACGCAGCTCGTCGTCGAGCGGGATCGCCGTGGTGACGGTCACGCCCACTACATCCTCGTCTTCCTCGGCAACATACTTAAAGGCAGCTGCCACCTTGGGAAGAAGGTCGAGCTGGTCGCGCTTGGACATGGTGTCGAGCACGGCGATGATCTCGGGGCTGGCAGAAGCCAAGCGCTCGATCATCTCGAGGTCCTCGAACACATGGTTCTCGGCCTTAGCGGCTTCCAGAAGGGAGCGCGCGTAGGTCTCGAGCACCTTGTCCTGATAGCGGCTAGTCGGCATTCAGGCTACCTGCTTCCTGGATGTAGCGCTCGATGAGCTTCTTCTGCTCGGCATCGTCCTCGAGTGCCTCGCCCACGATCTTGGTGGCGACGGCAACGGACAGGTCGGCGATGGAGCTCGCGGCACCGGCGTAAATGGACTTGCGCTCGTCCTCGACGGTCGTATGGGCCTTGGCGATGATCTCCTCGGCCTCCTTGTGAGCAGCCTCGATGATACGGGCGCGCTCGGACTCGGCGTCCTTACGGGCCTCGAGAACGATGTCGGCAGCCTGACGACGGGCGTCGGTGACGATCGAGTCGGACTCAGCGCGCTTGGCGATAGCCTCCTGCTTGGTCTTCTCGGCCTCGTCGAGGCTCTCCTCGATCTTCTTGCCGCGCTCCTCCATGGTTTTCATGATGCCCGGCAGGGCGACCTTGGCCAGCACGATCCAGATAATCAGGAAGGCGATAAGCGCCGGGATGAACTCCGCCATCTTAGGGATGAGGATGTCCGCACCGGCAGCGCCGTCCTCGGCGAACGCGGAAACCGGCATGAGCAGCGCGGCCGCGGACGCGGAGAGTGCGATCGCGCTCTTCTGGGATGAAAGATTCATACTTGACGCTCCGTGCTATTTAACGATCAGCGCGACAACGAAGCCGATCAGAGCCAGAGCCTCGCCGAAGGCGGAGCCCATAATGAAGACGGTGAACACGCGGCCCTGGACCTCAGGCTGACGGGCCATAGCACCCGTAGCACCCAGAGCAGACAGGCCGATAGCAAGACCAGCGCCGATAACACCGAGACCGTAACCGATAACTCCCACGATTCCTCCTTTGTCGTGCGTGTCTTATTTCACGCAGGATAACCTTTTTATAACTGCCGGGCTCCATGGGTACGGGCACCGGCGGTTTAACGAATTACCTTACCTTTAAGGCGCGAACGGAAGACTACTCCTCCTCCGCGACCTCCTCTGCCTCGGAGACATACACGGCGGTAAGGACCGTGAAGACGTAAGCCTGGATGGCGCCGACCACAAGCTCGATCGCATAGATCAGGATGAGGATGGCAAGCCAGGCCAGCGAAGGCAGGGCGCCAACGGCGTGGGCCGCGGAAACCTGCTGAAGCAGCGGCTGCATGAACATGCTCGCCATGATGGCGAACGAGCCCATGACCACGTGTCCTGCGAACATGTTGCAGAACAGACGGACGGCGAGCGTGATGAGGCGCAGGAAGGTCGAGAAAAGCTCGACGACCCACACGAGCACGTTCATCGGGAAGCTCACGCCCTGCGGGGCGAGGCTCTTGATGTAGCCGATCACGCCGTGAGCCTTGCATCCGTAGTAGATGAAGTACACGAAGGCGAAAATGGCGAGCGCGGCGGTGGAGCCGATTGCGCCGGTGCCGGGCTTCATTCCCGGAATCAGGCCGATCATGTTATTGATCAGGATGAACAGGAAAAGCGAGCACAGGAACGGGAAGTGCTTCTTCCAGTTCTCACCCACGACACCCTTGCCGATATCGTTCTCGACGTACTCGATGATGTACTCGAAACCGTTGACGAAGAAGCCCTTGGGAACCAGGGTCTGCTTCTTCTTGAACACGGCCAGGACGATCAGGAGCACGATCGTGGAGACGATCAGCCAAAACGAGTACTGCGTGATGCCGCAGCTCAGATCGCCCACGACAGGGGTGGAGCTGAACTCGCTGACCAGATGATTAATCTCATCAGGCAGCTTTTCAAAAATTTCCACGACTTACCTTTCGACCTCATGAGGATCTCGCAGCGCCTTGGCGACACGAACCGCGCAGGCGGCCATAAAGGCCACGAAGCCGATCGCCTCGCCCAGGAGGAACATGCGAAATGCCTCTCCGAACAACACAAACACAACCAAGGTAAAGACGAGCAGGGCGATTGCCGAGACCGCCAGACTCACCATACCCTTGAGCATGTCCGCATTCTGTTTATCGTCAAGAACCGGCTTGAGCGTAAAGACAAAGGGAAGGAAGGCAATTGCGCCCGCGATGGCGCCTGCAACGATAGCGAGCAGATCGGCTATCTGAAACACTGGCGTCCTCACTTTCCTTTTTAACGCTTCACAGAACAGTTCCCGCCAAACATTGGTGACTATTGTACGAGCCAATCGCTAAAGTACAACCGAAAAAGCATCGGTTAATACGCACCTGTTCGTTTTCTTAAGACCTTCTTTATGCCGCAGGTACGGTAATACGTTTTTCTCGAACCCTGCAGGGCAAAACGTCCGTTAACAGGAGTGCGCGCGGTCGCCTTTTGTTCGTCCGCGCGCACCGTTTCTTCGTATTTGCAGCCGCGGCCGTTTAGCCCAGCGACTAGAGCGTGCCGTAGATGCGGTCGCCGGCGTCGCCGAGGCCGGGAACGATGTAGGCAGCCTCGTTGAGATGGTCGTCGATGGCGCAGGTATAGATATGCACATCTGGGTCCTTCTCGGTCAGCGACTTGAGGCCCTCGGGGGCCGCGACGATGCACAGCATGCGGATGTCCTTGACACCGCGCTCGCGCAGGTAGCTGATGGCCATCTCGGCCGAACCGCCCGTGGCAAGCATGGGGTCGACGACCAGGCAGATGCGCTGGTCGATATCCTTGGGCATCTTGCAGTAATACTCGTGCGGCTCGTGGGTGACCTCGTCGCGCTCCATGCCGATGTGACCCACGCGAGCGGAGGGCACCAGGTCGAGGATGCCGTCGACCATGCCAAGGCCCGCACGCAGGATGGGCACGATGGCGAGTTTCTTGCCGGCAAGCTGTTTGAACGTGGCGGTAGTGATGGGGGTCTCGACCTCGACGTCTTCCATAGGCAGGTCGCGCATGGCCTCGTAGCCGTCAAAAAGCGCGAGTTCGCGCACGAGCTGGCGGAACTGGTTGGTGCCGGTGTTTTTGTCGCGCAGGATCGACAGCTTGTGCTGGACGAGCGGGTGATCGACAAGCGTCACACGGGACGCATCGTAGGTGACGGTCATGGATTGATTGCCCCTTTCGTTGCGGCCGCAAAACGGCCTTGCTGACAAGGCGCGCAGCAATGTTGCCGCCGCACGCCATGCATTAGTTTAGCGGTTTGTTGTATCGAGCAGCCCATCGCAGCCCTACTGTGAGGTGCTGAGCGAGCGCCTGACTGCATCACGCCAGCCCGCAAGGTTTTGCTCGCGGCGCTCGGCGGACATGTGGGGAAGGAAGGTCCTAACGATCTGGGCATTTTGCTCCAGCTCTTCCAGGTCTTCCCAATAGCCGACGGCAAGACCCGCCAAGTACGCGGCACCGATTGCCGTGGTCTCCACCGTCTCGCATTGCAGCACGGGGATATCCAGCAGGTCGGCCTGGAATTGCATGATGAACTCGTTGCGCGAGGCACCGCCATCGACAGACAGGCGCTCAATCGAAAGCCCCACGTCCTGCTCCATGGCGCGCAGCACGTCGTAGCTCTGATATGCCATGGATTCGCAGGCGGCACGTACGATGGTCGCACGGCTCGAGGCGCCGGTCAGACCGCACACGATACCGCGAGCATGCGGGTCCCACCAGGGAGCACCCAAACCCGCAAAGGCGGGAACGAAGTAGCAGCCCTCGTTGTCGCTAATCGAAGCAGCGAGTTGTGCCGACTCGCTCACGCTCGAGATGATGCCCATGTTGTTGCGAAGCCAGTTCATCGTTGAGCCGGCGGCAAAAATAGAGCCCTCGAGCGCATAGCTGACTTTGCCGTCCGCAGCGATACCGATGGTGGAGACCAGGCCATTCTTGGATTCGACGATCTCGTCGCCGGTGTTCATGAGCATAAAGCAACCCGTGCCATAGGTGTTTTTGGTCTGGCCGGGACGGAAACAGCAGTGGCCGAACAGCGACGCCTGTTGGTCACCCGCCACGCCCATGATGGGCGGCATGTTGGTCATGATGTCGCTCGCGACGCGGCCGTAGTCGCCCGAGCTCCAGCGAACCTCGGGCATCATGGAACGTGGAACGTCAAAGAGTGCCAGCAGGTCGTCGTCCCAATCGAGCGTATGGATATTAAAGAGTGCCGTGCGGCTGGCATTGGTGTAGTCGGTGGCAAAGACCTGGCCGCCGGTGAGGTTGTAGATGAGCCAGGTGTCGATGGTGCCAAACATGAGGTCGCCCGCCGCCGCGCTTTCGCGTGCGCCGTCGACGTTGTCGAGAATCCACTGCACCTTGGAGGCCGAGAAATACGGGTCGAGCGTGAGTCCCGTGCGGGAGCGCACCAGCTCCTCGCAACCCTGTTCAACCAACGCGTCGATTGCCGGCGCGGTACGGCGGCACTGCCACACGATGGCGTTATAGATCGGCTGACCGCTCACGCGGTCCCAGACCACCGTGGTCTCGCGCTGGTTGGAGATGCCGATGGCGGCAATGCGGTCGGAGTGGATACCGCTCTTAAACTGGACTTCCATCATGACGGCGATCTGGCTGGCAAGGACCGCCATGGGGTCTTGCTCCACCCAACCGGGACGCGGAAAACTGGTTTTGACGCTGCGACGTGCCTGCGCGACGATGCATCCGTACTCGTCGACGATGGTCGCAAGTACCGAGGTGGTGCCGCAGTCGAGCGCCATGATGTAGGAACCGCCAAAGTTAAACGAGGCATCTTCCATGCCCAGGCTGCCCAGATTCAACGACATCGCTTACACCTTTCTATTGCATCGGGTCGGACAGGACCCGTTCGATCTCTGATGCGGGAAGTGCGCCTTGGCGCAGGATCTGGAGCCCGCCGTGCTGGAACGACACGATGGTCGAGGCGTCGCGACACGGGGTCTCACCGGCGTCGACGGCAACATCGACCCCCTCCAGGATGCGACCCTCGCCGGCGGCAAAGCTTGCCGGCGAGGGCGCGCCATGC
>CAJMOP010000036.1 GCA_905215115.1 uncultured bacterium | reverse complement strand
AAGGCGAGCTCGCGCTTGTTCCTTGCAGGGGCGCCGGAGCGAATCGCCGCGCGCTCGGCATCGAGCTCGGCGTCAATCGCCTCGCGTACCATCGTGTCGCCTGCATCGCCAGCAGCCTTCATGACCGGCCACTCGGCAAGCAGCTCGTGAACGGCGGGAATGGAACGCAGGCGGCCGCGCACCTCGGCAGACATGGATTCGCAGTCGCTCATGAAAAGCCTTTCGACATGTTCAATAAAAAGCTGGTCCCCCGCGATCGTCATCGGGCAAATAAATACCGGCGCGCACGCAAAAGGGACAGGTCCATTATGGCAGCTCGTGACAAGACGTCGAAGCGCCTCGTCTAAAACCTGCCAAAATAAACCTGTCCCTTTTTGGTCGGTTATGGCTTGGTGGCTTTAGGCCTCCTTATTGGCGTAGATAAACCAGTAGCCCAGCGCCACGATCAGGGCGCCACCCACGATATTGCCCAGCGTGGCGACCGTAAGGTTGAGCGCCAACCCGGCAGCGTTGAGGGCATCGGCGCCAGCGACATCGGCTCCATAGCCGCAGGAGTGCATCAAAATGCCCATGGGCAAAAAGTACATGTTGGCAACGCAGTGCTCAAAACCGCAGGCTACAAAGGCAGCGATGGGCAGCAAAATGCCCACGACCTTGTCGACCACGGTCTTGCCGGCAGTGCCGATCCATACGGCCAGACACACAAAGATGTTGCACAGAATGCCGCGGAAGAAGATGGTAACGGCGCCGATCGTAACCTTACCGGCGGCGACACCCACCATGGTGTTGGCGACGGCCTCGCCGTTGAGTTTGTAAATGGCTGCCATGTAAATCAAAAAGACAACGAACAGGGCGCCGGCAAAGTTGCCGATCCACACAATAGCCCAAGCCTTGAGCATCTGGACGAGCGTGATCTTTTTGCTCTTAAGCGCGCAGACCATAAGCGAGTTGCCGGTAAACAGTTCCGCGCCGCAAATGAGCACGAGCACCAGTCCCAGGCAAAAAGCAAGACCGCCCACGAAGCGCTGGGCGCCCCAGCCAAGCGTGGGATCGCTCAGAAAGACCGTGAAGAACAGGCCGCCGAAGGCGATGAACGCGCCGGCGAACATGGCGAGCAAAAAGGCCTTCGAGACCGGCAGGTTGGCCTTGGTAACGCCTGCGGCCTCGGTCTTCGCCTCGATCGCGGCGGGCGCCAGGCAATCGGAGGTGGGGTATTCTGCCTTGCTCTGTGCCATGGAAATCACTTCTTTCTTACGATTCGGGACAAACGCTCCTGGTTCATTTGCCCCGCGAGGTCGGACGGTATAAAAATAAACGCGAGCCAAATTAGCATATTGGCCTGCGATTATATAGCTTGGAGCGGGCGACGGGAAGTCCAAGGATTTGCTTCGCTGCGGGCCTTCGGCCCTTGCGTGCTGCGCTGGAAAATGCTCACGCATTTTCTCAGCTCCGCACCCTGGCGGATTCGATTCCCGTCGCCCGGCGCGTAAACGAAAACAGCTCTGATCCCCAAAGGAAACCAAAGCCGTTAAAACAATTCTTATGGAGCGGGCGACGGGAATCGAACCCGCGTCATCAGCTTGGAAGGCTGGGGTTCTACCATTGAACTACGCCCGCAAGATATGGTCGGGACGACAGGATTTGAACCTGCGACATCCTGCTCCCAAAGCAGGCGCGCTACCAAACTGCGCCACGTCCCGAAGGTGTTGAGCAGCTAAGGTCTAAACCTTGCGTGTCCCAAAGCGAAGGAAATTATAGGGGAGACTCCCCGCCTGTGCAAGCGACGATACCCTAGCTCCTCGAATGTACGACAAACCAGCTGTGGAGCAGGCCGATCACAAACGCCACCACGGCAACCGGCGCCCACGCGGCTCCAATGTCTGCCAGCGGCAGCGCATCGAACGGCAGCCACGCGCCCGTAAAGAACGCATCGCGGACCGAGGTAATCACGCTCTGCACTGCGACAACGCCGCCGACCCAGACCCACACCTGCGGATGCGCGTCGCAAAAACCGTGCACCAGACCCATAAGCACCAGCACGATGGCGACGGGGTACAGGGCGTTGAGCATGGGCACCGAGAACATAAGAATCACGTCGAGGCCCACGTTGGAAAGCACGCACGAAAACGCCGCGAACACAAAGGCGAGAACAGCAAAGGGACGACGCATGGCCTCCTCGGAAGCCTCCGCTCCCCCTTTGACCACATACGTCTCGCAGAAATAGCGCGAACAGCAGCTGATAAGGCCAATGCACACGTTCATGCAAGCGAGGAAGAAGATCGCAAAGACCACGACCGTGCCGGCGAGGCCAAAGTGCATAGAGGCGGAACGGGCGAGGATGGCGGCACCGTTGGTGGCATCGGGCATCACGGTGCTGAGCTGCGCGCCGGCAAGGCCCAAGCCGCAGTAGATGATGGCCATGAGCACACCGGCGATCACGCCGGAGCGCGAAATCTCGAAGGCAACGCGCTTGTCATCGGTAACACCCAGCTCGTGGATGGTCTCGGCGATGATGATGCCAAAGGCGAGCGACGCGAGCAGGTCCATGGTCTGATAGCCGGTCAAAAAGCCCTGTACGGCAGCGCCAGCATTATAGGGAGCCTGCGGCGCGGCAGCGGAGCCCAGCGGCGAGACCACAGCGGCACCCACGACCAATACGATAAGGGCAATGAGCGCGGGGCCCGTAATGCGGCCGAGCACGCGCGTGATGACGCCGGGGCGCAGCGTGAGCGCAAACGCGATGATAAAGAATCCAACGGCAAACACCAGGCGTGCCGTGCTGAGCGAGACGCCCTCGGGCAGCAGCGGCACCAGCATCTCGAAGGCCGTGGAGCTCGTGCGCGGAATGGCCAGGCACGGGCCAATGGCCAGATACACCGCCGCAACAAAGAACTCGCCAAACTTGGGGTGCACGCGGCCGGCAAGCTCGCGCGCCGTTCCGGCAAGCGCAACGGCGATAAAGCCCATGACGGGCAGGCCGATGGCGGCAATGAGAAAGCCAAGCATGGCAACCGGCGTGGCAGAGCCTGCCTGCAGCGCCAGCAGCGGCGGGATAATAAGGTTGCCGGCGCCAAAGAGCATCGAGAACAGGGCGATGCCGACGGTGAGGACATGGTCGGAGCGCAGACCGCGCGGGGCGGATGAAGCCATGGGACCACCTTTCGGGTCGAATCAAAAACGGGACGGGCACAAGACCCGTCCCGCAAGTATATACGCTTTAGCAGGCTAAATCGCGCACAGCTTCAATCTAGCCACCCCTTTTGAGCCGTTACGCGTCCGAGCGACGACGACGCAGCAGCTCGAGCGCTATTGCGATAAGCGCAACGGCGCCCGCAGCCACGGCGACGGCCAATGGCGCGTGATCGCCCGTATCGGCGAGCTGCTGAGCGCTCGACTTGGAAGATTCCTTCTTGCCGGAGTTTTCCGCGCCCGATGCCTTTGCCTTATCAGCTGCGGAGTCATCCGAACTACCGGGTTTTGTCGGATCCTTTGAATCCGGCTGGTCCGAATCGGGCGTTCCGGGCTTTTCCGGCTCCGGCTTACTCGGGTTGTCGGGCTCAGGCTTATCCGGGTTATCCGGGTCCGGCTTGTCCGGCTGATCAGGCTCCGGTTTGCCGGGCTCGGGCCTGCCCGGGTCAGGCTGGTCGGGCTCGGGCTTGTCCGGCTGGTCCGGGTCAGGCTGGTCCGGGTCCGGCTTGTCCGGATCGGGTCCATCGGGCTTGTCCGGATCGGGAACCACCGGGTCCGGGTCGACAGGCTCTTGCTTCTTCTTCACCGTCAGCGTACCGGGCTCAACCGTGACATCAAAGTTCGGGTCGGTGACCGTCGCCTCGATCTGGTACTCGCCCGCCGGAGAACTCTCATCGGCGACGCAGGAGTACTCGACCTTCACGCCCGAGGTATCGGCCGAGCTCTTTAGGCTCGAGGTAAAGGCGGGATTCATCTCTCCCTCGAAGCGTTCAACATCGTCGACTTTTACCTTAAGCTTCGTCGGCGCAATCCTGAACTTGCGCGAGGCGGCGCCGATATACCCGTTGCTTCGCAGCGTGGCAACGGCGCGATACGTGCCGGCATCGGTCGGGGCCTCACTCGACGAATAGTGCGTGCCGCCCGTCCCGTAATACCTGACCCTCAGGTCACCTTCGCAGGCCTTGGGAACCCCCGTGACCTCGGGCGCCTGGGCGTCACCGCTATAGACGAAGTTACCGCTCTCAAATGCAAGCTTGACCCGCTTCGCCTGAACGACCAGAACAAAGTGCGCGGTCCCGGTCTCACCCCGAGCGTCCTTGCACGTGATGTCAAAGCTAGACACTCCAGCCTTGGACGGGGTGCCCGAGAGCGTCAGGCCGCCCGCTGTGCGGGTGAGCTTAAACCCGTCGGGGAGCTTAGCGTCGTCCCATGTGTACTCATATGGAGCTTCGCCACCCGCGGCACCCGCAATCGTCGCTCGATACGTGCTATGCGCACGTGCGACCGGCAGCAGACCGCCGTTGAACACGAGGGCATCCCGGAGCACAACGGAAACGACGGCACGATCGCTTTCCACCTGCGCCTCGGTACCAAGGTAGCGCTGAGTGACGCGGCAGAAATACTCGCCGGCGCAATCCTCATCAAGGCCCTCGATGAGGAGCGTCTCCCCCGTCTCGCCCTCGAGCGCCACGGTCTCGCCGCCCACCATGTGGAACCACTGATAGGAAAGTTCGACATCGGCGGCGGAACCCGTGGACGAGGACGTGTGGTCGAGGACGCCCTTGCCCGCCTCGGCAGCAACCGAGAGCACAACAGCATCGCCCTCGTGGGCACTCGCGTCCTGTGGCTGCGCAATCACCTTCGGAGCGTCCGCTTTCGCGAACTCGAACGTAATCTCGTGCGACGCGGTGACGCCACTCAGCGTGACCTCGTACGCTCCGCCCTCATAGCCGGAAATATCGAGATCGATGGCCTTGTCCGGGCCGGCTTCCGTGACCGTCACCCGCTCGAGGTAGCAGCCCTCGTCGGGCGTCGCCGAGAGCGTCACGTCGCCGCCCGCATCAACGGTGACGGAAGCGTTGTCGACCGAACCGTTGACCGCCTTTGCCGTCACCTCAAAGCGCTCGGGCTTGTCCGGGTTATCGGGCTCGGGGTTATCCGGATTGTCCGGGTCCGGAACCACCGGGTTGGGATTGACGGGCTCCTGCTTCTTTTTCACCGTCAGCGTTCCGGGCACGACCTCGACATCGAAGTTCGGGTCGGTGACCGTCGCGCCGATCTGGTACTCGCCAGCAGGAGAGCTCTCATCGGCATCGCAGGAATACTCGACCTTCACACCCGAAGTGTCAACCGCACTCTCCAGGCTCGAGGTAAACGCTGGGTTCGCCTCGCCCTCGAACCGCTCGGCGTCGTCAACCTTCACCTTGAGCTTTGCCGGAGCGATCTCAAACTGGCGGGCGGCGGCACCGATGTAGCCGTGGCCGCGCAGCGTGGCGACAGCGCGGTACGTGCCGGCATCGGTCGGGGCATCCGTCGAGAAATATTGCGTACTTCCGCATCCGTAGTACCAGACCTTAAGGTCGCCCTTGCAGACCTTAGGGGCACCGGAAACTTCGGGCGCCTGCGACGCGCCATTAAAGGTAAAGTCGCTATCCGTGAACGATAGCTTTACGTGCTTTGCCTGGACAACGAGCGCAAAGCGGGCGGTCATGGCCTCGCCACGAGCATCCCTGCACGTGATATCAAAGGCGGAAACGCCCGTCTTGGACGGGATGCCCGAGAGCGTCAGACCGCCCGGTGTACGGGAAAGCTTGAACCCGTCGGGGAGCTTCGTCTCATCCCATGCGTACTCGTACGGAGCCTTGCCGCCCGCGGCCCCGGCAATCGTTGCGAGGTACGTGCCGTGCGCGCTCGCTGCCGGCAGCAGGTCGCCGTTAAACACAAGGGTGTCCCACGGCACGACGGAAACGGCGGCACAATCACTGTCCGCCTGCTTCTCAGTACCAAGGTAGCGTTGAGTGATGCGGCAGAAGTACTCGCCGGCCAGCTCGTCGTCGAGGTTCGCGAGCGAGAGCGTCTCCCCCGTCTCGCCCTCGAGCGCCACGGCCTTGCCATTCACCATGCGGAACCACTGGTAGGAGAGCTCAACCTCGGCAGCGACCGAGAGCGCGACGGTATCGCCCTCGTGGACGCTCACGTCCTGCGGCTGCGCAACCACACGCGGAGCGTCCGCCTTGACAAACTCGAACGTGACCTCCTGCGATGCGGTGACATCGCTCAGCGTGACCTCGTACGACCCGCCCTTGTAATCAGAAATGTCGAGGTCAATGGTCGCATCTGAGCCGGCCTGCGCGACTGTCACGCGCGAGAGGTAGCAGCCCTCGTCGGGCGTCGCCGAGAGGGTCGCGTCCCCGCCCTCAACGACCGAAACCAAGTCGTTGTCGACCGAACCGTTGACTGCCTTCGCCGTCACCTTGTAGTGTTCGGGCTTCTTCTTGACCGTCAGCGTACCGGGGTCGACCGCGACATCAAAGTTCGGATCGGCAACCGCCGCGTCGATCTGGTACTCACCCGCCGGCGATTTCTTATTCGCCGAGCAGAAGTACGTAACTTTAACGTCCGAGGTGTCGCAACGGCTCACCAAGCTGGAGGTAAACTCGGGATTTTCCTGGCCCTCAAAGCGCTCGGCATCGTCGACCTTCACCAGCAACTGGGCAGGTGCAACGGAAACCGTCAACTCGACGTCCTCGGCGGCAAGATAGTTTCGAGACGCCTTGGCATGGGCGACAACACGTGCCGTACCGGCAGCCTTCACCGTCGCGCAGCGTCCCTTAATCGAAACCGGGCCCCTATCGTCATCGGAATCGACCAGCTCAAAAGTCACGGGAGTCTGGGCAACGTTGTTAAACACAATGGGGTCTCCACCGTACACTCCCGAATAGCTCGTCGTTCCCGTAATGACCTGGCTCGCCTTTGTAATCGAGAACTCGGCGGACTCTTTACCCTGATAGTTGGGGTCAGTCACCTTAACCGTAACGCGGTAGTTACCGCTGTCGCACGGCTCCAGCGCCGTCGGACCATAGGACGTTCCATCTATACCGCAATAGGCAACGGAATAGCCAGACGTATCAAGGCCGGCGACCGCAACCGCCGCACCGTGTCGTGCGCCATCGTATGTCACATCAGGCGTCTCGATCGAAATATCGACCGGGGCCTTCTCGATCGTGAAGTCACAGGAGGCATTACCGACATATCCCTTGGCGTCGAGCGTCACCACCGCACGATACGTGCCGGCATCCACCGGCGCCTGATCCGACGAGTAATGCGTGTCGCCCGTGCCAACATAGGTCAGTTTGACATCGTCCTCGCAAGCCTCGGGCACGCCCGAAAGCTCCGGGGCCTGCGCCGTCGCGTTATAGGTAAAGGTCTGGCCCTCAAATGTAAGCGGGGCTTCCTTCGCCTTCACGAGCAGCGCGAAGTGCGCATCGCGCTTGTTGCCCAGGTCATCGGTGCACCTAATCTTGAAGCGACGCACGCCCGTAGCCGCAGGCACGCCCGAGAGCACCAAGGCGCCCGATCCGTCATCTGTCAGCGTCAGCTGCATGCCCCCAGGAACCTCAGCATCATCCAAGTTGTACGCATACGGTGCCTTGCCGCCCGTAGCGCCGGCAATCTCTGCACGGTACTCATCGTGAGCGGTCGCCACCGGCAGCACACGCCCATTAAACACAAGTGCTTCTCGGGGCACGATGGATACCTTCGCATGTTCGGTATCCGTCTTTGTCACCGTACCCAGGTAGTTCTGCGTAATGCGGCAGAAGTACTCGCCCTCGCCGTCGCTGTCGAGCTGGGTGAACGAAAGAGTCTCCCCCGTCTCGCCCTTCAGCGCCACCGCCTTGCCGCCATCGTCAGACACGCGATACCACTGGTAGCTCAGCTTGACGTCTGCAGCGGATCCAAAAGACACGGCCGCATGGACGCGAACGTTGCGCCCCGCCTCGGCGGCAACCGAAAGTTCAACCGGATCGCCCTCGTAAGCACTCGCATCCTGCGGCTGAGCGAGCACCTCCGGAGTCGCAGCCTTTGCGAATTCAAACGTGACCTGCTGCGGAGCACTCACGCCACTCAGCGTGACCTCATACGCCCCACCCTTATAGTCAGAAATATCAAGGTCATAGGCATTGCCGGCCGAACCATCCTCGCCAGCCTCTTCGGCAACGGTCACGCGCGTCAGGTAGCAGCCCTCATCTGGCGCCGCCGAAAGCGTCACCTTGCCATCCGTGGCGACCAAAGCAGACTCCGGATCAACCGATCCGTTGACCGCTCGGGCCGTCACCTTGTACTTAGGCGCCTCCGCAAAGCGCGCCTCGACAGTCATGTTGTCCTCGGGGACAAACGTCCAGGTAGCATCCGTGCTCAGCGGCTCATCGCCCAGCGACCCGTCGTCGTTGCGTGCATACCACCCATCGAACACATAGCCCGCATCGGGAACGGCAGTCAGGGTCGTGGACTCACCGTTCTCGACTTCGTTGGTCACGGCATAGCCCAGAGATTCGTCCTCGGAGGAACCCTCGACGTGTCCGCCCTGACGCGGATCAACCGCCGTCACCGACATCGTCGCCCGTTCATAAACGGCCGTAAAGGTTCGGTTGCCAAACACCACGCGGTTAATGACCGGCGTAAAGCCAACGGGCATGCCGTTCTCATCGACCCAGTATTTAAACTTCCAACCCTTATGCGGCACGGTAAACATAATCGCCGCGGAGTGGTAGGAGCCACCCGTACCGAGCGCTACCATCGAAAAGCCAGCATCCTTAGGATACGTAGCGACCTGAACATCGCAGCCCGTCTCGTAGAACACGGCCGTAAGCTGCCTATTCTCCTTTGCGGTACCGATATAGAACGCGCTGTAGCTCACCGTGACACCCGCATCGTCGACCCAATGCGAGAAGTGGTACTTCTTCCACGGAATCGCGATGGCCATAAACATGTCGCCCCTGTCGTAGGACCTGCTGCCGGCAGGAATGCCGTCGATCAGAAGGGCCGTACCGCGGAAGATGGACGAGCCAGTGACGGTAATGGTCACCTGTCCATCGGATTCGAACTGCGCGTAGTACGTTATGTCTTGCGTGGCGGTCACATCGAGGGTCGTCGCGGTCTCGACAATCGAGGTGCCCTCCTTATCGGTGCTCCAGCCCACAAAGCGATAGCCCATACCGGCAACAGCGGACAGTTCCACCTGGTCGCCCACGGCAAAGCTACCGCTGCCCGTAACACGGCAGCCCCTGTTCGAAGCCTTGTCCTTCACCACGACCTCGCCCGTAACGGTCACCTCGTACGGATCGGCAAACACGGCCTGGAGCTCCAACGTATCGTCCTCGAGCCCCTCGACCATGTCCTTGTCGAGCTTAACCCAGCAATGGGCGTCGCAGCTCAGCAGCAACTTGTTGCCCTCGGCATCCAGGACATACCAACCGACAAATCGCTTGGTACCCATAGGCGTAGCGTTGAGTTCGACCGTATCACCGAATTGATAGGAGCCCTCGCCGCTCAGGGTGCTAACGCTATCGTCACTCGCGCTCAAAACGACCTGATAGGACTTAGGCGTAAAGGTCGCCGTATAGGTGGCGTCACCCGCGACCTTAACGGTATAGTCGGCGTTCTCGCTGACTGTCTCGCCCTTGTCGTCCGTCCAACCCGCAAACGAATACCCGGTGTTGGCGATCGCACGAAGCGTTGCGCGGTCGCCAGCCTCATAGCCACCAAAGCCGCTCACGGCTCCGCCCTCGGCAGGCGAAGCAACGGTATGCACGACATACGAACCCGACGCAAAGACGGCATAGAGCGACGTATCCTCACGCACGGTAAATCGATAGGTTTTCTTGGAGCTCACGCATGTGCCGTTACGGAACCAGCCCACAAAAGCCGTATCCTCGGCGGCGACCGCACGCACGGTTGCGACCTGTCCAGCGGCATACGCCCCCGCGCCCTCGACCGTGCCCATGCTCTCCTCGCACGAGACGTCCACCGTATATTGCTTTGCCGAGAACACGGCCTGGAGCGTCGTGTCGGACGTTGGCATCACGTGATAGGTACTGTCACGGCTTACCACGGCGCCCGAAGCATCGGCCCAATACTCAAACGCATAGCCCGAAAGCGCATGCGCGGTCAGCGTGGCGGCATGCCCCGCCTCAACGGTACCCGTGCCCTCGACCCAGCCGGCGACACTCGATTCGACCAGCGAACCGGTGCCGGAATCGACTACCGTCGTGGCGTCGACGTCATAGCTTTTCGCCATAAAGCGAGCGACGTGCACATGGCTGCGCTCCTGGTGGCAGGTGAACTCCGCATCGGCAGACTCAAACGTGCCGTCTGCCGTATACCAACCAGTAAAGACATAACCGGGATTGGGCGTTGCCTTAAGGGCAACCTCCGCGCCGCGGTCCGCAAGAACGCGGCTCGCCTTGACGGTGCCGCCCTCCGCAGGATCAGCGAGGGGCACGCAGACGGTATCGATAGGCACAAAGCCCGCGGTAATAACGCAGTGCCCGGTTTTACCGCGAGCCTTCGCAACCAACGAGGTCTCGTGCTTAAGGCTCTTCAGGCGGCCATTGACGTACCAACCCCAGAACAAAAAGCCAGGATGGGCCTTGGCCGTCAAATGAAGGGTTTCCCCTAATTTAAACTTATCGGTCGTAGGCTTCACCACGGTCCCATTGCACGTCACGATACCGCCGAGCCATGAATCGGCGGTGACGATGACCTCGGGTTTTGAGTCGGTAAAAATCGCGGTATAGGTATCGCTCTTGGTGACCTTGACGACCAGCTCGGCGGTATCGTACTCCTTACCGGAGCCATCCTTCCAATGGTCAAAACGATAGCCGTCGTTGGCCTTTGCCTTGAGCATCACCGTATCGCCGTAGCCACAGGTAACAGAAGATGCCCCCGGGTGCCCCTCGATCTCAACGGCACCGCGCTCAACAAAGGTCTTTTTTGCCTTCGCCGTCACGGTATACGTGTTTTCCTCAAACACCGCACGCACCGTGCATTCCACGTCCTCGGGATAGAACTCGAGGTAGCTGGGATCGGTGCCCAAAAGCAGGTCCGTCTTGGCGTCGTACCAGCCCTTAAAGGTAAATTGTTTGCTCGCCTCGGCCGTGAGCTCAATGCTCAGCGTGGCAGGCTCGCCCTTCATGCAGTAGCCCTCGCCGTGCACCAAATATTTGCCCGCCATGGCCGCGGCCGGCTCAACGACAACGACCACCTTGCAGGCACGCGTAAACTTTGCCTGGATCACGCAGTCGGTAATGGGCTCAAAGGTATAGGAGCGCTCGCTCGAAACCAGCGTCGAGGTGGCATCCGAGCCGCCGTTGCTCAGATACCAGCCGTCGAAGATATAGCCCTCGGATGTGGCGGCCTCCGCGGTCACGCGCTCGCCTTCGGGAACCTCGAGTACCATGCCAGCAGTCTCACCGCGCTTCAGCGTAACGGTACCGCCCTCGAGCGGGTCGGCCTCGGCACGCACAGTATGCGCATCCCTGCCGTCCATTACAGCCTCGATCTGGGCATTCCCGTTAACGCGGTATTCGCAAACTTCCTGCTTGTTGGCAATCGTGATGCCCTGCGCATCGGTTTCGCGCCACTCTACAAACCGGTACGTTTTCTCTGGATTGTCGGGGCGCACCTTGGGCCGCATCGTAAACGTGAGAATGTCGCCATCCTTCGCGCGAACCTTGCCGTCCACGACCGGTACGCCATCGCACAGAACCTCGGCGCTGTCGAAGGGATCGGTATTCACCAGGATGGTCTTATCCGCCTTGCGGAAGCGCGCAACCAGATGGCGGTCGACCTCGGCCTTGAAGATATACGTGCGCTCGGGCGAAACCTCGATGCCGTCCTCAAACCATCCCACAAAGGCATAGTCGGGACCCTCGCTCGCAGTGACCATAGCCTGATCGCCACGGGTGATGCTCTGCTTTACAGGGCTTGCGGTGCAGCCTGTCGAAAAATCGGCCTGAATGCCATCGGCTTCGGCAACTGCCGTGACCTCGACTTTTTTCTCAAAGACGGCCGTCATCTTTACAACCTCGGGCGTCAGGTCCGTGATCGTCATCGTCTTGAGAGGAGATGTCGAGACCTCGACGCCGTTCTCTTTCCAACATACGAAGCGATAGCCGGGATTGGCGACAGCCTCGAGCGTGGCGACCGTCCCCTCATAGTGGATACCGCCTCCGGTAACGGCACCGCCCACCTCGGGCTGCGCGGTGGCAATAATCTCAATCTTATGGTCGCCATGAGGCTTGGGCTTCTTGTGGTCGTCGATGATGTCCTTAATCTCCTTGAGCACCTTGGTGCCCACAGCGGCAACATCCTCAATGTTGTCGGCCATACCGATCTCAATCACTGCGTCGGCCGCGATGGGGTCGACAATCTCGCCCAGGCCATACATGGTGGCGAGAACGGCCGCAGCCGTAATCGCGGCGATGAGCGCGGCCTTCAGCGCCGCGAGTGACTCGTCGGGGTCAGTCGCCTCGCGGAAATGCGCGGTGTACTGCGCATCTCCCTCGAGCACAAACGTGTAGGACGGACCATCGTCGCCGGTAAAGACAACGTTGCCGAGGGCATCGGTCGCGTAGTCAAACACATAGCCAGGCATTGGCACCGCCACGACCGTTACGCGCGACCCGATGCCGTACAGACCGGTGGAAAGGAACTGCCCGAGCGGCTGCCCGTTCTCATCGACCCCATCCACACTCAGCACAACGCTCGCCTGCGGAGCGCAGTATCGCGGAGTGATCTCGATCCTAGCGTCAGTCTTGTCCTCGGACACAATCGCGTCCGCCTTGTCCACCGTATAGGTAAAGTCGAGCTGATCGCTCGCGGCGTACGCATCATCGCCCTCGCCCAGATACCAGCCTAGGAACAGGGCGTTATCCGTGACGGCGGAAACCTCAACCGTCTCGCCGGCATTGCGATAGCAGTTTTGGGCGGTAACACTCAGGTGCGCATAGTCCTGCGACGAATCGGTCGCCTGCGCATCGTTGACATGCACCGCATAGTCCTTGAGCTTAAAGCGAGCCTCCAGGGACAGATCCTTATCCGGCGTAAACGTGTAGACCGTCTCTTTGGAGATGTACTTGCCGGACTCGGTGTCATACCAGCCCTTAAACGTGATGTTGTCGTTGAGCATCCCCAAAGCACCGGCATCGAGCGTGACCTCGGCGCCCGCATCGATCGTCGTCGCGCCGGAAACATCGGGCAGCTCAACGCCGTCCATCAGTTTGCGTTCGCCTTTATCGATCGTTTGGGCATAGGAGATCTGGAACGACGTCGGCTCAGGCTTCTTAAGCTGTAGCGTGCCCTTGGTCTGGGTTTCAAAATGTGAATAGCCATCGTCATACACGAGCTTTACGGGCTGTCCGTCCATCGACTCATCGAAGACGTCACCGTCGCGGGGAGTCGCCGTTAGGTACTCACCCAGTTCTTCCTTTATGAGGGCTTCGTAGTTCCAAATCGATACCGTATGCGGGTAATCGAGCTCGACGCTCATGCCCTCGAGCGAAATGGTGTCCCCCGGCTCATAGGTCATGTTGTTGGGGTCGCATGAGATCTCAACGTTCTCGAGCACCTTGCCCACCGGGACGGGCAGGCAGCCGTTGCACCTCTCCCAAACAGCTTTGGGATGCCCGTTAGCATACTTCGGAATCATCTTGGCGGGGACCATGACGGTCATGTTGTATTTGGGGAACGTGTCGGTGTTAATGAGCACCTCATGGTTGCATCCAAAGAACACGGTCTCGAGATTGGTACTGCCAAACGCCTTTTCCGGCAACTCCTCGATCTTGGAGTTATATGGCAGCGTCAGCCCGCCGCTCAAGTCGGTGCCGTAGAAGCAGGTGTGGCCAAGCGTTTCGACCGTTGTGTTGCTCTCGAGCCCTGTGGTAGCAAGGTTCGAGCAGAACCTGAACGCGCAAACGCCAATCGATGTAATGGAGGTATTCTTGTCCAGGCCGGTATCGGTCAGAGCCTTGCAGCCTTCGTAGGCGCTGTCGGGAATCGACGTGAGGCCAACGACCTTGTCGAGTCCCGTCGACACCAGCCCACTCCCGGCAAACGCGGCGTCGCCCATAGAGCCAATGGTGGCAACCTCGTTGATGTTCAAACTCGTAAGCGACTTGCAGCCATAGAATGCCTCTTTTCCGATGTGACCGATAGTCATACCGGAAAGGCTGATATCGATGAGGTTCGGGCAGTTATAGAAGGCGTGTGTTCCGATTTTAGAAATTGAGCTGTTCTCAAAGCGCACTGAGCGCAGATTGGTCGAGTCGGCGCAGAGCTGTACGTCGACTAAATCCGTCCTGTAATCGATAATCAAATTCGTTACCATCCGACCGTCGACGGAGTTCTCGCGCGGGTTGTTCTCATCAATCTCTACCGTTACATTTCCGTCTGCATCGCACGGATACAGGTAGTAGTTCGGCATGAACTTGGCATACTCGTAGACCGTTGGCTCGTACGTGAGGGCATCGACTTCGCTGTCGTCGGACGGGGACTCTGACGTTGCAGGCGAGCTCTTAGCAGCATCGAAATCGGTCGCAGCACTTGTGAGGTCCTGCGCTAGGCTCGTCCCGGGGGCGTCGGATGCCGCGCTGGATGAGTCGTCCTGCGTATTATTCTCTTGGTCGGAAGACGCGGATGAAGCGCTTTCGTCCGAAGGTGATGATTCATCGACCGCATCGGTATCGGAGCCCGAGTCGGTCTCTTGGGCCTCGCTCTCGACGGCGACCGCCCCGGCATCATCGGCATAGGCCGCGCGGGGCGCAAGGGGTATCGAGGTCACGACCATCGCAACCGAAAGATAGACAACCAAAAACCTATAGAGGGCAGCAGTGATCCTGTTCATAGGAACCTTCCCGCAATTCGCAAAGATACAGAGTCCCAGTGTGGGCCATCATTTCACATTACCCTGTATAAGCGACAATGCGGGAAGGTAGCGTAAACGGTTTATCTAAGGGCGCAAAAGGTTGGTCTAATCGCAGCTCAAATCGCGCAGAGCCTCAATCGCCATGTTGACTTCCTCGGCCGTGTTGAAGTAACCAAACGAGAACCGAACCACGCCCTGGCGCTCGGTTCCCAACGCACGGTGCATGAGCGGAGCGCAATGGGCGCCGGGGCGCGTCGCAATCCCCCACCCTTGCATGAGCGCGTCCGAGATCTCGGCAGAGTCGATATCACCCACGTTGAGCGACACGATCGCAGAGTGCGCCGGCTGGTCAAAGGCACCGTAGAGCTTAATCCCCGGAATCTCGCACACACCGGCAAGGAAGCGATCGGCGAGCGCACGCTCGTGGGCAGCAATCGCCTCGACCCCACCCTGGGCCTCGATAAAGTCGAGGCCGGCAGAAAGGCCCGCGATGCCGTGGCCGTTGAGCGTGCCCGCCTCAAGGCGCGTGGGCCACTCAAGCGGCTGCAGCGCATCGAAACTGTGCATGCCCGTGCCGCCCATGGCCCACGGCGCCACGTCAATGCCCTCCGCCACGGCCAGCCCGCCGGTGCCTTGGGGTCCCATGAGCCCCTTGTGGCCGGTAAAGCACACGACGTCGAACCCCATGGCTTGCGATATGCGCCGTACCGGCAGACTGAGAGGCATCGACGATCACCAACGCGCCGACCGCATGGGCGATGGCAGACACACGCGAAACGTCGACCGCGTTGCCGGTCACATTGGAAGCGTGCGTCACCACCACGGCACGCGTACCGGGCGTGACCAACCGCTCGAGCTCGTCGTAGTCGAGCGCGCCGTTCGCGTCGCAGCCCGCATGCTCAACCGTCACACCCTGCTCCGTCGCCAAGCGATTGAGCGGACGCAGCACCGAGTTGTGCTCAAGCACCGTCGTGACCACGCGGTCACCGGGACGCACCACGCCATTGATGGCGGTGTTGAGCGCAGCCGTGGAGTTGGGCGTAAAGCACACATGGTCCGCCCTCGGGCAGCCCAAAAGGCGCGCGAGCTTGGTACGGCAAGCGTGAATCGTACGAGCGGCATCGAGGGCACCCGACGTGGCACCGCGCCCGGCATTGCCGAGCGAGCACATCGCCTGCGTCACGGCATCGATGACCGTCTGAGGCTTGTGCATGGTCGTCGCCGCGTTATCCAGGTAGATCATCGCACGACCTCCCACATATCAATCACGGTATAGCCCTCGGTAGGAACGCCCGCCGCGGCGAGTTCGCCGCGCAGCAGCTCCTCATCGGCAGGCAACGCCTTCCACGCCAGACCACAGCCGGCAGCGACCTCCCCGGGCACGGGAATCGTTCGCCCGGGAAGGCCGCGCTCGATGCACAGGGACTCGCAGCCCATGGCGGCCGCCGTGGTGGGAAACGTGATGACAAGCGCCGGGCGCTTCTCCCTCATGGCAACTCCAACCAATACGCTACGGGCGCACGACGCGCACGGCCTGCTCCATCTTCTCCACGATCACGTACATGTTGGTGACCTCGCCCACCGCAAGCTGGTCTTTAATGCCATAGTGGTCGAGGCAGGTACCACAGGTGAGAATCTCGACACCCTGCTCGGCCAGGCCCTTCAGGTCGTCGAGCACCGGCGAGCCCTCAACGGTGAGCTTGGCGCCGCCGTTGTAGAACAGCATGGTCGCGGGCAGCTCCTCCTGCTGCGTCACGGCAAAGATAAACGCTTTCATGAGCTTGTGGCCCAGCTCGTCGTCGCCACGGCCCATGCAGTCGGTGTAGACGGAAATGACGAGTTTGCCCTTGCCGGCGCTGGCGTCGCAGAAAGCGGCACCGTCCTGCTCGGGGTCCGCAACGGCCACGGCACCGGCGGTCGTGACGGTCACGTGCCACTCGGCATCCGAGATCTTCTCGACCGAGGCCGTGCAGCCCTTTTCCTGCGCCATCTTGGAGATGTTCTTGACAGCGGTCTCGTTATCGACCGAGGTCACGACGGCACCCTCGCCATCAAGCTGTTTGAGCGCCTTAAGCGTCTTGACGACGGGCAGCGGGCAGGCATCGCCCATGGCATTGACTTCAATCTTGGTAGACATAGCAAATTCCTTTCGAAAGAACCGTTCTAGAGAACGGTAAACAGTTACATAAACGTGCGGGCTAGCGGACAACGTGGACGGCAGGACCGCCTGGCACCGGCTCGCACACGCGACCGACGGCGGAGGCAACGCGCCCCT
>CAJMOP010000035.1 GCA_905215115.1 uncultured bacterium | reverse complement strand
TTGCGACGACCGCCCCGGCACGCTGACCCCCGAATGGGTGCCCGGCGTCTACGACCGTCGTCTGGTCGATTATAAGAACCTGAGCGAGCTGTGCCCCATCGGCCCGCGCGACTTGGTGGTCGTCGCCACGGCGGGTCACAAGTCCGATATCGACGTGGTGATTCAGGCCATGCGCGCTAAACCCGCCTATCTGGGCTGCCTGGGCTCGCGCCGCAAGACCGCCTTTGTGCGCGCCCGCCTGGAGCAGGAGGGCTTCACGCAGGGCCAGATCGACGAGCTGCACCTGCCGATCGGTGTCGCCATCGAGGCCGAGGACCCCGAGGAGATCGCCATCTCCATCGCCGCCGAGATGATCCACCTGCGTCGCACCAAACTCGTCCCCCGCAAGCGCTAGTCGCATCCCAAATGAGCTGCCCCAGCCCTCTGCCGCATGCGGGTCAAAATGCTACCTGTGCCATATGCCCTATAATGTCCGACCGTTGAGCGGCATGGGGCCGCTGCCTAGGGTATGGGAGGCGCAAATGGCAGAGTCGGCAGCAGGGGATGCCCTGTTCGAGCGTACGGGAAAAGTTTCGTTTGTGCAGGTATTACCCCATGCACTGCAGCATGTGCTGGCGGCATTCGCGGGTATCGTCACGCCCGCCATCATTATCGCGTCGGTCTGTGGCTTTACCCCTCAAGAGGAAGCCGCTGTCATCCAGGCGTCGCTCGTCCTCTCGGCGATTGACATTTTCCTTCAACAGTTTCCCATAAAAGGTGTCGTCGGTTCGGGCCTGCCCATTGTGATGGGTGCGAGCTTTACCTTCGTGCCGGCGCTCAAGGCAGTCGGTCTTGAGCTTGGTTTTGAGGCCGTACTGGGCGCCCAGGTAATCGGCGGCGCGCTCGTCGCGCTCTTCGGCCTACTGTTTAGGCGCGTGAGTTTTCTGTTTCCGGCCCCGGTGCTTGGCACCGTCATCTTTGTCATTGGCCTGTCGCTATGCCCAGTGGCAGTTGCCTCCATGGCGGGCGGGGAGGGCGCGGCCGATTTTGGCAGTGTCACCAACTGGGCCGTCGCACTTGTGACGTTCGTCGTCACCTTTATGGCTGGCAACTACGGCAAGGGCGCGCTTAGGCTGGGCAGCATCCTGGCTGGTATCTGCGCGGGCTTTGTTTTGGCTGCGGTGTTGGGCATGGTCGATTTCTCGGCCATCGCGACCGCCAGCTGGTTCGCCCCGCCGGCCCTGGGCGCCCATCGCCTGGTGTTCGACCCGGCCGCGTGCGCCGTTGTGGGCGTTGTCGCCATTGTCAACGCAGTACAGGTCATGGGCGAGTTTGCCGCCGTGTCGTCCGCTGCGCTCGATACCCCTGCGACCGATAGCCAGATCTCGGGTGGCCTGATCGCCAACGGCCTGGTCGGTATGCTGTCAGGCTTTTTTGGCGGCGTCCCCACGGCAACCTTTGGCCAGAATGTGGGCATTATCGCCGAGAACAAGGTCGTCAACCGCATGGTCTTTACGCTTGCCGCCGCCATCTTGCTCATCGCGGGCCTGCTGCCCAAGTGCGCGGCAGTGCTCACGTCTATTCCGCAGCCGGTAATCGGCGGCGCCACGATCGGCGTGTTCGCGACCATTGGCATGAACGGCGTGGTCATGTTTGCCCGCCACGGCCTGTCTCAGCGCGATACCACGCTCATGGGTCTCTCTATCGCCTTTGGCACGGGTATCGAGCACACGGCCGGCGCGCTTGCCGGCGCTGGATTCCCCGCATGGGTCGGCACCGTCTTTGGCGGATCCTCCATTGCCGTCGCCGCGCTTGTCGCCGTCGTCCTCAACCTGGTCCTGCCCCACCAAAAATAACGCCCCATATATGAGTTGCGGTGGAATACGGACTGTTTAAGCCTTCTAAACCGTCAAACAGTCCCTATTTCACCGCAACTGCCTAGGGATCCGTTTTCCTCCGTCGCATGCGGACGCATTTGTGCGGGGGAGTTGTGGAGTTGTGCAGGCAGACGAGGTTTTTCTGGAAATACGCTCCCGATGCGCGTATAGTACCGATTGTTTTGTCGGCTCCTGCTGCGTCGAGTCCAAACCGCGAAATGCCATGAGCGGCGCGGATGCAGTCAGGAGGCACGAGGACAACCCATCGTGGCCACGCCCCGTGCTTAAAACCCCAAGAAGGAGTGAACAATGGCAGAAGAGAAGTATGTGCCGCGTCTGAAGACCAAGTACAACAACGAGGTCAAGCAGCAGCTTCAGGACAAGTTCCAGTACGAGAACGTCATGATGATCCCCAAGTTTGAGAAGATCGTCGTGAACATGGGTGTCGGCGAGGCCGCTACCGATTCCAAGGCCATCGACGGTGCCGTGCGCGACCTGCGCGCCATCACCGGCCAGCAGCCGATGATCACCCGTGCCCGCAAGTCCATCGCTACCTTCCGCCTGCGCGCTGGTATGCCGATCGGCTGCAAGGTTACCCTGCGTGGCGACCGTATGTGGGAGTTCTTCGATCGTCTGACCTCCGTCGCGATTCCCCGTATCCGCGACTTCCGCGGCATCTCCGCCAAGAGCTTCGACGGCCGTGGTAACTTCTCCATGGGCGTCACCGAGCAGCTCATCTTCCCCGAGATCGACTTCGACTCCGTCGATCACCAGCGTGGTATGGACATCACTTTCGTGACCACCGCCAATACCGATGAGGAGGCCAAGGCCCTTCTGGACGCCTTCGGTTTCCCGTTCAAGAAATAGGTTCACCTGCCCTATGAGCGCCGTTCCTAGAAGGGGGCGGCGCTTGGGGCGAACAATACTCTATGTGAGGAGGATATAAGTGGCTAAGACATCGATGATCGTCAAGTGCAATCGCAAGCAGAAGTTCTCTACTCGTGAGTACACGCGCTGCCAGCGCTGCGGCCGTCCGCACTCTGTGTACCGCAAGTTCGGCCTGTGCCGTGTCTGCTTCCGCGAGCTTGCACTCAAGGGCGAGCTTCCCGGCGTTAAGAAGGCCAGCTGGTAAGTCACTACCAGCGTTTCAAGCATCCGTTTGGAACAGGGAAAACGCGCTAGTTAGGCTTTGCCGTTAAGGGCGGCGAAGAACCAAGAGCACGTGTTCATCAAGAACGAAGGAGAATCTGTATGAACCTTACAGACCCGATCGCAGATATGCTTACGCGCATCCGTAACGCTAACTCTGTGAACAAGGCCACGGTCTCCATGCCGAGCAGCAAGAAGCTCGTCGAGATCGCTCGTGTTCTGCACGAGGAGGGCTACATCGAGGGCTACGATGTCGAGGACACCGTTCCCCAGAAGACTCTGCACATCACGCTTAAGTATGGTCCCAAGAAGGCTAAGGTCATCAACGGCATCCGCCGCATTTCCAAGCCGGGCCTGCGTAAGTACACCGGCGTTGCCGACATGCCCCGCGTCCGCGGTGGCCTTGGTACCGCCATTATTTCCACCAGCCATGGCGTTATGACCGACCGCGATGCTCGCAAGCACAACGTCGGCGGCGAGATCATCGCTTACGTCTGGTAATTCGCTCGGTAGGTAGAAGGAAAGGAGATCACCGTGTCTCGTATCGGTAATAAGCCTGTCCAGATTCCCGCCGGAGTCGAAGTGGCAGTCAACGGCAACAACGTTGTCGTCAAGGGCCCCAAGGGCCAGCTCGAGCTCGATGTCTTTGAGAAGCTCGCTATCAACATCGAGGACAACGTCCTCACCGTTTCCCGTCCCGACGACGAGCGTGAGACCCGTGCCCGCCACGGCCTCACCCGTGCCCTCATCCACAACATGGTTGTTGGCGTTTCCGAGGGCTTCGAGAAGAAGCTCGAGCTCGCCGGCGTCGGTTACCGCGTGCAGCAGAAGGGCAAGAACCTCGAGTTCTCCCTGGGCTTCTCGCACCCCGTGATCGTCGAGGCTCCCGAGGGCATCACCTTCGAGGTTCCCGACAACACCCACGTGAACGTCAAGGGTATCAACAAGCAGCAGGTCGGTCAGATCGCCGCTGAGATCCGCGGCCATCGTCCTCCCGAGCCTTACAAGGGCAAGGGTATCCACTACGTTGGCGAGCACATCCGCCGCAAGCTGGGTAAGGCCGCCAAGTAGTCGTAACCGACTCACTCGCATAAGACCAGCACCCCGTCAGGTGCTGGCAAGATCAACCTTTTTAGGAGTTTACGTATGAACAAGCATAAGGCGAAGCTGGAAGGCCTCAAGCGTCGTCAGCGTCGTGTTCGCGGCAAGGTCTCGGGTACCTCCGAGCGTCCGCGTCTTCGCGTGACCCGTACTAACGCCAACATCTATGCCCAGATCATCGACGACAGCAAGGGCTCCAGCCTGACGCTCGTCTCTGCCTCGACCCTCGAGGCCGAGTTCAAGGGCACCCACACCTCGAACAAGGAGGCTGCGGAGAAGGTCGGTCAGCTCGTTGGCAAGCGTGCCATCGAGGCCGGCATCACCAAGGTCGCCTTCGATCGCGGTGGCCGTATCTACCATGGCCGCGTCAAGGCCCTCGCCGACGGTGCTCGTGCCGCCGGTCTCGAGTTCTAGGAGGTATGTAGCACATGGCTCGTAATCAGAAGCAGCAGCGCGAGGCCTCCGAGTTCGAGGAGCGCGTCGTTTACATCAACCGCGTGTCGAAGACCGTCAAGGGTGGTCGTCGCATGAGCCTCGTCGCTCTCGTCGTCGTTGGCGACGGCAAGGGCAACGTCGGCGTTGGCATGGGCAAGTCCGCTGAGGTGCCCCTGGCCATCTCCAAGGCGTCTCTCGATGCCAAGAAGAACATGTTCCACGTGCCGGTGACCGAGCAGGGCACCATCCCGCACGAGGTTCTCGGCCACTTTGGTGCCGGCCGCATCATCATCAAGCCCGCTGTCGAGGGTACCGGCGTTATCGCCGGCGGCGCTGTGCGTCCCCTCTTCGAGCTTGCTGGCATCAAGAACGTCCTGTCCAAGTCCCTCGGTACCGACAACGGCCTCAACATCATCAAGGCTGCCGTCGAGGGCCTCAAGGAGCTCTCCAGCCCTGAGGACGTCGCGGCTCGCCGTGGCCTGACGGTCTCCGAGATGTTCGTCGGTAAGGAGAACTAAGCATGGCTGACACCATCAAGATCAAGCAGGTCCGCAGCACCAACGGTTGCAAGCAGGACCAGGTCCGTACTGTCCGTGCCCTCGGTCTCCACAGGATCCGCGAGGTTCGCGAGATTGCTGACAACGAGTCCGTCCGCGGCATGATCTTCAAGGTCAAGCACCTTGTCGAGATTGTAGAGGAGTAGCAAATGCAGCTTCACGATCTTACTCCCGCGCCCGGTTCCACTAAGAACCGCAAGCGCGTCGGCCGTGGCAATTCTTCGGGTCACGGCACCACTTCTGGCCGCGGCCAGAAGGGCCAGGGTTCCCGCTCTGGTGGCACCAAGGGTGCCGGCTTCGAGGGTGGCCAGACTCCGCTGGCTATGCGCCTGCCCAAGCTTCCGGGCTTCCGCAACCCCCGTCGTATCGAGTACACCGCTGTTAACGTTGAGCGTCTCGAGCGTAAGTTCGAGGACGGCGCTGTAATCGACGGTGCCGCTCTTAAGGCCGCTCGCATCACCAAGAGCGAGTTCGAGCCCGTCAAGGTGCTCGGCAATGGTGAGCTCACCAAGAAGTTCACGGTCAAGGTCGACAAGGTCAGCGCTTCTGCGCAGGCCAAGATCGAGGCCGCCGGCGGAAAGGTCGAGCTGCCGTGCTAAATGGTCTTAAGAATGCTTTCCGCATCAAAGAATTGCGCGAAAAGATTCTTTTTACCATAGCTATGCTCGTCGTGTACCGCATTGGTGCGCACGTTCCTGTGCCCGGCATTCCCTTCCAGGGGATGCTGGGCCTTTTCTCGACCGATAACAATTCGGTCGCCGCAGGTGCTATGGCCCTCCTGAATCTTTTCTCTGGCGGCGCGTTGAGCTATGTGTCGGTGTTTTCGCTGGGCATCATGCCTTACATCACCAGCTCGATCATCCTCCAGATGCTCCAGGCCGTCGTGCCTTCCCTGCATGAGCTTGCCCGCGAGGGCGAGGTCGGTCAGACCAAGATTACGCAGTATTCGCGTTACCTCACCCTGGCTCTGGCAATCCTCAACTCCGTGGGTTACCTCTTCCTCTTTAAGAGCTTCGGCATCAGCTTCAATGGCGCCGGCGCTCCCGAGATCATCTTCGACCTCATGATTGTCGGCACGCTCACCGCGGGCGCCATGCTGATCATGTGGATTGGTGAGCTCATCACCCAGCGCGGTATCGGCAATGGCATGTCGCTGATCATCTTTGCGAACATCATGGCCGGTCTGCCGCAGGCGATCTTCTCCAGCACCGAGGGCAATGCCGGTGGCATCATCACCATGGTGATCATCTGCGCCATCATCCTGCTGGTTATCCCGCTGATTGTTTTCCTTGAGCGTGGCCAGCGCCGCATCCCGGTCTCCTACGCCAAACGCGTCGTGGGCCGTCGCATGATGGGTGGCCAGACCACCTACCTGCCCATTAAGGTCAATACCGCGGGTGTCGTGCCGATCATCTTCGCTTCGGCGCTGCTGTACTTCCCGGCTCAGATTGCCGTGTTCTTCCCCGGCATCGGTTGGATTCAGGCAGTTGCCTCTGCGCTTTCGACCGGTTGGCTCAACTGGGTGCTTAACGTTGTCCTCATCGTGTTCTTCGCGTACTTCTACACCTCCATGGTGTTCAACCCCGATGACACGGCCGACAACCTTAAGAAGCAGGGCGGCTTTATTCCGGGCGTGCGTCCGGGTAGGGCTACCGCGGCCTACATCAAGAACGCGCTCAACAAGATCACGCTTCCCAGCGCTGTCTTTTTGGCGCTCATCGCCATCGTGCCTTCGATTATCTTCTCCTTCACGGGTAACCATCTGATCCAGGCATTTGGTGGCACGTCCATCCTCATCATGGTCGGCGTCGTGCTCGACACGGTCGATAAGCTCGAAGGCCAGATCAAGATGTATGATTACGATGGATTCTTTAAATAGGCTAGAGGAGGATTGCTCATGAACCTCGTATTGCTCGGAGCTCCGGGTGCCGGTAAGGGTACCGTCGCACAGGAGCTCGTCGCCGAGTTTGGCATCGCTCACATTTCCACGGGCGACCTGCTGCGTGCTGCCGTCAAGGGTGGCACCGAGCTTGGTATTCAGGCTAAGAAGTACATGGACGCTGGCGAGCTCGTTCCCGACCAGCTCGTGATCGACCTTGTCAAGGAGCGCCTTGCCGCCGACGATGCCCAGCAGGGCTTTATTCTCGACGGCTTCCCGCGCAACACCGCCCAGGCTGTGACGCTCGATTCCGAGCTCTCCGCCATGGGTCGTGAGATCGACTGCGCCCTTCTGGTCGACGTGGCCCCCGAGGTCATCATCGATCGTCTGTCTTCGCGTCGAACTTGCCGCGCCTGCGGTTACACCGGCACCGCTGCCGATGCTACCTGCCCCAAGTGCGCCGGCGAGATGTATCAGCGCGACGACGACAAGCCCGAGACCATCAAGAACCGTCTCGACGTCTACGAGAAGTCCACGAGCCCGCTCGTCGACTACTATCGTGGCCAGGGTCTGCTCAAGTCGGTCAACGGTGACCAGGCTCGCGAGACCGTGTACGGGGATGTCAAAGAGGCTCTCGGTCTATGATCAAGATTAAGTCTGCAACGCAAATCGAGCAGATGAAGAAGGCAGGAGCGCTATCTAAGATGGCGCTCCGCCACGTTGGGGCCATGGTCCGCCCTGGTGTTTCGACCTTTGAGCTCGATCAGCTAGCGGAGCAGATTATCCGCATGCATGGCGGCACCCCGGCCTTTAAGGGTTACGGCGGGTTCCCCGGAACCATTTGCGCATCGATCAACGATGCCGTGGTCCACGGTATTCCCAACCCCGATATGATCCTGCGCGATGGCGATATCATCTCCATCGATACGGGAGCCGTTGTCGACGGTTGGGTCGGCGATAACGCATGGACGTTTTTCGTCGGCACCCCCACGCCCGAAGCCAAGGCTTTGTGCGAGGTCACGCGCGATTGCCTTAAGGCTGCCATCGAGCAGGCTGTTCCTGGTAACCATATCGGGGACGTCGGTTATGCCGTTCAGTCCCTCGCCGAGTCTCACGGTTACGGCGTGCTTCGCGACTATGTGGGTCATGGCATTGGCCGCGTGATGCACGAGGACCCCAACGTTCCTAACTATGGAAAGAAGGGGAGGGGCGTTCGCCTCCAGGCCGGCATGGTCATTGCCATCGAGCCGATGGTTACGATGGGTTCCAACCATGTGAGCACGGGCTCCGACGGTTGGATTGTTACGACCAACGACCACCTGCCCGCCGCGCACTACGAGAACACCGTCGCCATTACCAATGACGGTCCGGTGATTCTCACCACGGATGCCCAAGGTGCTTGGTGTTCCTTGCAGGGCGGTGAAATGTAGGGCTTGCGTCAAATGCACGCCTTAACATTTCAAATGTAACAAGTTCCGCTTAGTTGTGGAGCCATTACGAAGATACTACGATACGTGCATGCGTATTGTAGAATACTCAATCGCTGTCGTTTTCTAGAGAAAGATGATTGCTTGTGAAGAAGGAAGACGCAATTGAGCTCGAGGGTACGGTAAAGGAACCGTTGCCCAATGCCATGTTTAAGGTTGAGCTCGAGAACGGTCATTCGGTTCTGTGCAACATTTCTGGCAAGATCCGAATGAATTACATCCGTATTCTCCCCGGTGACAGGGTTGTCGTGGAGCTTTCCCCGTACGACCTGACCCGCGGTCGCATCACCTATCGCTACAAATAGCGGCACGCATACACGCACTCCATTTCCGGCTGCAGGCTTAGCTCAACCTACGGTCGGATTGTGTGTGAAGACCAGCCATAGTTTTAAACGCCTGCGGCTGGGCGAGTAGATAGTAGGGAAGTAGTTTGAGCGCTACCGAAAGGAAGAACGATGAAGGTACGTCCTTCGGTCAAGAAGATGTGCGATAAGTGCAAAATCATTAGGCGCCATGGCAAGGTCCTCGTCATTTGCGAGAACCCCCGTCATAAGCAGCGTCAGGGTTAAGAGAGGAGACTACGTTGGCCCGTATTAATGGTGTCGACCTCCCGCGTGAGAAGCGCGTTGAGATCGGTCTGACCTACATTTACGGCATCGGCCGCACCACTGCGACGAAGATCTGCGTCGAGTGCAACGTTAACGTGGATACGCGCGTTAAGGACCTCACCGAGGATGAGGTTAACGCCATCCGTGATTATATCGATAAGAACCAGATCATGGTTGAGGGCGACCTCCGCCGTGAGCGCAACCAGAACGTCAAGCGCCTTATGGACATCGGCTGCAACCGCGGCCTTCGTCACCGCAAGGGCCTCCCGGTCCGCGGCCAGCGCACCCACACTAACGCTCGTACCCGCAAGGGCCCGAAGCGTCAGATCGGTGCTAAGAAGAAGAAATAAGGAGCGCTAGATAGATGGCTACTGCTAAGAAGAACGTTCGCGCTGCCCGTCTGAAGCGCGCGGACCGTAAGAACATTTCCGTGGGCCAGGCTCACATTCGTTCTACGTTCAACAACACGATCGTTTCGATCACCGATCCCCAGGGCAACGTCATTTCCTGGAAGTCGGCTGGCCAGGTGGGCTTCAAGGGCTCCCGTAAGTCCACGCCGTTCGCTGCCCAGATGGCTGCCGAGGCTGCTGCCAAGCAGGCCATGGAGCACGGTATGAAGAAGGTTTCCGTCTTCGTCAAGGGCCCCGGCTCCGGTCGTGAGACCGCCATCCGCTCCCTCCAGGCTGCTGGCCTCGAGGTCTCGAGCATCCAGGACAAGACCCCCATTCCGCACAACGGCTGCCGCCCCAAGAAGCGTCGCCGCGTGTAACTGAAAGGATCGTATCAATATGGCAATCGACAGGACTCCTGTTCTTAAGCGCTGCCGTCAGCTCGGGATCGATCCCGCTGAGCTCGGTTACAGCAGCAAGAAGGAATCTATCCGTCAGCCCAAGCGCCGTCGCAAGGAATCTGAGTACGGCATGCAGCTGCGCGAGAAGCAGAAGGTCAAGTTCATCTATGGCGTTCTGGAGAAGCAGTTCCACGGCTACTTCAACAAGGCCCGTAAGATGAACGGCGTCACCGGTGAGAACCTCATGATCATCCTTGAGTCTCGCCTTGACAACGTCGTCTTCCGTCTTGGCTTCGCCCGCACCCGCAAAGAGGCTCGTCAGTCCGTCCGTCACGGTCACTTCACCGTGAACGGCAAGCGCGTGGATATTCCGTCCTACCGCGTCAAGGCCGGCGACGTCGTCGCTGTCGGCGAGAAGTTCCGTGACCTCCTCCCCATCAAGGAGGCTCTGATTTCCTCCGAGCGCTTTGAGGTCCCTGGCTGGCTCGAGGTCGATATCGAGAAGCTGTCTGGTAACGTGCTCGCTCTGCCGACGCGTGAGCAGATCAGCGGTGATATCAACGAGCAGCTCATCGTCGAGCTCTACTCTAAGTAGTCCATCCGGGCTGCTGAGGCTGGAGGTAATACATGTCAGAATTCATTAGGCCTCAGGTTCAGGTCGAAGAGATCAACGAGACGTCTGCTCGTGTCTCCGTCGAGCCGCTCGAGCGTGGTTACGGCGATACGCTGGGTAACTCCCTTCGTCGCGTTCTTCTGTCCTCGCTCGAGGGTGCCGCCGTCGAGGCTATTCAGATCGATGGTGCGCAGCACGAGTTCATGACCATCCCTAACATGGTCGAGGATGTCACCGACATCGTCCTGAATGTCAAGGGTCTTGTCTTCAGGGCTCTCGGCACGACCGACGAGGCGACCGCCACCATTTCTGTTGACGGCCCCTGCGAGGTCACCGGTGCGGACTTCTTTATTCCGTCCGAGTTTGAGCTGGTCAACCCCGAGCAGCACATCGCTACGCTTACCGAGGGTGGCCATCTCACCATGAGCATGCGCATCGGCTATGGCCGCGGCTATGTCTCTGGCGAGGCTAACAAGCGCGACAACGATCCCATCGGTGTGATCCACGTCGACTCGCTGTACTCGCCGGTTTCCCGTTGCGCCAAGCTCGTTGAGGCTTGCCGTGTCGGTCAGCATACCGACTACGACCGCCTTGTCCTCGAGATCGAGACCAACGGCTCCATCGCCCCGCGCGATGCCGTGGTCCAGGCTGCCAATATCATCAACCAGCATATGGCCGCCTTTATGAACCTTGCCGAGACCCCCGAGGTCGAGGAGGAGGCTTCGATCTTCGCTCCCGAGGTCACCAACGACAACGCCGAGCTGGACAAGCAGATCGAGGATCTGGACCTTTCCGTCCGTTCCTACAACTGCCTTAAGCGCGCCAGCATTCACTCGGTCCGTCAACTCGTTGAGTTCTCGGAGAACGATCTGCTCAACATCCGTAACTTCGGTGTTAAGTCGATCGAGGAAGTGAAGGACAAGCTTGAGTCCATGGGCCTGAGCCTGAAGGCTTAATGCTTCGCATATTTGAGGAGAAACTAGACCATGCGTCACAACGTTAAGAAGGGCCTGAAGCTCGGCACCGATGCGAGCCACACCAAGGCCATGAAGAAGAGCCTTGCTAAGGCCCTCTTCGAGAACGACCGCATCAAGACCACCGAGACCCGCGCTAAGGCGCTGCGTTCGGTCGTCGATCCGATCATCACCTGGGCCAAGAAGGGCGACCTGCACTCTCGTCGTCTGGCTATCGCCAAGCTCGGCGATAAGCAGCTCGTTGCCGAGATCTTCGACAAGGCTGCTCAGGGCATGTGGCAGGACCGCAACGGCGGTTACACCCGCATCATGAAGCTCGGTAACCGTAAGGGCGACAACGCTCCCATCGTTATCATGGAGCTCGTCACCGAGCCTTGCACGCCTAAGGCCAAGAAGGCTGCTCCGGCCCCCAAGAAGGCCGCTGCTCCCAAGAAGGTCGAGGCCGTCGAGGAGGCTCCTGCTGAGGAGACCGCTGAGTAGACATTCCGTCTGCATAGGCTATATTCGAGGGGTACGTTCGCGTACCCCTCTTTTTTTGTCGCGATACCGTTGCTTGTTTGTTGGGAGCGCCCATGACTGCGCCGTTTGATTTCAATTCGATTTCCGAGCTTGACGCTACACTCGTATTTCGCGTGGCCTATGATGGCTCGTCGTATAGCGGATTTGCCGAGCAGCCGGGACAGACGACGGTTGCGGGTGAGCTACGTCGAGCCATCGAGACGCTGCTTCGCCGTCCGGTCGATCTGACGTGCGCTGGGCGTACCGATGCCGGCGTGCATGCCGTGGCCCAGTACATCAGCGTGCCCGTAACGGACGCTGAGCTCGCTTGTACGCGCCGTAGGTGGCTGCGGGCTATGGATGCCCTGCTGCCCAAAGATATCGCCATTAACGAGGTCTACAAGGCCCGTAAAGGCTTTTCTGCGCGTTTTGACGCGCGTTCCCGTACGTATACATACCGTATTGCCGATCGAGATGCGCGCCCTGTGCTGTCCCGCGGTGCCGTGTGGTGGCATCGCTATCCCTTGGATGTTGAGGCTATGTCTGCTGCCTGCCCCGCACTGCTGGGCGAGCAGGACTTTAAAAGCTTTTGCAAGGTCGCTTCGGCCGTTGGCAAGCCCACGCATCGCTGCGTGATGCGTGCCGAATTTGGCCATGAGGTTGCGTTTGGCGAGGACATCCTGACGTTCACCATCGAGGGCAATGCGTTTCTGCATTCGATGGTCCGTACGATCGTGGGCACGCTTGTCGAGATTGGCATGCATCGCCGTGAACCCGAGTGGATGCGCGAGGTTATCGATGCTTGCGACCGCACCGCTGCGGGCCCCACGGCTCCTGCCTGCGGCCTTACGTTTATGGGCGTGGATTACGATCCCGCCGAGCTTGTCGTGCTCGACTAGGGTAGGGCTCGACGTGTCGTGCGTCGACACCTGTCATCTGTGGGCTGCGCGTGTGCAACATCTGTTCTTGGCGTGCAATGCAACCGGTGTCTCATTGCTTTTATTGCCGGGGTGTACCATGAACCACGGTTTGATTCATTGCTGTCGAGAGGACGGATAATTTGGTTCGACGTGGCTCGCATCCGCGACTTTCGGTGATCCTTGTGGTAGAAGGTTCGCCCAGCTATGCGATGCGTGCGCTCGAGAGTATCCAGAACCAAGACCTCTACGATTTGCAGATTGTCGTTGTCTGTCGCGATACTGCGCCCGGTGTGCGCCACTCGCTTCAAGTTGCTGCCGACAGGGACATCCATATTGATTTGATTGACGTCGAGGACGCGACGCGCGGCGCGTGTCTTCGTGCCGGTTTTGCTGCCTCGCGCGGCTCTCAAATCATCGCCATGAACGCCGATGAGTGGTTTGCTCCGCAATCCCTTTCCAAGATGGTCGATATCGCGTGCGATACTGCGGCAGACATAGTGTTCCCCACGGTGTCGCTCGACCGCTATGATGCACATCGAGAGCGCCATTCGCGCGTCTTGGATGCTACTCATATTTCCATTGATAGCAAATCTTCGATGGTGGCCGGGCTGCCTCAGTTGATTTTAGGCGGCCTAGTCGTTCAGACCTCTGGCGTGATGTATAGTCGTCCGCTGTTTGAGGCATGCCTGTCGCACGGCAAGGCGTACCGTACGGTTGAGTTTATGGTGTGCGCGCTCTCGCAGGCGCAGCGCGTCTCCGGATGCGGCGACGCTTGTTTCCACACGGTAGCGCCTAAGCTTACAGACGCCTTTGATCCCACCATGTATGCCAAGGTATCCGATGACACCCGAGCGCTCGACGAGCTTGCGGACTCACTCTCGGAAGCAGATAGCGGTGGTCGGCTCAAGCTGGCAAGCCAAAAGTTCTACTTTGCCGGACTGGTCGCCTGCATCGAGAATTTGTGTCTGAGCCCGCATGGGGTGTCGTCAATCGAGCGTTCCGCCCGCATGCGTGATATGCTCGAGGCGCCTCGAACCCGTCAGATGGTCGCCGCGCTCAAGGACAACCATCGGGGACTCGGTCTGTTGTTTGGGCCGATCGCTAGCGCTAAGCCCGCGCGCTGCGTGATGTGTACGCATCTGGCAGCTTTTCTTAACCGGACGGGCGCAAAAACCGTCTAAACGGCTCATTACGAAACAAACTTGCATAGAATTGTTTCGAAATGCGTTCTTATACACAAAAGCCTTCAAATAGCGCTAAACTATTCAAACACTGATTGATTGTCTCCGCCATCTTTTGGAGTGAGGGTTTGTATGGCTAAAAAACGCAATGGGCGCCAGGATGCCATTAGAGATATTGTGCGCAATAAGGATGTCCGCACGCAGCGCGTGCTGGTCGATGAGCTCCGTGCTATGGGCTTTGATTGCACGCAGGCGACTGTCTCTCGCGATATTGCCGATATGGGGCTGCGTAAGCTCCCTGAGGGCATCTATGTTCTGGCAGAGGACCTGCACCTGCAACGTATGGTTTCCGAGCTCGTAACGGGCGTTCTGCGTACTGATAATCTGGTTATGATCAAGGCTCAGCCTGGCACGGCTTCCGGCATCGCCGCCGCCGTTGATGCGGCAGAGTTGCCCGATGTGCTTGGCTCGCTTGCCGGCAACGATACGATTTTGGTTATTGCCCAGACGGCCGAGGACGGCGAGCGTCTCGAGGCGCTGATCAATAAGTTGAGCAATTCTCGCAAGTAGGCGTGCGGGTCGTGCGTTCGGCATTGTGTGCGCTGACATAGTGGCTTGTAAGGGGTATCGACGTTGGTCGGTACCCCCTTTTTGTTTGCCGGTATAAAGACCGCCCTCCAGGTCGTTTCAAACTAAAAGGCCCCGAGCAGTTCAATAAGCTGCTCGGGGCCTTGTTGGCTTTAGTCGCGTACTTCTTAGCCGACCGTATCGTCAGGCGTGGGCGAGGGGTCTGGAGTGGGCGTAGGCGTAGGCGTGCCGCCATCGCCGCCGGTCGAACCACCAGTGGAGCCGCCCGTCGAGCCACCGGTCGTACCGGTGCCGCCGGTGGTGTCGCCGCCCGTGGTCTCGGTGGTCGTGGTCGTCGTGGTAGTCGTTGTGGTGGTTTCCTCTTCCTCTTCGTCCTCGTCCTTGTCCTTGTCGTCGTTCTCCGACTTCTTGGTGTTGTTGGTGCCGTAGAACTTCCAGACGCTGTTGTTCTTGTAGGTGGGCGCCGTTCCGGTCGCAAACTCCTCGCGCTCGGTACCGGTCAGAACGGTGTTCATAAACCGCTTAAAGACAGGCAGGTTGGTGCTGTCGCCCAGCAGGTCCGTGCCGTACTTTTGGATGGGGATCTCGCCCGCGGAATAGCCGGTCCACAGGGCGCATGCCAGCTGCGGGGTATAGCCGCAGAACCACAGGTTGGTGGTGTTGTCGGTGGTGCCCGTCTTGCCGGCATAGGGCTGGTTGACACTCAGGGCGCCGGCAGCACCCGTACCGCTGCCCTTCATGACGCCGGACAGAACATCGGTGACCGCGGCGGCCTCGCCCTCGGTAAGCACCTGTGAGGGATTGTCGGTGTGCTGGTACAGCACCGAACCGGTACGAGAGTCAATCTCGGTGATGGCGATCGGCTGGCGATAGTAGCCGCCGTTGGCAAACGTCGCGTAGGCGGCGGCCATCTCGAGCGGCGAGATCGAGCCGGTGCCGAGGGTCATGACGGGAACGTCCTCGATGTTGTCCTTGGCGGGGTCGATGCCGAGCTTTTTGACGAGCGAGATGATCTTGCTGTTGCCGACGGCTTCCGCCACCTGGATGTAGCCGGTGTTGGAGGAGTATGCCGTCGCCTGCTTAAGCGTGATGTTGCCATAGCTCTGGTTGGCGTAGTTTTGTACCTCGGTTGTGGTGCCCTTGGCCTTGAGCGGCGAGTTGCAGTTGAGGGTGACGTTGGGGTTCATGCCGTTTTGGATGGCAGTTGCCAGCGTAAAGGCCTTAAAGGTGGAGCCGACGGGACGCTTGGCCGTGGCATGGTTTACGTGGTTCTCGTCGGCGTTGTAGTCGTAGCCGCCCACCATGCACTTGATGTAGCCGGTCTTGGGGTCGACGACGACCATGCCCATGTCCAGGCCGTCAAGCGAGAGCGTGTCGAGCTGCTCGCGGACGGCATTCTCTGCCACCTGCTGCATCGTGGGGTCGATGGTGGTCTTGACGGTCAGGCCGCCCTTAAAGAGCACGTCGGTCGAGAACTCCTGCTCCAGTAGCTGCTTGACGTAGGAGACAAAGTAGGGCTGCGAGTATACGTCGACGCCGCTGCCCGAGATTTCGGTCACGTTGAGGGTGATGGGCTCGGCCTGTGCGGCATCGTGCTCCTCCTGGGTGATGTGGCCCAGGCGCAGCATGTTGTCGAGAACCTTGTTGCGGCGAGACAGTGACAGATCGGGGTTGACCGTGGGGTCGTACTGCGAAGGCGAGTTGGGAAGGCCGATGAGCAGCGCGGCCTCGCTGAGGGTGAGGTCGGCGGCGCTCTTGGACAGATAGGTCTCGGCTGCGGCCTCGATGCCGTAGGCGCCGTGGCCGTAATAGATGGTGTTGAGGTACATCATGAGGATCTCGTCTTTGGAGTACATGTCCTCCATCTTGATGGCGATGTAGGCCTCGCGCACCTTACGCTCAATGGTCGAGTCGAACTGCTCCTCCTGCAGGATGGTGTTGCGCACAAGCTGCTGGGTGATCGTCGAGGCGCCTTCGTGTCCGCCGCCGAGGGTTGCCACCGCAGCACGCGCGATACCCCACAGGTCGATACCGCCGTGCTCGTAGAAGCGCTCGTCCTCGACGTCAACGGTGCCCTGCAGCACGTAGGGGGAGACCTCGTCCTTGGTGATGGACTTGCGGTTTTGCGTGTAGAAGCTCGCGATCTTGTTGCCGTTGCAGTCGACGATCTCGGTGGGCTCGCTCACCAGATACGCGTTGGCGTCGGTGTAGTCGGGCAGATCGGACAGCCAGCGGTTGACGTTGCCGACCATGCCGATGCCAAATGCCACGCCCGCAATCAGCAGAAAGCCCAAAAACGAGAGCAGGATTATGGGCAGAGCATGCGTCTTTGAACGGCTGCGTCCCTGTCGTTGGCGAGGACCCATATATTGACCTCCAGGTATGTCGTGCCGGACGGTGGATGTGCCGTCGGGGCAGGATGGACATAAGTTATTACACGATAAACCAAACGGGGCGCGCGAGGCCTCGTGTATGCTGGAAGACGGCATTTTTCAGAGTGAATGCATACCTTGGTAAGGAGTTTGTCGATGGCGATTCGGACGATGGGGCCGAGCGGACAATACGAGACTGGATTGGATGCTGCCGGTGCGGCGCTGCCCGAGCTGCTGGCGCCGGCGGGCGGCCTCGACCAG
>CAJMOP010000034.1 GCA_905215115.1 uncultured bacterium | reverse complement strand
CACCGGACGCGAGCACATCGACTTGGATCGTGCGCTCGAGGAGCGCCTGGGCATGCCCTGCGCCGACTTTATCGTCGGGCGCGGCGAGGCGGCCTTCCGCGAGCAGGAAACGGCGGCTCTAGCCGACATCTCCAAGCGCAGCGGACTTGTGCTTTCCACCGGCGGCGGCGTGGTCACGCGCGACGAGAACTATCAGCTGCTGCACCAGAACAGCCAGATTGTGATGCTCAACCGCAAGCTCGACGAGCTCGCCCACAAGGGCCGCCCCATCACGGCGCGCGATGGCATCGACAAGCTCGCCGAGCAGCGCATGCCGCGCTACCGCTCCTGGGCCGACTACATCATCGACTCACGCGACTGCGCCGCCAACACCGCCCAAGGCCTCCTCGACACCCTCCCATCCGCTCTCTAATCAAAACCACCACAAAGGGGACGGGCACCTTTGTGGTGGTTTTCCAATCGCAAAGGAAGCAACCATGAAAGCACTCGTCATCAACGGCCCCAACCTCAACATGCTCGGCATTCGCGAGCCGGGCATCTATGGCAGCGACAACTACGACCACCTGGTCCAGATTTGCCAGGAGGCAGGCGCCGCGCAGGGCTTTGACGAGGTCGAGGTCTTCCAGTCCAACCACGAAGGCAGCATCGTCGACAAGATCCAGGAGGCCTACGGCAAGGTCGACGGCATCGTCATCAACCCGGCGGCTTACACGCACACGAGCGTCGCGATCCTCGACGCCCTCAAGGCCGTCGCCATCCCCGCCGTGGAGGTCCACATAAGCGCCGTCGAGACCCGCGAGGACTTCCGCCAGGTAAGCTACGCCCGCCTGGCCTGCTTCGCCACCATCACCGGCGAAGGCCTGATGGGCTACGCCCACGCGCTGGAGCTGCTGAAAGAGTATCTGCTACACTAATCCATGGGACTAAATAATTAGGTTTGTTTGTCCCAAAGCTTAAGTAGCTGTCCAATTGACATACAAAGGAGCATATCCATGTCCCAGTACGATTACCTAGTCGTCGGCGCCGGCCTCTCTGGCGCCGTCTTCGCCAACGCCGCCAAGCGCGCCGGCAAGTCGGTCCTGGTCATCGACCGCCGCGACCACATCGCCGGCAACATCTACACCGAGGACGTCGAGGGCATCCAGGTCCACCGTTACGGCGCCCACATCTTCCACACCTCCATGAAGGACGTCTGGGACTACGTCAACCGCTTCGCCGAGTTCAATAATTACGTCAACTCGCCGGTAGCCAACTTCCACGGCAACATGTACAACATGCCCTTCAACATGAACACCTTCGCCAAGATGTGGCCGGGCGTCGTCACGCCAGCAGACGCCAAGGCCAAGATTGCCGAGCAGGTGGCCGCCGAGAACATCGGAGAGCCGCAGAACCTCGAGGAGCAGGCGCTGTCGCTCGTCGGCCGCGACATCTTCGAGACACTCGTGAAGGGCTACACCGAGAAGCAGTGGGGCCGTGATTGCAAGGACCTGCCCGCAAGCATCATCAAGCGCCTCCCCTGCCGCTTCACCTACGACAACAACTACTTCAACGACCGCTACCAAGGCATCCCCATGGGCGGCTACACCAAGATGGTCGCCAACATGCTCGAGGGCGTCGAGGTGCGCTGCGGCGTGGAGTACAAGGAGCTGGCCGCCGCCGAGCCCGACATCGCCGCCAAGACGATCTACTGCGGCCCCATCGACGCGTTCTACGACTTCAAGCTGGGCACGCTCGAGTACCGCAGCCTGCGCTTTGAGACCGAGACACTCGACGAGCAGGACCACCAGGGCGTTGCCGTGGTCAACTACACCGAGCGCGAGGTCCCCTACACGCGCATCATCGAGCACAAGCACTTCGAGTTCGGCACGCAGGAGAAGAGCGTCATCACGCGCGAGTACCCGGCGGACTGGAAGCCCGGCGACGAGCCCTACTACCCCATCAACGACGCCAGGAACGAGGCCCTGTACAGGCAGTACGAGGAGCTGGCGGCGCAGGAGGGCGACGTGGTCTTCGCCGGTCGCCTGGGCGGCTACAAGTACTACGACATGGACAAGGCCATCGCCGCGGCCTTCGAGCTTGTCCGCAACGAACTGGGCGTGGAGCCGGCTGAGGCGTAAGAGCCCAACAGCCAAAGGCTGATAGCCATTCTGGGATGTAGAAAGTCCGGTGCAGCATCGCTGCACCGGACTTATTGTTGAGGGAGCACTGCACGCGCACGCGTCCCAAAAAGCAAAGACCCGGCATTATACCGGGTCTTCAAAAACTCTATTGGTGCTCCATGGCGGATTCGAACCGTCGACCTTGGGATTAGAAGTCCCCTGCTCTATCCAACTGAGCTAATGGAGCATATAACCGCGCGTCCAAGCGGGTACAAGTTCGCACGGCCAATAAATTATAACCTACTTGAACTGGTCGTGGTATGCCTTGCAGACCTCGTCCACGGGTCCATCCATGCGCAGGTCGCCCTTCTCGATCCATACAGCACGCTGGCAAATACGCTCAACCTGCTCCATGGAGTGAGAAACGAACAAAACCGTGACGTCGCCGCTCTCGATAAAGTGCTGAATACGGCGCTCGCACTTCTGCTGGAAAAAGACATCGCCAACAGAAAGCGTCTCATCGACGATGAGGATATCGGGCTCTGTAATCGTGGCGATAGCAAAGGCAATGCGTGCGACCATACCCGAAGAGAAATTCTTCAGCGGCATGTCAACGAAGTCTTTGAGCTCGGCGAACTCAATGATCTCGTCAAAGCTAGCGTCGATAAACTCCTTGGTATAACCAAGCAGCGCACCGTTCAGATAGATGTTCTCACGTGCTGTAAGCTCCGGGTCAAAGCCGGCGCCGAGCTCAATCAGCGGTGCAATATTGCCGTGAACCTTAACCTCACCTTCGCTGGGCTCCAAAACGCCAGCAATGATCTTGAGCATCGTAGACTTGCCGGAACCGTTAGTACCAACAAGGCCAACGACCTCACCGCGATGCACATCAAACGAAATGTGCTTAAGTGCACGGAATTCCTCAAAGAACAGCTCGTGCTTAGCGAGCTTAATAAAGTACTCCTTGAGGTTTGTAAGCGACTCGGACGCCATGTTAAAGATCATGGTGACGTCTTTGACCTCAACAGCAAGGGGCTGCTTGCTGTAATCAATAGCAGATTCAGTCATAAACAGCACTCCTTAGATGTAAAGAATGAACTTATGCTCAGTCCTGTGAAAGACGGCGTAGCCAACGACAAGGACAACAACAGCCCAGATTACACATAGGCCAAAGGTAAGAGAAGACGGCACGGTGTTAAACAGGAAGATATCACGCATAAACTGGAGGTAATTGTACATAGGGTTCACAATCACTAGTACCTGAATCCAGTGGGCCATTTGGCCGATAAAGTCAGTCGTCCAGAAAATCGGCGTCAGATACATCCAAGCGGTAATAACAACACTCCACAAGTGCATAACATCGCGGAAAAAAACTGCTAGCGCCGAAAGCATCAAACCAAGACCCATACAAAAGCACATGAGAAGGAACAAACAAACCGGCAGGAGAATTAAATGCCATGTGGGAACCACATGGAACCAAAGCATAACCAAGGCGACGGCGACCAAAGAGAAAGCAAAATTGACAAGTGAGAACAACACCTTCTGCACCGGGAATACCCAACGATGCACTTTGACCTTCTTCAACAATGAAGATGCCCAGATGATGGACATGAGCGCCTGATTCGTCGACTCAGACATGACGGAGAACGTAATGTTACCGACAATCAGATACAACGGATACATTTCGGGCGTAATTGACCCATTGCGGCTCTGGCCAAAAATCGTCGAAAACACGATCGACATAACTACCATCATCAGCAGCGGGTTAAGCACGGACCATGCCACGCCCAAAACACTGCGACGATACTTGATCTTAAAGTCCTTAGTGACAAGCTGCCTAAGAATAAACTTGTCCTTCTCAAAATCATTTTTAGCGTGAGAGGCCGGCTTAGCCACCGCTTTCTGACTCTCTACGTTGTCAGCCACGGACCATCTCCTTGTCTCGTAAAACATAACAGTGGAAAGTATAGCCCTCCCACGTTGACGATAACTCACCGTAACAAATCTGGAGAACTAACCCATATCTAAGCAAAGCTATGAACGATAGGTATACTTTTGACCAGTTAAGTCGTAAGGAAGGCCCCACATGGACTACTCGAATATCGCCGTCATAATCCCCTGTTACAACGAAGCGTTGACGATTGGCAAAGTTGTCGACGATTTTCATCGAGAGCTGCCCGGCGCAGTTGTCTACGTTTACGACAACAACTCGTCCGACGACACTTCGCAAATCGCCAAGCAACACGGGGCAACGGTGCGAAACGAGCCCAGGCAAGGCAAAGGCAATGTGTGCCGCCAGATGTTCCGCGATATCGATGCCGAATGCTACTTGATGGTCGACGGCGACGATACATACCCCGCCGAAGCCGCCAAGTCACTCTGCGACCCCATCCTTAGCGGCGAAGCGGATATGACCGTTGGCGATCGCCTGTCAAACGGCACCTATGCCGAAGAGAATAAACGAGCCTTTCACGGCTTTGGTAACAACCTTGTTCGCGCCATGATTAAGTGGATTTACGGTTACAGCTTTAACGACGTGATGACCGGTTACCGAGGCATGAGCAAGCCCTTCGTCAAGACCTTCCCCGTCTTGAGCGAGGGCTTCCAGATCGAAACCGAGCTTTCCATCCACGCCGTCGACCACCGCTGGCGCATTCAAGACGTGCCGGTGGAGTATCGAGACCGGCCTGAGGGCTCTGAATCCAAACTCAATACGGTCAGCGACGGCATCAAGGTCATCGCAATGATCGGGACCCTCTTTAAAGATTATCGTCCGCTCAAGTTCTTTAGTCTTATCGCGATGATCTTTGCCATCATAGGGCTCGCTCTCGGTATACCAATCGTCGCAGAGTTCTTCCAGACCGGCTTGGTGCCCCGCTTCCCCACCGCAATTCTCGCCGTATCGTTCATGTTCCTATGCGGGCTGAGCCTGGCAACGGGACTTATCCTCGACTCGCTTGCGAAGGTTGAACGAAAGCAATGGGAGCTACAAGCCTATAAAACCTATTCGAAATAAGAAGAGGTCCGGACTTAATCCGGACCTCTTCTTATTTAAGACCCAAATACTGTTCCCAGAACTCTCGCGAAGTCATGTACGGCATGGCATCTTTCCATGCAGCCCTGACATTCTTGCCTTCTTTACGATATCGCTCCATCAGTTCGTGCTCTCGGCGGCGAATACTCTTAAACCGCGCTCGATTCATCGTGCGGACCGACCCCTTCTCGCGGGTCGGATCAAGAAAGACCAGCGTCTTGCAACGCGTCGAATTGCCTTCGAGCGTACAACTGCCATTCTTAACTGCATAGCCGGGCTTACCGCGCAACAGAGCATCGGGAAGATAGTGCTTGTCGTAAGGAATAGATCTCCAGTACTTCATAAACTTCGAAGGATGGGATTCCAGATTAACATTAGCGAGCACTTGCTCCGTAACCCCGGCCTTGCGAAGAAGCTCTGGATCCATTTCGGAAACAGGAATCAGCCTTTCGTTTAACTTACCCTTGCCGATCATCGTCGCGGCGCCATCAAGCTTCTGGAGATACTCAGGACCACGCAGATAATCCTCAAAGCCATCGAGAATAAACTCGGCAGCCTGATAATCCATATCGCGCAAGTTCTGACGTACCCCTCGCTGAATACGAAGGACAAACATCTTCTCATCAGCACAATCATCGAGAGCAATCATGGCAAAGAAGTTGCGGAAGTACTGGTAGCAGTCAACCGAAGCGCGGAAACGCCCCTCAAAGCTTGCATGCCACACGCAAATGCAATTCATGGTCATGTAGACAGGCTTATTTCGCATGCCAAACTCAACGTCGTCGCAGCGGATAAAGAAAGGCATGGGAAGGCCGTTCTTTTCGATAGCCCTCACCGGAATGCAGCTATACCACCAAGCCCCATAGGCCTGATCAACTTCAACGTTCGTGCGTTCATTTTCGAGGATGTCGGACAGCTTGCCAACATTCAAGTCCTCTTTTACGCGACGATAGGCACCAGTGGTCGCCACATACGAGACATCCTCGAACTGACGAGTAGGGTCCTCCATTGAGAGCATGGCACCGTTAATAAAGGCATCTTTATACTTGCCTTTAGCAAGAGAGAGGAGATTGAACGTGCGGATCAAACTCTCGGGCATAATAGAGACATCGTCATCCATCAAAATGATGTGAGTGTACTGATCAGGAGTTTCAGTAGCCGCCATCATTCCACGTGCGAATCCTCCCGAACCGCCCGTGTTGGGGTTCGGGAGCACAGTGACCAGATCATCGGAAAGCGATGCAGAATCGAGCGTCTGCCCATTGTCGACGACAAACATGTGGAAGTGGTCGCGAATCGGACCGTCCTCTTTAGAGATGCCCTCTTTAACAAGATCGATGTTGGGAATGATATATCTCTCATTTTTAAACGTTGTCGTAGACAAAGCGAGGTCAACACGATTTACCTCGTCCCCATCCACAGTTGCGGTATAACAGCCCTTAACCAAAGTCGCGGCAGTCGATTCCTCGGAGGATATAGAGAACCCAATAAGGTCAAAATTCTCCAGACAGACACTAATGGCCAACGAGCCCAATCCATTCTCAGGAGAAAAAGGAACCTGTTTAATTTGCACTGGATCGAGTGACCCATGTTCTACGCCATAAATGCGCACAAGCCCCGATCCATCAAGAACCAAATTCAGACAGACCTCATCGAGCTGCGCGTATTGACTCCATTTCAAAGCGGAAAATCCGTTGACATACGTCATAAAGTCAACGGTTCCATCTATCTGCAAGCAGCCCCCCGGAAGGGTGCGCACAATGCTGCCACGCTCAATCCGATAATAGAGTTCCGAGTGGGAAATCGCGTGGTCATCAACGCAGCACACTATGTTGGCTAACTTATAATTAAGTTTCAAAATTAACTCCCATACTTACCTTCGAGAAGATACAAGCAATAACATTATCGCCTAAATTGGCTGTAAGTCGCGCACCTCTGCAGGCATCTACAACACCTTATGAATAATGTGAAACATCGCGTATATCTATATAATGAATCAGGATTATTTACAAGAAATGGAGATTTAAATGCCCCTGATGAAGTTCGCAAATGTACTCTTGGAGCACAGCGCACGCGCGGTCAATTATCCCTCTTTGTATTGTCGTTCAACTGAACCCGTTGTCTTTCTTCCCGATAGTGATGCTTGGGAACTCAACGGCGAAGGCGAATTTGACTTCAGCACTTATTTCAACGCGCTTTCGATTAATAAACTTAATACTTATACAAACGCACAAAAGTATTATCTTCACCTCGAACTAAAGGGTGCTTCGTGCGAGGTGTTGCAAACAACCTCTGATAGATTTTCATCATGTCCAATTGTTCTTGATGCCACGAAAAGATGCGTAGAGCAATCCGGCTCCTTTGTTGTTCTAGATACCGAACTGGTAACGAGCGATGACACAATTCTGGTCGGTTTTATCATTCGTACTACAGGACCCGTACAAATTCGAAACAGCTACTACTCAGTCTTGACGGATCAGCCCCTAAAAGACGTTGAGCTTGTTTTGGCTACTACAACCTTCAAAAAAGAACAGTACATTAAGTCCAATATCGAGCTCGTCAAAACGGCAATCCTTGATAGCGCCGACCCAATCGCCGACCACTTTAATATGCACGTAATAGATAATGGCAGAACGCTCGATTCATCAGCCCTGGAAAACGGCCATGTCCATATTCATCCTAACCAGAACGTTGGCGGCGCAGGCGGCTTCACTTACGGGATGATTCTTGCCAAAGAGCAGAAACCGAAAGCAACGCACGTTCTGCTTATGGACGACGACGTAGCTGTATCTCCAGAGAGCATCAAGAGAACTTATAACCTGCTAAGGATAGTAAACAAAGACTATAACGAAGCGATGATTAGCGGCGCAATGCTAAATTACGGCATTGCTGATCAACAGTGGGAAGACACTGGCTATATGACCCCTCTCGGCTCTTTCTCCCCCGCTAAACCGCCCTTATACCTATCCCGTTTTGAAGACATTGTTTATAACGAGACGTTTAGAATCCCAAAAAACATTCGTGACACCAACGCCCGCTACGCGGCATGGTGGTATTGCTGTATACCGATGAGCACTATAGAAGAAAACGGATTGCCTCTTCCCTATTTTGTTAGGTGCGATGATGCGGAATACGGCGTTCGATGCAATAAACCTTTTATGACGATGAACAGCATCTGCATCTGGCATGAAAGTTTCCACGTTAGATACAACGCGGCAGTTGAGCGCTACCAAACAACGAGGAACACACTTATTGCAAAATTCACCACTGGATTCGGAGCAAACTCTGATTTCATGTACGAATTAAAAAATAACGTTCGACTCGAACTCAAAAAGTATGGTTATAAAAATGCCAGCTTAGTTCTTGATGCATTCGAGGACTTCATGAAAGGACCCGATTACTATAGCGAAATCGGAATTGCCGAGAAAACGTTCATGGAGGCAAATAAGAAGAAGGAAGCAATGGTTCCATTCAGCGAGCTAGAGAGACAAGCTCGCAAGATTGGAATTGAAGGCTTTTCCATTGATAATATTGACAGACAATTAATTACTGGAGACAAGCCGAGATCGATTTCGCAAAGACTGGTCGATTTTATTACCGATAATAAGCAAAGATTTCTAACAGGAGATGGTTCTGGATTTGCAGTCATCCCCGTACACGGTTGGGAATATCCCGCCGGAGCAATCCGAGGGAAAAAGTACATTATTGTTATTGACTGGTACAACCGAATGGGCTGTATTAGGACAAAAGATACCGAGGAGTACGCCAAGATCCTAAAGCGTTACAAAGCCGATGTTAAACAATACAAGAGATGTGAGAAAGAACTCTCTAAAGCCTATTCTCGGAGCAGGCCGATCGTTACATCAGACGAGTTCTGGAAAAGGTATCTAGGAATCTAAATCTGTCGTCTATGCTGATCTTCTAGCTGATTGGAATTTCGTGACTATCGCTATCGCTATAATTGCAATTGTATTTTCTATATTCGTACCTGGCTGTTTACTAACAAAATGCCTCGGATACGACAATGCAAAATCGATAGCGATAGCACCTCCTGTTAGTTGCTGCATTCTCTTATCTTTAGGAGTAATTCTTCATACACTCAGCATTAATGCAGGCGTTGTATCAATGCTCCTGATTCCAACGGTCGTTTTGCTTATAATCTATTCACTCATAAAACATAGATACGGTTCCTTTAACAACAAAGCTGATCAACTTTTCATCCTGAGTTTTTACGTGCTTATTGGTGTTCTATTGGTTCTTTTTGTTCTATTTAGGCACCAGCATGGATTTGAAGCATTCCAGCCAGACAATGACAACGCGACTCATTTAGCCATTATTAAGAACATGGCATCAAGTAAAATCTTATCAGTGTTATCCACAAGCGCTTATTTTGATACCTCAGTCAGCCCTGAAGTAAACACTGCGGGCACCTTTTACCCTTCTATATTTCATATAATCGCAGCTCTTTCGATTTTCTCTTCTGGAGTAGCTGTCCAGGTGGCTGAAAACTTAACAGCCGCAGTAATCATCGCAACGGTATATACCACGGGTTGTTACGCGCTATTCAGAGCAATTGACCCAAACAATAGAAACTTATCAATCACCGGAGCCGTAGGCTGCCTACTAATTGTCGGATTTCCTTGGAGGTTCATTGTATGGGGCCCGTTATACCCCAATTTATTGTCTCTTTCTTTAATTCCCGCGGCGCTCTCAGTAGAGATTGAAATCTGCAATGCAATTAAAGAGAACAAGCTAAATTTGCACCAAGTCATTTTGTTTTTACTGACAATAATTGCAATAAGCGGATCACATCCAAATGGACTCTTTACGCTAGGGGTGCTTAGTATTCCATTATTATCTGACACCCTAGTTAGTAAGGTCAAAGCCTATAACAAAGGCAAACTCATCCCAGCACTTTCCATGCTTGGCCTCTTTACCTGCATCATGACCATATGGACCATCTGTTTTTTGCATCCATCATTTCAAGGCGTTGTAAACTACACATGGCCAGCAAACCAATCCTTAATTAAGGCGGTTAATTCCCTTTTACTTTTTGGTTTTACCCGAGATTCAAATGAACCCATTTTATTGATTTTACTTTGCATCGGATTAGCTCACACACTGCGAAAAAAAGAAATTCGCTGGATAGTTGCCTCTTATCTGCTAACCGCATTCATGTTTATTATTGCAGTAAGCAGCGATGGAGCAGTAAAACAATATCTTTGTGGTTTTTGGTACTGCGATCACAATAGAATCGCAGCCTGCACATCTTTAGCAGCTATGCCCCTAATCTGCATTGGATTAGCTTCATTATTTTCGTTATTGGATGATAAGATATCGAATTGTCACAACATAATAGCCAAAGAAACGCTAATATTAAAACTGGTCGCATCGGTTTTGATTATCCTGCTAGTTTGCTTCCCGTTTTTCGTTGATAATTTTCTGGGCTATCCAACAACTTTTCAAGACTACAAGAGGCTCCTTGATTACAAGTTTGACAAAGAGTCCCCGAGTGTTTACTCATCGGATGAAATAGACTTTGTCAACGAATCCAACAAGCTCATAAAACCTGGAGCAAAAGTCATCAACATTCCATTTGATGGAAGCTGCCTTGCTTATGACATTCAAGATTTGAATACATATTATCGAGATCCTCATATCAGCGGATCAAAAAATTCAACGGAGACAGAGCACAGCTGGCTCTATAGAAAACAATTATCCAATTATCTTGATTGTCAACAAATCAGGGATGCCCTCAAGAATGATCATATTGAATATGTTTTGATGCTTGATATCGGCGAATCTGAAGGTGAACCGGAAAGGTACTTTGCTGGTTATAACGAAAATGATTGGAGCGGCATAACATCGATTAACGAAAACACACCCGGTTTTAGTCTTGTCTTAGCAAAAGACGATATGAAACTATATAGAATTAATTTTCAATAGCCTATAGTGAGTATTTACTCGCTTGAACACTGCCGAATATCGCGAAAAAGCACCGTTGTTATTGTGCTAAGGCACCGGGCCTATCATTGGCCCCGGTGCCCTTTATTGCTAACGGCCGATCTCGCAGCGCTGTCTAATGTTTGTCTCGCCCATGCAACCCAGACCGCGCTGTACACGATCCTTTGACAGCACAGAAGCCAGAGATGAGGGACGGGTTGAAGGTCGAAAAGGAAATCTGGGAATCGCACGGAGTCGGATCGACCAATTTACGAAAGATTCTTGATAGTACCGGCTATTTATCAGCTTTGGACTTTAGACATCAGAAACTGAATCAAACGTTGCAATAACATAGCGATGCAGACGTCAGCAAGTATTCGAACAACAAGCACACCAAGCCACGCCAGCCCTTGGCTAAGAGCGCCAACCGCTTCTACGATTTGCCCCCACCTTAATATGTCATCTTCTGCAACATGAACCATCGGTACATACAGCGTAAGAGAGCCCAACCGGCTAAGTGTTTACCATAATTTTGATAAATTATGCCCTCCCTGTTCGATCAACGCCAAAAATAAAATGAGGCACAGAGGGCTTGCGATTGCGCCAACGATATTGCAAACAAAATCAAAAACTGACCTTCCGTAATCACACATAGCCATCGAGAATCCATTAAAACCAACAACAGCCCAGAGCCAGACGGCAAACAACGTAGGAATTACGAATTCAGCACCGATTTTCTCCGTAAACCAGCCATGTTTATTTTCATAAGTTCCCAGCATTACAAAGGGAACGGCGCACAATCCAGTTCGAATATCGAAAGGAACGAAGACTACGTGAGCAGAGAGTAGTCCTAAAAAGAAACACAGGAGGGAAAGCAATATTGGTCGTTTTATCTTAAACAGTTTGACTGCAATCATTCTCGCTCATAATAGTGCAAGAAGGAACCATGTTCCACCGATACGCACATGTAAAGGGCAAACTGCAAGTTCAGTCGAGGGGACATCCCCCGCGCCATACACACTAGCAGAGTGCCAATCCTTGAAGAGTTGCTTCGTTGATCCCATATCATGCAGAAAGACGTTTTATGCGCTCACAAAAGTGATTATGAGAATTGAAGAAACCGCATAAGGAATGACCAACGCCCTGACCTCCTTTGCAAGTTCATAACGTCTATCGACATGTAAGAAATAACCACTCGTTACGAAGAAGACTGGGAGGTGAAAAGTAAACGCCAAAGCGAAAATGAGCTGTGATCCGGCGCCTAAACCCAAAAAGCGAATCGCGGTACGGCCTGCGATGACCGCGATAATTGCAAGTGTCTTGGCAACGTCAATAAACTCGACCCTGTGCTTAATTTCTTGATCCGAAATACTTGATGCCTATTGAATCCCATCTATCGAAGCACGCATGGCGTGCGAGGGCGTGAACAGCCAAAATGACTAGCGTGAGCGCAGTCTACGCCTCGTCAAATTAACATAACAAAACAAGCAGTATGGTAACGAACGCACCAATATCAAACTGCAGATGCTATTTATCTAAAGCCACCGCTTGAACGAGAGAATTCAATCTTTCCTCTAGCCTGGCCAACCTAAGAGAATTGCAGAAATCGCGAACAACGAGAACGGCAATAACATACAAAAACACTAAGTTTGAAGGCGAAACAAAACCAAATAGCGCCGAACAATCGATTGCTATTTCAGGAAAAATACCAAGTATCACAAAGCTCAAGCTAAACAACAGCCAAAAAAGCGAATCCAGAGCTTGTATCTGAGACTTCTTAAGCTTTCGGACTACAAATAACAAAACAACAGCAGCGCTGATAATCAACAACGCGCGAAGTGATATAGACACAATAATCACCTAAACCACTGAACAATAAGAAGCGTTACGAACACCCGAAGCATGTACTGCATGGACTTAACCGGATTTAAGTAGCTCACGCCGCCTTGGCGTTCACGCATTGATACCTGAACTTCGGAGACCGAATATCCTTGTTTTAAAAACAAGGCAATCGATTCTGGCTCGGGATTTAGAGTGTTGTCGTAATAATATCTTTCGAGCACAGGGCGACTAAACAGCCTAAAACCGGATGTGGGATCACTGATGCGGTGGCCAGTCAGCGCCTTAATCAAAACAGTAATCATGCGAGAACCAACCATGCGCATCGATTTATCTTTGCGGACAGTCAGAAACCTAGAACCAATAACGATGTCTGAACCAGTGTTTTCCGCTTTCTCAACAAGAGAAGCCAAATACTCCGGGCGATGTTGTCCGTCAGCATCAAACTGAATCATATAGTCGTAACCATTATCAACAGCATATCGAGCCGCAGTCTGAAATCCAACAGTCAGGCCGCAATTAATTGGCATGGTAATGACCTCGCAGCGTAACGAGTCGCAAATCTCTCCCGTTCGATCTCGAGAGCCGTCATTGATAATAATGAAGTCAAACTCTGGCGCAATCGAGCGGAGCTCTTTCACCGTGCCCTCAATGCACTCCTCTTCGTTATATGCAGGAATTGCAACAAGCACATTCGATTTAGACGACAATCGAGCACCATTCTCTCGTGGTAAATCAGTAGAACCTGAACAGCCATTCAATATATCTTATGAGTAGCTGAATCATACGCTTATTATATATTCACTCATATCGCATAGGCATATACGATAAGAAACAAACGGGCATAGCCTATTCATGCAACAATCGTCCTTTACCGTTGAGATAAGGAATTCAAATGAAAGCGACAATCATCGTCCCAGTCTATAACGTTGAAAAGTACCTTAGTCGCTGTCTCGATAGTCTCGTTCACCAGACTATCTCTGATTATGAAGTTCTCTGCGTAAATGATTGCAGTCCCGATAATAGCGATCTCATTCTCTCGGAATACCAAGAGAAATACCCCTCAAGAATTCGAGTTCTAAATAATGAGTGCAATTTAGGTCTTGGACGAACAAGGGAAAGAGCCCTCAAGCATGTTTGTAGTGAATATGTCTTCTTTGTAGATAGCGACGACTATGTCGCTCCCGATTATCTCGAAACTTATCTTCAAGCAGCCGATGATGGCGACTACGACATCATCGCAGGAGGTTTCATAAGGGATATTGATGGCAAGCTGAAAAGGCATCGCATATCAAACAGCGTATGGAGTACGACGACTTATGCAATTGCATGCGCAAAACTCTTTAAAAAGTCCTTTATCGAAGAAAACAAACTGGGCTTTACCGGTGTCCCTTGCGGTGAGGATATCTACTTTAGCCTCTGCGCCTTTTACCGCAACGCAAAAGTGAAAATCATTCCATACGAGGGCTATTATTACTATTTCAATCGCCAATCCATCACCGGTTCAATGAACTATAAGAAAAATCATGAGCAAATCATGGCGGAAATGTTTGATCTTTTCCTTCAGAGCCACGATCTCTCAAAACTTCCGAAAAGCAGATTCGATGTTATTGAATACACCTATTTAGCAAACATGATCAATGCCTTGGTTGTTTTTAATAGGGGTTGCGGACCAAAGCTAATGAAAGCAAAGTATGATTTTGTATTTTCACATGCACGAAAAAATTTCCCGAACTATCTAAAAAATCCTCACATAGGAATTCTAAAACCAAAAGGCCAGACATTAAAAATTCGCATAGGTGTAGGGGTGATGCTTGGATTACAGAGGTTGCACCTTGATTGGCCTGCATATTACATTATTTCTAAGCTGTAATTCCCCTAATAACACCAGCCACTTAACACAAAGGATAACTATGCGACGAATATTAATTGTCAGCGCATACTACTCCCCTCACATGGGAGGAGTAGAGAGGTACACCGAAAATCTCGGCAAAAAATTAACTGAGCTTGGCAACGAAGTTGTTATACTCACTTCATCCAATTCTGAGCGGAGTTACGGAATCACTAGTGACAACGGCATCACTTTAATCGAGGTACCCTCGTTGTCTCTAATGAATGACAGATTTCCTGTTATCAAACCTATACCAAGCACGTACAGGATTTTTAATCAGATAATGAAACTGTCCATTAGCGACATCATTATCAACACTCGCTATTATCCAATCTGTCTCCTTGCATGCAGGATTGCTGTAAAGAAGCACATACGGCCGGTTTTGATTGACCATAGCTCCGGATACTTGTCTACAGAAAAAAGTCCAATGGGTTATCTCATGCGATTGTATGAAGGACTGTCAACAAAAATCATTTCTAGAAGCAAACCGGTTGCATGTGCAGTTTCGAATCGAAGTTTACAGTGGATAAAAAGCTTGGGGTTTTCACCCCATTCCGTAATACCCAACTCGATTGATGCTGCAGCATATTGCTCATCTGCATCAAAAAGAAACTGGAATTCTGAACTTAATATATCTCCTGACGCATTTGTCGTCGCATATGCCGGTCGCCTGATTGAGGAAAAAGGCGTTATGAAGGCAATAAAAGCAATTGACGGCATTCATGACAAAAACATTCATTTGATTATTGCGGGCAGTGGCCCATTAAATACAGCGGTATCCAACGCGCAAAATGAAAGAATCCATTTTGTCGGAAGATTAAATGTATCGGATATGTCATCCTTGCTACGCTATGCTAGCTGTTTTCTAATGCCTAGTGAATATCCAGAGGGCATGCCAACCGTTCTTCTTGAGGCCGCAGCTCAAAAATGCGCAATCGTGGTTAGTAATTGCGCAGGCGCATCCGATATCATCCCTGAAAGCAATTTCGGTACAGTTTTGCAAGACTGCGCAATCGACTCTATTCAAAAGGCTGTCCTAGTATATTTCGAAAACCCGGATTTACTTTTTGAGCACTCTCAAAATGTTCATGATCTAGTATGTTCGCGATTCACATGGAGTCAGACTGCCTTGAATCTATGCACGAATGTCCTAGACACGCCATCTGCCAACAATAATTAAGGGCAACAGGCGACTATTCAATCCCCCGCTGCCCTCCACCATCAAAGCCATGATTCTTTAAGGCCCGCTACTGCCCCTGTGCCCTGTAGCGGGCCTCGGTGGCCTCCTTGGCCGGGCGCCACCAGGACTCGTTGGCGACGTACCAGTCGACGGTCTGCTTCAGGCCCTCGGCGAAGTCGGTGTGGGCCGGCCTCCAGCCGAGCTCGCGCTGGAGCTTCGTGCTGTCGATGGCGTAGCGGCGGTCGTGGCCGGGGCGGTCGGCGACCCAGTCGAAGTCCTCGGGGTCCTTCCCCATCGCCTCCAGGATCATGCGCAGCACGGTGATGTTGTTCTTCTCCCCATTGGCGCCGATGAGGTATGTCTCCCCCGTGCGGCCCTTGGTCAGGATGTCCCAGACGGCCGAGGAGTGGTCCTCGGTGTGGATCCAGTCGCGGACGTTCTCGCCGCGGCCGTAGAGCTTGGGGCGGATGCCGTCGATGATGTTCGTGATCTGCCTGGGGATGAACTTCTCCACGTGCTGGTAGGGGCCGTAGTTGTTGGAGCAGTTGGAGATCGTGGTGCGCAGGCCGTAGGTGCGGGTCCATGCGCGGACGAGCATGTCGGAGCTGGCCTTGGTCGAGCTGTACGGGGAGCTGGGCCTGTAGGGCGTCTCCTCGGTGAACTTGGCGGGGTCGTCGAGCGCCAGGTCGCCGTAGACCTCGTCGGTGGAGACGTGGTGGTAGCGGACGCCGTGCTTCCTCACGGCCTCCAGCAGGCGGAAGGTGCCCTCGACGTTGGTGCGCAGGAAGGGCTCCGGGTCGGCGATGGAGTTGTCGTTGTGGCTCTCGGCGGCGTAGTGGACGATCGCGTCGTGGCCCGGAACAATCTTATCGAGGAGTTCAGCCTCGCAGATGTCGCCGACGACGAGCTCGACCCTATCCTCGGGCAGCCCGGCGATGTTCTCGGGGTTGCCGGCATAGGTCAGCTTGTCCAGGACGGTCACGTGCACGTCGGGGTGGTTGTTCACCACGTAGTGCACGAAGTTGCTTCCGATGAAGCCGCAGCCGCCCGTGACGATGATGTTCTTGGGGGAGAAGGTCTCCTCTGCCATGTTCGAATCTCCTTGTTCCTAGTACTCGCGCGGGCTGTTGACGATCTCGCCGGCGGCGACCTTCTTCAGGTGCTGCCCGTAGACCGACTTGCCGTAGGCCTCGGCGGCCTCCTCCAGCTCGGCGGTCGTGATCCAGCCGTTCTCCCAGGCGATCTCCTCGGGGACCGAGACCGGCAGGTCCTGGGAGTGCTCGACGGCGCGGACGAACTCCGCGGCCTCGTGCAGGCTCTCCATGGTGCCGGTGTCGAGCCACGCGTACCCGCGGCCCAGGGTCACCACGGACAGCGTCCCCTCCTCCAGGTACATCTGGTTGAGCGTGGTGATCTCCAGCTCGCCGCGCGCGGACGGCTCCACCCTATGCGCCTTGGCGGCCACGTCGCCCGGGTAGAAGTACAGGCCGGTGACGGCGTAGGAGCTCTTGGGCTCGGCTGGCTTCTCCTCGATGGAGACGGCCCTCCCCTCCCCGTCGAACTCCACGACGCCGAAGCGCTCGGGGTCGTCCACGTGGTAGCCGAAGACCGTGG
>CAJMOP010000033.1 GCA_905215115.1 uncultured bacterium | reverse complement strand
GGGGACCAGCTCGTCCAGCAGCGCGGCGTCGCAGATGTCGCCCACGACGAGCTCCACGCGGTCGGAGGGCAGCCCGGCGATGTTCTCGGGGTTGCCGGCGTAGGTCAGCTTGTCCAGGACGGTGACGTGCGCCCAAGGGTGGTTATCGACCACGTAATGGACGAAGTTGCTGCCGATAAAGCCGCAGCCGCCCGTGACGATGATGCTCTTAATCATGGAATCTGCATTATTCAGCACATATCACCTTGAACCAGCCAACATCAAACGATAACTCGAAATCATTTAATAATTAATCAACGATTTTCCAGCACATTCGCGATATATTCACTCGCATGACCATCACCGTAGGGGTTAGACGCATTGCTCATTACCGCATATTCTGTTTCATCAGAAAGCAGGCGACTAAACTCGCGATAAATGACATCTTCCTTTGTTCCAACAAGTTTTAAAGTTCCGGCCTCTATACCCTCAGGACGCTCAGTAGTGTCTCGCATGACAAGAACCGGCTTGCCAAGACCAGGCGCTTCTTCCTGAATACCGCCAGAATCGGTAAGGATAAGATAACTTGCCGCCATGAAGTTATGAAAATCAAGCACTTCAAGCGGATCAATAATATGGAGTCTTTCAAAACCATCGAGCTCTTCGTGTGCAGCTTTACGCACAAGAGGATTCATATGAATCGGATAGATAGCCTTAGTATCTGGATGCTCTTCCATCACACGACGTATTGCGCGAAACATCCTATGCATGGGTTCGCCCAGATTCTCACGACGGTGTGCGGTAATTAGTATTAGACGAGATCCATTCGCCCAATCTAGTTCGGGATGAGAATATGTACCGCAGACAGTCGTTCTCAGGGCATCAATACCAGTATTACCTGTGACCCAAATCTTCTGCGTCGACTTCCCTTCATCAATCAGATTCTGCTTACTCTTCTCCGTAGGCGCAAAGTAATATTCACTTATGATGTCAACTGCCTGTCGATTAAATTCCTCAGGCCAAGGACTATAGATATCATGCGTACGAAGACCAGCTTCTACATGTCCGATAGGAATCTGCAAGTAGAAACAAGCAAGCGCGGCAGCAAAACTAGTAGAAGTATCTCCGTGAACAAGCACGACATCAGGTTTTTCATTCTCAAGAATAGCCTTAAGTCTCAATAAGACATCACTTGTCACATCAAACAGAGTCTGCCCCGGTCTCATAATAGCAAGGTCATAATCCGGCTTAACATTGAAAACGCGCAAGACCTGATCAAGCATCTCACGATGCTGCCCCGTAACAACGACGGTAGTATCAAATTTGTCGAAACGACGCTTAAGCTCATTGACAAGTGGGCACATCTTGATCGCCTCGGGGCGTGTTCCAAAAACTAACAGAACCCTTTTTTTACGTATCATTTATTTCCCCTGTCTAACTCGATCGAATAGCAATGACATTCAAATCAGACTGTAAATTAGTAGATAATTTACGCCACAAGTAAGAAAGATAAATTGCAAGAAACGCAATCGCCCGTAGACCCTGCAGTGCCCCAATCCAACGAATCGGTTTGACCGTCTTGATCGGATTCGCAGTAAATGAATTCACGAAATAATCCTTAGCGCTTAGAAAGACTAAATATTACGAATAATTGGGCCCAAAAATCTTTTAGCGAACTCTCTCTCATAGGCATCAAAGCAAAAAATAATAGAAGCCACCGCATAAAGAAGTGAATAGATTAATCCTCCAGTAACAAGTGCTGACCAACCATGCCAATCAAAATAGGTCCAAATAGCATTAAACCCAAAGGAGGTAATTAGAAGAGGGACTAAAATTGATAAAATATTTTTCCAAAACTGAAGAATGTCCATATCTAACTTTCTTGCATAATACCAGTTCATAATAAGGCCATTTCCTATGGCAATTGAAACAGCTGTTGATATGGCTGAACCTGTTACTCCGAACAACCTGCATAGAAATATAGAAATAAATACGTTAACTACAGCAATTGCAGTATTCATGTAGCCTCGAAATTGGTATACATCCTTGACCTGCATAATTGTAAGACCCAAATTTTGAATGATATCAACTGTAAATGGCACCATAACTATCATGGCAACCCAATAAGCATCAGCAAACTCGTGCCCCGCCCAGAGGGTAATAAAATCCTGACCAAAAATCGCAAAACCGCTGAGAACAAGAAATGCAACATAAAAGGAAATTCTTCCAACTTTGATGAAAAGCCGAGAAAGATCAGCGGCAGAATCAACCGAATGAAGCACAATATCAGTAACCTTTGGAAGAAATACAGTAGATATAGATGTTCCTAAAACCATGTAAACAGAGTAAATTTGTGCACCTATCGCAAATACAGCAATTAAGTCGACACCATAAAAATATCCTAGAATTAGTTGGCCTGATTTCCAGAAAACTTGATCGGAAAAGGCAACCAATATTACCGCCGAAGAAAACAGCAGCATCTCCTTAGCGAGCTTCCAATCCATCCCATGAAAAGTGAACTTTGCCTTCAAAACATTAGATACGAATATGCGCTGGATTAGAGCACAGAGAAGATTTGTAAGAAAAGTCATGCAAGTAACCAGCAACGCGGAAGGCCAGAGCCGCATGAACACGACCACGAGCAGGGGCTGAAGAATTGCAGTAATCAATTGAGACAGGCGCAGAAAAACAAAATTCTCATGAGCGGTGATAACCGCAATACTAATGATGTTATTCATAACCACAACCATATCTGCGGCCAAAACAACAAACATTAATGACATTTCGTAGAGCTGAGCCGTGCTAAACGAATTCGAGTATGAATAGACGACAATTATCCCCACAAATAGTATTACAACAACCGCAACGAACGAGATAATCCAAAACAGTCTTTTCGCAATTGCAAGAGTGTTTTCCATCAATTCAGAATCGTCCTGAAGATATGCCTTGCTATAAAACTTAGTCACGCTCGAAGCAAGAACGGTATTGATTACCGTAAGATAAGCCATAATTGACCCAACAAATTGGTATAGACCGTATTCGGCTTGGCCGATACCCCTTAATAAGATGGGAACATATAGCAACTGAACAAGAATCTGAACAATTGAATAGGCATAAGATATAATTACGCCTGCTTTTCTACTGGATTCAATCTTCACACGGAAACCTTTCAAACTCATATTTGAGATACGTAAATCTGAATTAACAAAGAGGCATAGAAGTGAAACAGCTTTGTATTTTTACACCTACATATAATAGAGAACATACCTTGAAGCGATTGTATGAAAGCTTGAAAAAACAAACTGACTCTCGTTTTTATTGGCTTGTAGTCGATGATGGCTCGACGGATGGAACACAGAGCTTATTTGATTCATTTGCAAAGGAATCAGCTATCGAAATCGAATATATAAAGGTAGCGAATGGTGGAAAACAACGAGCCTGCAATTTAGCTGCAGAAAAATGCACTTCAGAACTGTTCATGTGTGTTGATTCCGACGATTATCTCACGCCTGATGCGGTCCACTTCATATTAACGGCGTGGAAAAATGCAGGTGATGCCATTGGAGTTGCTACGCCCAGGTCCGCTCGTAACAATCAATTTCCCAGTAACACCACTGCGAAGCTATCATCCCTCTACAGCCAATATGGTTATAAAGGGGAGACTTGCATTGCAACGTTAACGAGCGTTATCAGATCACATCCTTTTTTTATAGCCGAAGGAGAGAGCTTCATTCCTGAAGTATTTCAGTTTGATCAAATTGACCACGAGTATTGCCACCTGCTATGCAACCGGGAAATATGCAAAGGGGAATACTTAACAGACGGTTATACAGCCAACTATAAACGCTTATTGTTAAATAATCCACGAAGCTATGCCGTATATAAAAAGCAATGCATAGATTACAGTAACACGCTCATGCAGAGATTCAAGGAGACCATTCTTTATCTAATGTGGTCGAAGATTGCCGGAGACAGCATCCTTTTTTCATTTAAAAAAGCAAAGTCCGTTGGCGCCATTTCTCCGGCAATACCATTTGCCGCAGTATTAGAACCATTGTTTAAGAAATACATGAATAGAGCCTAATCATTGATTAGGCTCTATTCTAAGACCATTCAAATTAATTCCGGTTTGCAAAAAAGGCTTTCAATGCTGAAGTCAACGGCCTGAAGTCATTTGTTTTAAATCCATACTGGAGCCGTACTATTAATCCAGCCAGCATTGGGTTGACCCAAGAATGACGGGTGAGGAAACGACGCCTTTCTTTCAGCAAACCCCGCTCAACCTCATCGATCCAAGACCCGTTAAAATGATGTATGGTAACAGAATTTTCAGTAAGATGAATATCACCAGATTCATGACTCTTGGGACAAAACCAATCGCTTGGGTACAGTGTGAATCCATCAACTGTCTGCATTGTATTATCAAGCTTTAGTCCGAGGGCCTTACAAGCTTTTGTAATCACTACAACATTTGTCGTTAGGTCGTATGATCCATCGCTTTTAATAAAAGAACGCACATCGTAATCATTCAATAGCTTCCGGAATAACGGGAATCCTTTTTCACAAGCCATAATTCCAGTTGGCACAGAAGCGTCCGATTCAAAACCTGAAAAAGCGCGGTTGGTCAAAAAAGGATCGAGAGACTTAAGGACCTCAACGTCGGTATCCATATAGATACCGCCCTCATTAACGAGAATCCATAGACGGGCATAATCACTGACAAACGCCCACTTCTTAGCTTCATATGCCTGTTTAACATAATTGTTAGAAGATAAATCGAAGTTCGATTCGTCCCAACGCTTTATCTCATAATCTGGGCAAAACTTCTTCCAGGACTCGATGCACGCGACTGCCTCTTCAGGCAAATCGTTATTTCCGAACCAAATATAGTGAATTACCTTTGGAATATGCTTTTCGTTCAACTGAGGCTCCAAAAAATTTCGATTACTTAGATTACTTAATCAAAACAACGCTCTGGTTGTATTCACTTTTATTTGCATTGTTAAAGCAGGGACCAATTAAATTGCCCGGAAGAATCTGGTGCCACATCTTATTCTCATAAGGAGTATCACCCCAGAAAAATCCTATATGACAATCGATTGCCCCATTCGTCTTGAAGAAAATAATATCGCCTTTCTGCGCATAGCCGCTATTCAGCATATCTCGAACAGTTCTAAACTCATACATTTTGCAACCAGAGTCACAAGCATAACCATACCAACGCCAGGCATTAATATAGCCTCCCCCACCAGGCCCGCCGGCCCATGGCGAATGTGCGTTATTCCTGCCTATCGCTGCAACATCCCCGCCAACAGCAGCATAAGCATGAGCAACAAATCCGGTGCAGTTCATACCCGTATAGCCATCCCATCTTGGACTTCCGTTGGGATAAAGACATGTGTCATATGAGAAGCCACCGGAATAACGCGTGCCCAGATAATAAGAATCATACTGATGCGAAGTAAGCCATGTAAGCAGGCTGATTCTACTAACCCCAAGAACGGTCGAACTTCCGATTGGATTGTAATAAACCTGCGTAGACTTGGAATGAACCGATCCGTCAGGATAGGTCACATCACAGTACAAAACATAATAGCCCGAACTCAAGCCCAAATCGGAAGGGTTAAAGTAGGCATCATTAGTAGTTGATTTCGCCCTCAGGACGCCCCATTGACTCCAATCCGGTTTCGCCCAGACAAATTTAAATTCAAATTGACCGGATTTCTCCGCATCAAGAGTTCCCATGTCAGCGCGAACGCCCCATGAGTAATCTCCGTCAGTAGATATAGCTGTAATTCTCGAATAATCCCAAACACCGATATGAATCCTGCAAGTAGTAACCTTACCGTCAGAGCCGCTCACATCACAATAAATATCATACTCACCGGGTTTATCAGGAGTCCAAGATAGGGAAGCATCGGAACCATTCTGAGCAATGCCCCAATTTGACCAATTGTTCCTACTCCAAACATATTTATAGTTTAGGAAGCGAGTATCCCCTGCGCACTCCGTTTTAACGGAAACCTCATCGCCAGGCCTGATAAATGTATTGGAAACAGAAATACCGTCATAAGACCAGTCTTCAGGCGCAAAGTAGCAGTCTTTTTTACATGTAAGCGTTTGACCAGTTGATGTATCAATTACATCAACATAGATTGAAATGTCTCCTGTTCGCGAAACAACCCAATTTAATGAAGATTTATCCTCTCCAGATTCTATAACGCCCCATTCATTCCAATTGTTTCTCATCCAAACGTACTTATATTTAACGCCTCTATTATTACGAACAATCAGATTGGGAGTAATAGCAACTGTATCCCCAGCGGAAACTGATCCATCAGAGGGCTCCACGGAAATCGAAGTGAAGTTAGACAAGTTATTGTCCACATGCACGGGGAACTTGCGCGTGGTGACGCGGCCGGCCGAATCGGTGGCGTCCACCCAGATGTTGACGTCTCCGGCCACCTCGGGGGTCCAGGGGCAAGACGCGGAGGGCTCGCCCTGGCGGATTGACCCCCAGCGAGACCAGCCGCCCTGCTCCCAGACGAACTTGTACCTGACCGAGCCCGCATTGCCGGAGACGGACAGGCCCAGCTCGCACTCGTCGCCGAGCAGGGGCGACCCGCCGTCGCTAGCCTTCGCGGAGAGGCCGTCGAGGGAGAAATCCTCGGTTATGCTGACGGGAAGCACGGATGTCGCGGAGAGGCCGCCGACTGAGACGTCGACGTAGACCCTGTACGAACCGGACGACGCGGGCTCCCAAGCGCAAGATGTCGCCTCGGACGGCCCCTGCGCAACCCCCCACTCGGCCCAGGAGTCCTTCTGCCAGACGAACTTGAGCTTCGCGCCGGGTGCGGCCGCCGCATGAATGGAAACCTTCATACCGGGGGACCACTCCAAGTCGGGCCCTCCGTCAACCGAGAGACGGCAAGCGTCCACATGCACGGGGAACTTGCGCGTGGTGACGCGGCCGGCCGAATCGGTGGCGTCCACCCAGATGTTGACGTCTCCGGCCACCTCGGGGGTCCAGGGGCAAGACGCGGAGGGCTCGCCCTGGCGGATTGACCCCCAGCGAGACCAGCCGCCCTGCTCCCAGACGAACTTGTACCTGACCGAGCCCGCATTGCCGGAGACGGACAGGCCCAGCTCGCACTCGTCGCCGAGCAGGGGCGACCCGCCGTCGCTAGCCTTCGCGGAGAGGCCGTCGAGGGAGAAATCCTCCACCAGGCCAGACATATTATTGGCAGAATCGACGAAAAGAGATGAAGTGCCATGATCTGCCGCAAAGGAATACGAAGCGGACAAAGGCAAAATCAAAAAAGCAACAAATATTGCAAGGATGAGCTTACGGCAAACTGTCTTCATCGGAATCAGGCATCCTAACAAACGAAGCTGTATAACTGAAATCTAAAGACGACTAGCGCTAAAGGGAAAATCGCATTGTTAGATTATTCTGTTAATAATCGCTGTGATCCTTTGGCCGTAACCATCCCCAGGGACAGCCCATAAACCATTGAGGTCCTCTAGACACGGAGCGATGCCCAGATATCCCCTATCAACAAGTATTTGATAACGAGGGTCAACACAAACATTGTTCAAGGGCATGCGGACCGCATAGCCTTTTAAATGCTGAGACTGGGCAAGCAACCCCTGATATACGTTGTCAAACCTTGCTCCACCAACCTGAGGACCGGTAGCGCCTAGGCCCGCGAAGTTGCACTGGTCTGCAGATACCGAACCCCCAAACTGAAGCCATCCAGTCTCCAGCATCGCTTGGGCAAATACAACCTCAGGTCTTACGCCTTCAGAGGAGGCGGCCAAAATAACCTGATTACAAAACTTAGTAATGCTAGAAGCGCCCCTTTGCGAATAAACCTCAGAGGGATAAGTATGTCCGGTAGAAACAAACAAACGAGCCATGGATTCAGCAGATATCGTAGACGTACCCATAATTGGCGTACCGTCGACCGTCACCTTGCGGGTGAGGTGCTTGGCCTGCTCGCCGTCGATCACGTCGAGGTAGAGGGTGTACTCTCCGGGCTCGGAGGGGGTCCACTCGCAGGAGGCGGAGGAGCTGGAGGAGCCGCCGACGGTGCCCCACTTGGCCCATCCGCCCTTCTCCCAGACGAACTTGTACCTGAGGCCGTCGGTGTCGCCGGAGACCCTGGCCTTGAGCTCGAGCGGCTTGCCGGAGCGCGCCTCGCCGGAGACGTCGAGGCCCTCGACGGACCAATTGACTACTTTATATTTGGAGGTGCTCGATATGTAACCATTGGAGTCAACAACATCGGCATAAATTTCGTATTCACCAGCTTGCGGCAAAGTCCAAACAACCGACGGGGCGGTCAAATCTTGACCGATCACGCCCCAGTTAGCGTCAGTCCAATCTGCCCCAGCCCTATGCCAAACAAACTTATATTTAAGTCCGTCGGTCTTGCCGGTAACATCCACTCCAACTTTAATCGAAGATCCAGCGCGCCCCAATTCTTCCGAAAAGGTAATTCCATCAATGGAATAAGGGTGCGGGAACTGCGCAATAATAGCAGCGGCATCAGCCTCGCCAAGACGACGACAGCCGTCATCGGAAAAGTAATTAGCGGCATCGCCGGAATTCGAAATAAAGCCATGCTCAATTAAGATGCCAGGGATCCCCTGCTCGCGGGCGCATCGGATTACCGCAAACTCATCTCCCACTTGCATCTGGAATACGCCGCGGTACGTAAGACCCATAGCAGCAAGGTTATTCATAACCTTATTGGCAAGCTCAACAGAAACCTGTGTGTAATCGGTACCATTTGCAGTAGGAGCATAAACCTCAGCGCCATGAGCAGCAGGGAAACCAGAATTAATATGGAAGCTCACAAAAGCCTGAGCGCCTTGATCAATGCAACGCTGAACGCGATACAGAAAATCATCACCGGAATAATTGCCGTATTGCTCGCGAGCAAGAACAACCTTGAAACCATAAGCTTCAAGCCTATTCTTGCAGGCAGTCACAATCTTCCAGGTAAGATCGGCCTCACTTTTACCATTACCCTGCGCGCCGGGATCAGATCCACCGTGACCAGCATCGAGAGCGATTACACTAACGTTGCGTGCGGAACGAGCTGCATAAGTAGAGACACCATCCGGAGAATCGGCGCACTCCAACGCCTGCTGAATAGACTGAGCCTCAACAGCATTTCCGTCCCCATCTGCATAATAAACAGATGTGCCCTCGGAGTTCATAGAGCTATCTGCGACGGTGAATGAATAATCTCGATCAGAAAGATCAATCTTATGCTCAGCCTCATCTCCCTCTAGATAATACGAAATCGAAGTGAGGAAATAAGTATTGGCTTCGAGTTTTGAGCCAAAAGTAAAGGCGGCAGAATTATCAGCCGTAGCAGACGCGTCGACAGAGCCCTTTACGCCGTTGGCACTCACATAGCCAAGCGTAGCAGAGGAAAGGACTTCGCCGTCATTAGGAGTAGCAAAAGCAATGACTTGATTGGATCCAGAGGGAAGGCTTGGGTAGGCCAGGTAAACGTATTGAAAGTCCGACTCGACGGAATCGACCTGTTGCTCGGTCTTAGCATCGCTTTCAGCTGTGCCTTGGCTCAACGAGTCGATAGCCTCGATATCCTCTTCTACCGGAGGGTGGTCGACGGTGGCCTCGCTGCTTTCAGCATCGTCACCGCGTGCAGCCACTCCGTCATCACCTGCAGAAGCCACATCCGTCACGGCTTCAGCGGGCTGCGCCTCGTTCAACCCATAAGCAGCAACTACAGGACTCATCAATGACGAAAACGTCAGAAGGGCAGCCAAAGAAAACGTAGCCGCAGCACGTAAAACCTTTTTCATATCGAATCCCCAGTCAAAATGAATATCCATGTTGCAACATTATCCATCAATTATCTCTTCTTTTGAACAATTGTCATAGAAAGGAATCGTGTTGAATCAAGGTAGCAATATTCAACGCCTTCGAACGCGAACCAGCCAACATTTTTCATCTAGGAAAAGCTTCATAGCTTATATCTAATAAAGATCTCATCAAACTTAATTAAAAAGAACTAACGAACGGTTCTAAATACTGGTCCCTTATCTCATGCGCAAACATGCCATTGTCTATTTCTATTATTTTTTCTCCGTATATCGGACTACAGAAAGTTTGAATATCAGCCTGCCACGAAAAGGGGTGTTCAGCGATGCTCACACATCTAACTATAAGCAGAACGGCGTTTTTTCTAAACGATCCAAACGAAGCATCGAATTTATAAGGCCCATCCCCCCAGAGTATTGCGACCGCACCGACATCCGCAGGTCGACCGCCAGTACGGTCGTAACCACCGACGAGAGCCTGGAAAGTTGTGTTTCATCAAAAGGATTTGAGCAGTCTGGGTATCGGAAGCGCGCACGCTTTTTGAGCGGCCAGCCCTCCTGCATGAGAACATGGCGGACGCGGTAGGACTCGCCGCGGAACTGGCTGGCCGCGCACAAGGTCATAAGGGATGTCCTTGACCGCCACGGCATAGCGGAATAGCCTTAGGCGCAGGGGGCGCTGATGCAGCCCTCCCTCTTACACCGCAAAAAATCGCGCGATCAAATTATCTTTCGAAATGCCCCCGTAGATATAGCAATCGCCAGCTCAGGAGTCTACTAGCACACGATTCAGCTGACAAATCGATTCAGCTGACAAATAATTGACTATACGGCACTATTTACGAATAACTAGCACTGTTCATCTACAGGAATGTCCAGTTTATTCGCCGCGCAAATGCAAAGCTCTTTATCCTCTTGAGACATCCTGCTCCCAAGAATAACTCGCAATGGCTTGCATGGGCGTTGTACATAATTCATCTCAAGCTCATCTAGCTCTGGTACAAGACGGGCACGATATTCGTTCTCCCACTCAAACGCACTGCCCTTTCTGTAAATTGCCCGCAGATCACTAAGCATGTCGTCGCTGCTCACATTAAGACCAAGCATCCTAGCAGCAGTCCAAGCAATTTGAGGGTCGCAATTAAATGGTTTGTCATCATATATAATTGGCAATATTTCAGTACGCATTCCGTTAGCAATATTGCAATTGCGAATAGCTTCTCTGTCGTAAGCAAGAACGAAACCCGCTTGGCTTTCGGAATATACATTCCACATATTCGAATCGCTAGGATTGTCTGTTAGGCACAAAATGCGGCAAGAATTTCGACAGCTATTCTGATGAACTGGAACGACAAATCCTCCAACAAATAAACGCAAGTTTTTAACAGCCGAGCGAAAAAGACTAACTCTCCCCTCATCGGATAGCATCTCGAACTCATCAATTCTTGCTGGATTTAAAGGAACCCCCAGAGCCCCTAATACAAACGCAAGTCGTCTAAAATCAATTTGATTTATTTTCTCTAACGCTTGTTCATCATCATTGAGATAACTTTCGATTTCATCTATACCATTCCAGTTATAGATCGGCACCGAGTCGCGCTGATCGCTGAAAACCCTTGGATGAGAAAATGTAACAGTTGCGTTTTCTAGGTCGGCAAAAGCGTATTCAGTTGGAGGTCGATAGCGGTAAAGCACTCGTGGGACGAGAAAAGTCGATAGAGCTTCCAGCTCCTTCCCCGCGGAAACAATGGAAGCGCCATCATTTTGCTTGGCAACGAGATTAGCCAGCGTCTCCCGATATGTTTCTTTCTGCGTCAAGCTTAGCACCATGCAATATCGCTTCCCAATCTAGCTAAATTAGATGCAGTTGATTTTATCCAGTGCAAAAAACTGAATACACACACGAAGCAGAAATCATGACTATAAACTACCAAAAAATGATTCCGATTGGAACGTACCGAAAATCATAAAAGCTGCAAACAATATCTATAATATTCTGAGATTACTGGAGATGAAAACATATAGCTATCAAGCAATCTTATCCTCCGATGAAGACGCCAACTATGACATCGAATTCCCCTCTCTGTCAGGTACTTTACCAATGACAGAGCGCCGCAGAGACTGCAGAAGCAGTCGAGTATGCAGAAAAGATTAATATGTGCGCGTCAATTAAAAAAGTCTCTGTTAAAGAAAGTTAATCCAACGATATTGCCGCCCCTTCCAGCAACCCCAGTACAACTGCAAGGTACCCTAGGTCATCTCGCACATTCTTGTGGGTTCCGTCCGAAACTGCACCTCGAACGCGTCGCACCTATGACTGTCGGTGTGCCTTGTCAGCCCGGTCAACGAGAACCATTTGAGGAAGCGGTCAAGCATGCGCGAGCTCACCGCGCAGAACGGATTCCGATTCAGGCACACTCGCCTACACGGACTCCCCGCCCGAGCCAACAACGGCATCGACCGGATAAACTACATGGTCAGGCAAAGGGTGAGATTCATCAGCACCTTCATCGATGGAAACTCGGCCCCATGCTCGTCACAGCAAGGTTCGTGCGCACCGTTGAGCACGATCGGATTAAGAGGAGGTATCTGGAAATGACAAAGTCGGAAGAGATCGACGAACTGAAGACAAGAATAAGGGCTAGGGCATCTGACAGTGCGAGACCGGCTCAATCAATTATCGAAAGAGTCTTGGCGGCACCTACAACCACTCGGAGAATGAAAGCATTTGAAAGATCACATTAATTTGAGCAAATGCAGTCATCAGGTCAGAAAAGTAACGTAGTAGCAATGCGCGCGCTGAATATGCAAGGAGCGAATCAAAATTGAAAGATAAAAACACCACAATCCCCTTTGGAGCCGATGAAATTATGAACTCATTCCTCAAATCAAACGGTGCCCCCTTAACAGACAGCGAATTGAAAAGGATAAAACATACTGAATCACTGAAGGATTTAATGGCCCTTGGCTATATTCGACATGAGCACTCAAACGTTTTCCTGACATTGCAAGGCAGAATGGCTCTTCGACAATTTGACGAAGAACATAAGAGTAAATCTAACAAAGAATCCGCAAACGTTTTCAGTATTATCGTTAGTGTACTGGCAATTTTAGTATCTATACTAAACACAGTTGCGGGATTAGTTAAAAACGACGCAACCGTCAATTATGCCTCGATCAATTCATTCACTTATATGCTCAGCGCACTTGAAGCAATGCTAATCGGATTTTTTGTCTCTGAAATTATATTGCCCTCGGTAAAGTACTTTAGATTCCACCCTGTAGTTCGAGTCTTATTTGGAACAATGGCAGCGGTACTATTGTATTTTTATTTTACAACGCTTTAGATAGCAGATGGTACCCCATCCACCCTAAGCTGCGAAAGGCTTTCACGGACCTCAGCGCATGGTACATCGCTTTTAGTGGTCGGGTCCAACCTCTCGTGGACCCTGTTGACCCGGACAAGGTGAACGTACCAGTCGAGGTAGGCCTGCAGTTACTTGGGAAACATTCTCGTAAAGCACCATGGGGAGTGTCTCAGCTACGAGCAGAGAGCTTTTCCATCTCCATGCGCTTCTATCCCCATGCGCTTCAGGCACAGGGTCGGCGACGTCGTGCATATGTGCGTGGCTGCCGAGTCCTCACTCCCTGATTAGCACATTGCGCACGCGTTCATATACCCAACGAGCTTGGACCCGCTCTTTGAATATGGAGATGCTAATAATTATTTGCTAACTAATTTTTGTTTGAGGGAGGAGGTGGTCAATTTGGGGATATTCATTTCCAAACTAATGTACCATCGCGTGGAGTCGACAGCATTTCCGCCAAAGGCGTGATGGGTTTCGTTTGCCGCGAATAATAAGTAAATCGGCGCTCTTAGGAGCGTGCCCCCACTTCCTCTCAAGGAGAAAACATAATAATTGGGACGATTTCACAGGCGACAGACAACTAAGCCGTATCACAATTTGGTGACACGCATAAGAGTTACCGATATTATCAAACTAAAAATTGCCTCGATACCTAAGCAGATGAAGTAAATGATCGACTATCGAAAGCAATATACCCCTAGAGTTGAAACTATGCCCAAATACTTGGCTGGACGAGGCGAAATACCGCTATCAGCAGAACTCAAGTTGAAGGCATTATCCGAAGGATATCAAACCCAACCCATGACGTTCTATGGATTGCTAGAAGTGGGTAGAACCGTTCTTCTTAATGCAATCGAATCCATTGCCGCAGATAATGGCGTGCTTATGCGCCGTGTTGAAGTCGAAGAGGATAAGGGGCTCATCGGACCTCTTGCATCAACGTGCGGCTCGCTCACTCGATCTTTAAGCACTCGAGAGCTCATAAAGATAAGGCTAGTGAATGGCCGACGCAAAATAGCCGACGCAGCAAGCATCAAAGTGCTTACAAGGAGAGAACAACGATGCGCCCCGTTTTTATCGATTGCTGCCGCGCAACGAGACAAGCTAGTTTCAGCGACCCAAAAAACAAAACGATATAAACAGCACCACGGGAAAACGCTGCATTCAACCTAGGAGATCGACGTGTTGACGATTCATTATGGGGACATGGATAACGTGATTTACAACACATCGGTCTATTTCTATAACGTATACTCCCCAGCGGTTTGAAGATTCCTTTGCCCAATGTGTCATTAAATCTTTCGACAAGGGCACTGTCGTCGGGCCCATGCCATAGACACTAAAATCTTGGGAATCATCCCGCCTAAAAGCTATCGAGTGGCACCAAAACACTGCTCCCCATGTACTTTATGCCTCAAAACGTCTATAACGCCTCAAACTGTGGCGACAACTGCGCATATTGGATTCTGCGAATCGCAGCGCACCACGACCTGACGATCAACCTTTACAATCTGATGGATTTTGGCAACGGCAAATTTACAGTGACCATCGCGAACACGGGAGATGTCGTCCATACGATGTGCGCTCTTGTTCCCATAGCAGGAAAATGCCTAAGGGAGAACTCCTAATGCGTGGTTCATTCAACGTAATCGTTCAAAACAATCGTGTCAGTTCAAACATACCATCAGTCGAAATCTCACTATTATCCAAGGTAGCATCGCAACAGGAAAAACAATGTTACTGGGTATGGCCGCTGCTCATGAAAATCTTGGACCGCAAAGCGGTGTAACCGTGAGCTGTAAGGCCCAAGCAAGACTTTGGCAGGAAAAAACTGGCAAAGAAACCTACAGGAGATCGACAACAGCATCGTATTCATCAACGAGGGCAATGCTTTTATCCGTACAGAGTCTTTCGCCCATAAAGCCAAACACAGCTCAAACTATTGCATAATCTAACAGTTTAGATAACGGGTGATGCCGTACCTACCCCAAGCCGCGGTAAGTCGCGTCGGCCGTCAGGATATGGCGCACCACTCTTGCAGTCGGGCCCCATCTGTCCCGGACCTGGTTGACCTTGAAGAGGCAGACGTACCAGTCGAGGTAGGCCTGCGGGTTCCTGGGCGACACCTGTGTTTCGTCAAGAGGATTTAAGCAAAAAGAGCATCGGAATAGCGCACGCTTTTTGAGCGGCTAGCCCTCCTGCATGAGGGCATGGCGGACGCGGTAGGACTCACCGCGGAACTGGGCGAGCCTCCCGTGGTGGACGATGCGGTCGATCAGGGCGGCGGCCATCTGGTCGTCCCCGAACACCGACCCACATCTGCTGAACTCCAGGTTCGCGGTGAATACCACCAACTGCCTCTCGTATGCGTCGGCGAAGACCTGGAAGAGCAGTCTCACCCCGTCCGCGTCGAGCGGGAGAAACCCGAACTCGTCGATGACGAGCAGGCGGGCCTTGCCGATGAGCGCGACCTCCCGGTCGAGTCTCCCGGAACTGTCCACATCAGTGTAGCCAATCCAGACGCGTACGTAGCCCATTGGAACACGAGGCGAAGGCGGGCTCAACTGAAAGGACTAACCCCGGAGGAGTTCTGGAGCCAGTCCCTTGCGGCGTAGTTCTTATTTAAGCCGTCAAAGTTTTGGGGTGCAGTTCACGGAAGGGGCCGCGGTGACGTTCGGCTAACTGCGGGAACAACCTATTCGCTCAACATGTTCGGCTGAGATCGGAAATCGACCCTTGACCTACAGCCAGCACAAAACATATGCTTCCATCTGAGCGAGCTCAAACTACCGTTCATCTTTGACCCATTACCGGAACATAATTTATCAAGTTTTCGCCAATTAAATTCATGAAATCATCGAATGTTTTACCTCTTGAAAAATCAAGGGTTTTAATTGTTCCCGAGCAAAAATATTGGGACTCAATATTCATTACCCATTGATAAAAGCCAGAATCGCCAAGGTAACCGGAGACGGATTTTAAAACGGGATAGACGGCCATGGGAGAAAGAAGCCTTCCGGACCCAATCCAATCTAAGACATCATTTGTTTTCATTCTGAACAAAGCACAATTGATAGAATCATAATCGCTATCGAATAAATCAATCGCTTCCTCGTTAACAAGCGAAGGCGCAAATAACATGAAAGAGTGCTGACTATGCGGCCTTAAATAGGTTGAGGGGAATGCCTTTCTTCCATCTAGAATCCATCCATTGGCACATCTTCTAATACCTTTAGGTAATTTAGAACTAAAGGAATAATTTTCTTTGCCAACAGAAAGAACGTATAGATAGCAATAATTTATTTCTTCACATTTTGGCAGAAGGCGGACACTGCGGTTTAAAACATGCTCACTTAGTAAATTAACATCTACGGAAGACTCCCCGCTGGATAAATCAACTATATTAATTGCCTCATCTTTAACAACAGAAAAGAACAGGGCATGACAAAGGGAGTCTGTTAAATCCAGCCATCTTGTTTGGATTCCATAATGCTGCAAAAGAGGCTCCACACAATAGGATTCCAATTTAATTGCAATCGCCGAATGGTTAGTAATTGGTTTTTCAGAAGACAATATTGGCTTAAATTTAGAGATATCGAAGGCTTCGTTATTCCAACGTCCCGAAACACTTAGATAGTTCTCAACTGTCCTTAAACGAGAGTCAGAAGAAGCAGAACTCCTGCATAAGCTAGGTCTTGGAACATAGGGGTTGTACAAGCTCGACTGTCCTCTATATAAAACAGGACCATCAGAAATGTAAGAAAGGTAACCGACAGCCTGAATTAATGCTTCAAGCGTATCGACAGAAATAACAGGGCAAGATAGACCGTTACAACAGATATCATTTTCAACATGCAGTTCATCCGCTCGATGCGATGCTATTTTTTCAGCAGACCACCGTTTCATAAATTCCTCGCTAAAGAAGCAGACGGCTAGAACGCTGCGTCACCTGCACATTCCTATGCCATCAAAGATTTGTTTTATGGCGCCGATCAGCAAAACTGCAGGCGGACGCCATCTAGTATCTATAAAGAGTACCAGGCCACCATGGGCACGTATTTTAAGTTGATCTCAATACCTCCAGAGAGTCTCTCCCCACCCCATTACAGTCTGAAATAGGCCATCGATAAATTTCGATGGCGAGCATTCGGCGCATTGCCTACGATACGGGCAAGCCCCGAGGGGCCGCCGATCGGGCGCCTCCGGATGGCCGTCTGCCCCTGCCCCGTAGAGGGCCCGGGGGGTGTTGCCACCGGGGGCGCTCGCCGCTCCGGACGACTGATAGGAAACTGCCGGGCGCAAGCGCCACGGCCAGGTAATGTGGGTGTCGCGGGGAGGGGTTCCGATCGGCCTACCGATTGGAGGATACCACCGTGGCACCAATTAGAATGCCGGAAGCCGTCATCGGGCTCGATGTCGGGAAATCGTCCCACTGGGCATGCGTCGCGACTCGAGATGGCGAGGTGCTGTTGAGCACCCCCGTCGCGAACAGGGAGGACGACCTGGACTCGCTGTTCGGCCGCTTCCCCGATGCGCTCGTGGTCGTCGACCAGTCGCGCAACATAGGCGCCCTCGCGCTCGCCCGCGCCAGGGCGGCCGGGA
>CAJMOP010000032.1 GCA_905215115.1 uncultured bacterium | reverse complement strand
GCACGAGCGAGTAGACGTTGGAGTGCACGCCGGTGGAAGGCAGGCCCAGGATCACATCGCCCGGGCGAACGTTCGCGGGGTCGAGCATCTTGGGACGATCGACGACGCCCACGGTAAAGCCGGCGAGGTCGTAGTCGGCCGGAGCCATAACGCCCGGGTGCTCGGCCATCTCGCCGCCCACGAGCGCGCAACCCGCGAGCTTGCAGCCGTCGGCCACGCCCTTGATGATCTTTGCCATGTGCTCGGCCTCGATGTGACCGATGGCAACGTAGTCCAGGAAGAACAGCGGCTCGGCGCCCGAAGCCAGAATATCGTTGACGCACATAGCGACCAGGTCCTGGCCCACCGTCTCGTGACGGTCCATGATCTGGGCGAGCACGAGCTTGGTGCCCACGCCGTCGGTACCGCTGATCAGGATCGGGTCTTCCATATCCTTAAGCGCGGCGGCCGAGAACAGGCCACCAAAGCCACCGATGCCGCCGATAACCTCGGGGCGATTGGTGTCCTTGACCATTTGCTTAATCGCGTCGACGGCGCGGCCGCCCTCGGCGGTATCGACGCCGGCGTCCTCGTACGTCACATGCTTGCTGTCGCTCATCTGAGCCTTCCTCTCCCACTACCGTCGCGCCGCGCGGGCGCCAAACGGTGCTCATAATTGCGTTCATTTCGGCGTGTGCCATAACAGCACCCGCCGTCATATCAACAAAACAGCAGGTAAAACCTACCAAAATATACCTGTCCCCATATGGCAGGTTTTAGGCCTCGCCGTGCTCCTCTTCCCAGCTGCGGTCGTCGTATTTCTCGACCACGGCGTCGTCGTCAAAGTACAGCGGCTTGTCCAGGTTGCGGGGCTTAAAGCCCTCCATAAACTTGTCGCGGCCAAAGCTCTCGGGAATCGCCACGGGATAGCGGCCGGTAAAGCACGCGTCGCAGTAGCCGCCCTTGGGCATGACCTTAAGCAGGCCCTCGACCGAAAGAAAGGCCAACGAATCGGCGCCGATATACTCGCAAATCTCGTCGACCGTCTTGTTGGCGCTGATAAGCTGCGACTGCACGTCGGTATCGATACCGTAGAAGCACGGCCAAATGACCTCGGGCGAGTTGATGCGGATGTGAATCTCCTTGGCGCCGGCGTTGCGCAGCATCTTGACGAGCTGCACCATGGTGGTGCCGCGCACGATGGAGTCGTCGATGACGACCAGGCGCTTGCCCTCGATATTGTCGCGCAGCGGGTTGAGTTTCATACGCACGCCCATGGCGCGCAACTCCTGCGTAGGCTCGATAAACGTACGGCCCACGTAGCGGTTCTTGATAAGGCCCTCGCCAAAGGGAATACCGCTCTCGTGCGAATACCCCTCCGCGGGCGGCAGGCCGGAGTCGGGCACGCCGATGACCAGGTCGGCCTCGACGGGCTCCTCATGTGCCAGCTGACGACCCATGTCGTAACGGCAGGCATAGACGCTCTTGCCGTTCATGATGGAGTCGGGGCGGGCAAAGTAGACCTGCTCAAAGATGCAGTTGGCGGGCTCTTCGGCTGCAGGCACGCCCTGCTCGGATACCAGACCCTCGGCGCTGATGCGCAAGATCTCGCCGGGACGGACGTCACGGACGTACTCGGCACCCACGATGTCGAGTGCGCAGGTCTCGGAAGCAACGACCCAGCCGCCGGCGCGCGTGACACGGACGGCGGAGTCGACCGTCGCGGCGCCGTCCTGCGACGGCAGCTGCGAAACGGCTGCGGCATCGGCCTGGTCCAGACCCTCGTCCACCAGCTTGCCCAGCACGAGCGGGCGAATGCCGTGTGGATCGCGGAATGCGTAGAGCGCTTGCTCGTTGATGAGCGTCATGGCGTAGCCGCCGCGCACGAGCTCCATGGTCTTGCGAATGCCCTCGCGCAGATGGCCTGTACGCTGGGTAAAGTAGCCGATGAGTTTGGTCGCGACCTCGGAATCCGAGTTGGAGAGGAATGGCACGCCCAGCTCGATCAGCTGGCGGCGCAGCTCGTCGGTGTTGACGAGGGTGCCGTTGTGAGCAAGCGCGATAATGACGCTGTTGATGGTAGAAAGATGCGGCTGAGAGGCTTCCCAGCTCTTGGCACCGGCGGTGCCATAGCGCACGTGGCCCACGGCCAGCTGGCCGGAGAGCGTCGACAGGTCGGCGTTGGAGAACACGCGATCGAGCAGCCCCAGGTCTTTGCGGACCATAACCGTGCCGCCGTCACCCACGGCGATTCCCGCCGATTCCTGGCCACGGTGCTGCAGTGCACGCAGGCCAAAGTACGTCAGTCGAGCCACGTCGCGATCGGGCGCCCATACGCCGAAAATGCCACATTCCTCATGCAGCTGGTCGGAGTCCGGATCATACGTCGACATGGTGTTCACCTGTCCCGCGGCACGCTCGGCCGCGCGGATGGTTTCTTGAGACATGGTATCCCCTCAGAGCCTCGTATTTTTGGCGTTACCTGCCCTATTATACGCACGGCAAGACAAGCACTCCCGCGCATGAACAGCGCTTTTTAAAAGCCCACCGAGCTAATAATCAGTTTTGTTGCCAAACATTTTATCGGTCTGTCCAGTGCAAGCGCCCGCGCCCCCCAGATGGCCGCCGCGTCCGCCGTTGGGGATTACAAAGTTGCAATTGGGACGTTCGTCCTGTCTTTTGGCAGGTCGGCGGCGTATCCTTGTAACCTACAACAAAGCGAGAAAGGTTCTGTATGGATCGAAACGAACTCGACCCCAGCGTCCCCAGCGCCACGGAGGTCAAGAAGATCCCCCTCATCATTAAGGTGTACGCCGTCCTGTGCATCCTTTCCGGCGTGGGCACGCTCCCGTCGGTCGCTGCCTTTATGTGGCAGGTCATCACGGCACTTGTTAACGGCAACGCCACCGAAAAGCTCGGCGACAACACGCTCGTCGCAGTCGGCCTTATCGTCGCCGGCATCATGCTCTCTGCGGCAAGTGCCGTCATCCTAATCATCTTTGGCCTGGACCTTATCAAAAACCAGCGCCGCAACGCCGCCCGCCTGTCCTACATCCTTATTGCATTCACCGTCGTCGAGCTTTTGGTCGACGTGATGCTCCAGGGCATCGGGCCCTTCCTGCTGCGTCCCGCGATCCAGCTCGGCATCCTCGTTGCACTTTCGGCAACCGTCGACCCCACGCTTCGTCAGGAGCGCGAACTGCAGCGCCGCCTGCAGGAGATGCTCGACCGCGACGCCGCCGCCGAGGGCATGCTCGGCCGCGATGAAACCGGCGAGGGCTACATCAAGCTCAACTACTTCAACCTGTTCTGGGTGTTCTTTGTCTGCTGCATACTCGGCCTGATCGCCGAGGACATCTGGCACATGACAGTCGACGACCCGGGCGTCTATCAGAACCGCGCCGGCATGCTGTTTGGCCCCTTCAGCCCCATCTACGGATTTGGCGCCGTGCTCATGACCATGGTGCTTAACCGCTTCTACAAAAAGAACCCCATCATCATTTTCCTGGTGAGCGCCCTGCTCGGCGCCAGCTTTGAGGTGTTCGTGGGCTGGTTTATGCAGACCGCGTTTGGCGTGGTCTCGTGGAGCTACTCGCACATAACGCTGTTCGGTTTGCCCGATCCGCTCGTGGTCCTCACGGGCGGACGCACCTGCACGGGCTTCGCCTGCCTGTGGGGCCTGGGCGGCCTCATCTGGATCAAGCTGCTGCTGCCGAGGCTGCTTAAGCTTATCAACAAGATCCCCTGGAAGAGCCGCTACTCGGCCACCGTCATCTTTACCGTTATCATGCTGGTCGACGGCGTCATGACGCTGCAGTCGCTCGACTACTGGTACCAGCGCGTTAACGGCACGGAGCCGGACATTCCCGTCGCACAGTTCTACGGAGAGCACTTCGATAACGAGTACATGGAAAACCGCTTCCAGAGCATGACCATGAGCCCCAAGGATGCGACGCGCGTATAGCGCTCACCGCGCCCAAAACGCAAAATGCCCGCCGGTATCACATGTACCGGTGGGCATTTTTATAAACGATCCTTCTATCGACGCAATCCTCTATGCCTCGCGCTCGACCTCACTCACGCATTCGTTCTTGATGGTGCCAACGAGCGCCTGCAGTGCATCGACCACGTGTGGGCGAATGTCCCCGCCGATAAGCACGAGCATGATGTCGTCACCTACGGTAAGCTCGCCGCTTGCCAGCCACACGCGCACATAGCCGATACCCGGCATCGCGCGCGTGGCCTCGATAGCAGACCGTACCTTTTCGGCGTCGTAGTCAAAGACCATGCCGCCCACCCTGTGGCCTGGCGCCACGCCATCGGTCTCGACTCCGCGCACCTCGGCCTTGGGCGTCGCGCGCACCACACCGTTATGCGTCAGATACATCCCACAGCCTGCCGCCGAAGCATCGGCCTTGGCCTCGCGCAGCCAAGCATCAATCGAAGGCATCAATTTGCCACTCTCGAGCATCATTTCTCCCTTACCGTCGTCGAGTAGCCAATTTGGGACGGGGCCTTTTTAGCTACTCTCGAACAACTTATTCCTCGACCGGCGTGAGCACCATGACGGCGCGTGTGTTGCTCAGCGACAGCGAACGACAGGTCACGAGCGTTACAACCTTGGTTGCCGAAGCGGCACGATCGGTGGCATCACTCGCCACGGCAGAGGCACCGTCGAACATCTCGGACAGGTAGTTCTTGAGCCCGTCATCGCCCTCAAAATTGGGCGTGCGCGCCTTGGCATACGTGTCCTCGACAACTTTGGTCGCCAGTGGTCGCAGCTTATACGTAGCATCCCGTGTGATGTAATACACAAACTCGATGCTATCGAACGTCGCCTGATCAGTGGTGTCCGAAATCACGTTGAACATCGACCCATCGTTCATATGGTGGCCGTAGATCGTGGTCTGCTGGTCGACCATTCCCGGCGCGGTGTCATCGCTATCCAGGAAAATAGCACCGGACGCGTTAGCCGTTCCGTCGAACAGCGTGTTGAGGTATTTGGAGTTGTTGTTGGTCTGCACCACGGGATAGTTGATGTTGGTTCCCGGCACGTAAATCCAACCCACAATCTCGGGGTTCGTCTGAGCAAGCGCATCAAAGTCGATAATCGGCACGCCGCTGGCGTCCTTATCGCTTACATATTGCTTCTCGATTTTCTGATACGAATCGCTCGCCTGCTTATAGCCAATCTGGGCATTAATAAAAATAGCGGCGGCGGCGACAATCAGACCGATACCGATGATGATGAGCAGAATGGGAATAATGGAGCGGCGCTTTTTGCGCGGCGGCTCGGTGCAATCCGACGGCGCGGCATGCGATGAAGACCGGGGCGGCTTCTTAGCGGAGCTATAAGACGAAGGACGATATGCGGCCGGCGCGTCCTGTCGACGATGCGTCGCCGGTGTCACGGGGCGCGGCGCGCGCGGCTGCTGAGGAGAGGATGTCCGACCCTGCTGTGCCGCACGGGCAGCACCCGGCTTCGACGGATCGGGAATCTGAGAAGCCTTGAATCGTTTTCCCTGATAATCGGACATGGCTCTCCTTATACTGCGGTGAAACGGCGGAACGCTTAGGCGTCAGCCATCTCCTGCTTCATCTTCTCGATAACCTTGCGGTACTCGGGGTCGCAAGCACCCAGAATCTGTGTGGCATAGATGGCGGCGTTCTTGGCGCCGTTGATGGCAACGCAGGCCACGGGCACGCCCGAAGGCATCTGCACCATCGACAGCAGCGAATCCATGCCGCCCAGGTCACTCGTCTTCATAGGCACGCCGATAACCGGCAGCGGCGTAAAGGCAGCCACGACACCACCCAAGTGGGCGGCCTTGCCGGCAGCGGCGATAATCACTTTGATACCGCGATCGGCGGCAGTCGAAGCCCACTCGTGGACCTTCGCCGGTGTGCGGTGTGCGCTCGCAATGACAAGCTCATAGGGCACGCCCAGCGCCTCGAGCTCGGCGGTGCAACCTTCCATAACGCCCAGATCGGACTTGGAACCCATGATGATCCCGACAACCGGCTTTTGATCTGCCATAAACAAAGACCTCCTGTTGAGAGCGGCGACGCGGCGGATCCGCGACCCTTAACTGCAAATAAATCAAGTATAGCCGCCGATGCTGATGTGTTCGGCGGGAGACGGAACGCTTTGCGAGATTAGGGCCGAAGGGTCGGAGCTTTCTGCCTACATTCAAAAAGCGTGCCCACCGTCCTTGGGTGGGGCGGCGGGCACGCTTGCTTAGCTGTTGCTGGGGCTACTTAGCCTTGCTGCGACGATGGAAGAAAGCGCCGATCGCGGCGATGATGGCGCCAAGACCACCGACGGTCGCGACGGTCGCCGCCGTCTGGTCTCCGGTATTGGGAATCGCCGAACCGTTCTTCTTGCTGCCCTGGGCCTTGTCGCCTGCGGGCTTGCCCGCCTGGTTGCCGCCGTTCGAGCCATTGCCGGAACCCTGGTTGCCCGAGCCGCCCTGGTTGCCGGAATCGGCATCCTTGAGGCTCTCAATGGCCAGCTTGAGCTGGCCATAGGCCGCCTGGATCTGGGTGTCGGAAGCATCCTCATCACCCAAGACGTCCTCGGCGTAGGTAATGGCATCCGTCAGGGCCTTGACAGACTCGGCCGTCTTGCCCCTGGTGTCAGTCTCCTTCGCCTGCTTGACCAGAGCCTTGAGCTGCTTCTTAGTCGGATTCTCGACCGGGGCCACCGGGGTCTTCTCGAGCGCGCCGCGGGCGCTCTCGAGCGCCCTGAGCGCCTGGTCGACCTCGTCCTGCGTGGCGTTCTCGTCACTCAAGATGGCGCGGGCGCTCGCCAGGGCGTTCTCGAGCGCCGTCCAGGAGGCCTCGGTGTAGTCACCGGCCTTGAGGTCGCCGGCAGCAACCTCGGCATCAACCTTTTCGATCGCGGTAGCGAGATCATCCTTCGCCACCGGATCGGGGACGGCCGTACCGTAGAACTTGAGCTCCGCCATGCTGCAGTAGGCATCAACGTCGCCACCGCCGGCGTGAATCACCTTGACGGTCACGTAGCGACCGCGCGCGGCGCCAAAGCTCATCTGCTTCCAGTCGCCACGGTCGGTGAGCACGCGGCCGTCGTTGTCGAAGGCGAACGTACCCATCGACGCGGCGGTGCCCATCTCATAACCGTCGGCAGTGTCGGAGACCAGTATCTCGGCCTCGAAGATATCGCCGTTAGTGCCGCCGTCCTGGCGCGGCAGGAATGTAACGTCGGTGAGATCGTAGTCGCGGCCCAGGTCGACACTCAGATACTGGGGCATACCGGTCCCATGGGCCCAGTCGCTGTGCCAAAGCGTCCGCTCGTCGCCGTCGAGAGCGTTGACGGCGTTGCTGCCCTCGTAGTCGGCCTCACTCGAGAAGTCGGCCACCTTGACGTTCTTGCGGTTCTCGGGCGTGTTGATGAGGATCTTCTCATCGACAGGGCGCATCTTGAGGCCGTCGATTGCCTTCTCGATCTTGGCAGTGGCGTCTGCGACATCCTTCTTGCTATAGCTGCCCTGGCCGCTGTCGAGGAGCTTCCGAGCCGCCTCGACCGCAGTGGTGAGAGCTGCATAGGAATCCTTGGTGTAGACGGACTCGCTGTAGCCCGCGGCCTTGGAAAGCGCTGCCACGAGCGCAGAGGTATCGACACCAGCCTTGACCTCGACCTCATAGGATGCGGTCTTGGAGGGGTCGAGTACCGACGCCACCGTGATCTTTGCCTTGCCGGCCTTGTTGGCACGCAGGTAGTAGCTCACGCTATCGCCAGCCTGAACAGCGGAGACGCTTACCACAGAGGGGTCGGAGCTCTCGACCGTCACATAGGGGTAGCCAGCGCTCTCAGGCGTAGCCTTGGCGTCGACGGGCGTAATGTCGCCTTCAAAGAACTCGGTCTGGTTCTTGCCTAGCTCGACACCCTCGATGGCCTCGACACCCTGCGTGTAGTTGAAGTTGACCTCACGCAGTGTGAGCATCTGGTCACCCGATGCCTCAAGCGGCGTGACCTCGACCTTGGTCGCCTTCTTGCCCTTGTTCTCGGCAGAGAGGTCAAAGGCGTAGCGAGCCAGGAAGGAATCGTACTCCCCGCCCGCGAACTCTTGGATCGAGCCATCCTCGAACGTCACGACGGCCTTGATCTTCTGTACGGTTCCGTTGCCGCCGTTGCGGTTAACGACCTCGACGCTATCGAGTTTCGACGGCGTCTTAAATGCGAATGTCATCGTGGTGGGAAGCTTCACGTAACTCGGTAGCTTACCCTCGCTGTCCCAGTTGCCACTCCAGTTCCACAGGAACTCAAAGCCGTTGTCGCCCTCGTTATTATCGAACAGCGCGTTATAGCTCTTCTGCTGGATAAGTTTCTCGACGTTGGTCCCGTCGTCGGTCGTGAGCTCATCGTTGGTCATCGTGATGTTGAAGGCATCCTGGGCGTACTCGGCGACCGTTGGCTGAGGAACGTCCGGCATCGTCACCGTGCCGTCGCTCGCAAACTCAAGTGCGTCGCATGCCGGGCCGATAAGCCAAGATGTCGAGGGCAGTTCGACCTTTCCGGCGGTCTTGGCCTTGAGCTTGAAACTCGCCACCGCGCCAGTACCGTTGTAGAGCTTGCCATCGCCGCGGTTGGCAAAGGCGAGATTGATAGTCTGCGTTCCGTCCACGAACTGGACCTTCTCGCGAGACAGGTTCTCCATGCCGGCAGTCGAGCCGTCCTGCGCGATGCTCTCGGACACAAACTCGAACTGGTCGCTCTTGAAGTTGACGAGGGCGCCCAGGGCGTTGACGTTCTTGGCGTCGGCCGCATAGACATCAACGGTGATCTCATCACCGGCCTCGACCTCGGTCTTGCTCGGAATCACCGCGAGCGAACCTGCGACCTTGCCCTTTTGTTTAGTGCCGCCGTCAAGACCCGCCATGGTGAACGAGTAATCGTAGACGTCGTAAACGCCGTTATCGTTGAGGTCGGCGAAGTGGTCGCGGATCTGCGAACCGAACGTCGGGGTATCGGGCTCGCGATTCTCGAGGCCCAGATAGTTCTTCATGTTGGAGTAGTCTCCGTCGGAGATCGTGGCCTTGTTGAGGTTGGAGCCCACGGCGAAGCCATCCGTGCCGTCGGTCTTGTAGATGGCAATCTCGGACGCGGAGAAGAAATTGCCGACCGAGGCGAGCGGTGTCATGCGCACGTAACGGGCGGCCACGGTGCCGTCAAACGCTACCGTCTTACAATCAGCGGAACGTGCCCAATCGACCTCCTGGCTCGTCCAGTGGACGCCATCGAGACTCGTCTCAACACGCATCTTGGTCACGGTGCCGTTGCCGGCGTCATCGCGCGGATAGTACTCGAGCTTATCGAGCTTGTAAGCGCGTCCATAGTCAACGGTAAGCGCCTTGCCCAGATCGTTGCCACCGGAGTGGAAACCGCCGTCGCCCGACTGGAACTCATGGTCGAAGGCGAGCTCGGCCTTATGGCTGCCGTAAAGTGAGCCCTCCCAGGTGATTTCCTCGGCGTCGGGGACGTTCCGCCACGGATCGAGTGCGGAGTTCGCCTCGAGCACATCGCTCCAGGCGGAGTAACCTTCGGCGTTGCGCGAACGAATCTGGTAGGTGTGCTTGCTATTGTAGGCGAGGTCGGTGTGCGTGAACTCGGCCGCATCACCCACGGCAAACACAGTGCCGTCGACCTTAAGGTCGTAGGAGGTAGCACCATCGACCTTTCCCCAGGTGAGCTTGATGCTCGTTGGGGTCGTGGCGTCCTCGGGGGCAGCAAGGTTCGTGGGTGCGGAGAGGTTCTCGTTGAGGCGATCGGCTGTGAGCGTGGCGTCGGCGTTCACGAAACCGCCCAGCTCAAGCGTCTGCGCCGCTGCAGCAACATCGGTCTTCGCGAACTTGACGTAGACCTTGGGGTTCGTGGTGATCTTGGTGTTGTTGAAGCTCTCGCCCTGCTCGGCCTCGGTGCCGTCCGCATCGCTGCCGTAGTGGTTGAGGTTGGGGGTCTCGCTGTAGAAGTAGACCGCCTGGCCGGCCTCGGGGGTCGCGGCGTCAAAGGTCTCCTGCGAGTCGACCTCAACCACGTTGAGTGCGGATCCGCCGTTCTTGGCGACAACGCTCGTGGGCTTGGCGGACACATTGGCCACGAAGGTCGTGGTGCGGTTGGAGTCGTAGCCGTTGTAGCCGCCCTGCGAGGCCTCGGCGGTAAAGGTCGCGGTGCCGCCTGCGGCCTTGGAGCTGTAGACGGTGCTCACATGCTCACCGTAGGAGATATTGTCGATCGTGCCGTAGGAATCGTCCTCAGTCGTGTTGTTCTCGATGGAGGAGCCGTCGTCCTCGTACTGCGTAAAGGTGCCGTCGCCCTCGGTGGCGAAGAACTCGACGATACGCTGGCTGCGGTCGGTACCCTTGGTGTTGGTGTCGCTCACGGCCTCGGGGTTGTTGTTCTCGGCGTACATCGGCACGATAGCGTTGGCCTTCACAAACAGCGGCAGCTTCCAAAGCGGAGCCTCGTAGTTGTTGAGAACCTGGCCGCCGCGATACTGCTTACCCGAGAAGTAATCGATCCAGATGGTGGGATTCTCGTCGGTGCCGTAGTTGGGGAGGTAAATCCCATTGCGAATGTCGTTGCCGTTCTCGTCTGCCTGGGTATCCTGATACACCGGTGCCACTAGGAAGTTCTCACCGAACATATACTGGTACTGCGTCGAAGTGCTTGCGGCGTACTCGGAGTTGTCGGAAAGCAGCATGGCGCGGATCATGGGCAGGCCGGCATCGCCGTTACCCGTGTCGATGTTGGCCGCCGAGGCCGCGCTCGTGTAGATATAGGGCATGAGCTGCGCCTTGAGCTTGAGGTAGAAGCGCGAGATGCCTGTGTAGGGATCGCCGTGCGTCATGGGCGATTTACGGTAGGTGCCCCAACCGTCCATGTCAAGCATAGAGGGCGTGAACGTCTTCCACTGGTAGTCACGCGCAGAGATGATGGGGTCGCCGCCAAAGATGCCATCCATGTCGGAGCCGATGTTGGGGTTGCCCGAAAGACTCTGACCGATATACGTGGGGATATGGAAGCGAATGTACTCCCAGTTACCGCCATACTGGTCGCCGGTCCAAATGCCACCAAAGCGCTGCGTGCCGGCCCAACCATCGAGCGTGATGATGTTGGGGCGCTTGTTAGCGCCGGTCGTCACCGTGTCATAAGCTGTCTTGATGCCATTAAGACCAAAGGAGTAGCCAGATCCAACCCAGGCAACGTCGGTCTTAAGGGTAGTGATGCCTCCCGTCTTGACCTCGGCGTCGAAGTCGCGAAGCAGATGCCACGGGGTCTCAGGGTTGCTGTCGGGCTCAAGGTTGGACTGGGTCCACAAGCCCGTGCTCACACCCTTGGAGTTGGCATACTCGGTGAACTTCTTAAGGTTGTCGACATTGGCACGCACAGCGTTAAGACGGTCGGCCGAGCTCGCTCCGTCGGAGTTGACGCCGCCGGTCTTGTAGTAACCGTTCTGGCCATAGCCGGCGCCGTAACCGTCGTTCGGCAGGAACCAGCCGAGCGGCATGTCGTTGTCCTCGTAGTCATCGATAACCTGACGAGCAGAGAACTGGCGGTCGAAATCGGTCGCTTTCATGTTCTCGGTATCAACCGTAGGGCCCTCACCGTTGAGCGTCTCGGCCGCAAGTGTGCCGTCGAGCTTGTAGCCCGTCGACATGCCAGACTCGTACTTAACGTCGCCCTTCTCGCTCGAGGACTTGCTGCCCTTGGTCTCCCACTTCTTTTGACCCGAGGTCGTTGACCAGCCATCACGGTTATAGGCATTAAGATGACCAAGGTAGAACCCGTACTCGGGCAGCAGTACCGGGTTACCGGTCACCTTGTAGTAGTCCTGCAGCATCTCGGTTGCCACGTTCGAAGCGCCCTCGTTGGTCGCCACGAAGTAGTAGGCATCAAACTCATTCTCGCTGTGCAAAGTCGTGACCGTCGATGAGTCCGTGGAACCGAAGTCGTAGGAACCCTCTGCAAACGTGTTTCGGAGTACGCCGTAGCCGTCACTCGTCCAATAAAACGGGTTGGGCGAGGCAACGCCGCCATCGGTCCAGTTGTTCGTGTTGGAGATGGCGATGGTCTGGTTGGTGTGCAGGAAGCGTCCGTTCTGGGTGCCGCCGCCAAAGAAGTTCTCGGACTTCTCCTTGGCGAGCGTCTGGACGGTACCCTTCTTATCAAGGTCGAGGGACGCGGACTCGGAAACCACGACACGGTCGCCTGACTTGATACTCATCTTGCCGGTCGCCTTGTCCAGGATCACGGTCGCCTTTCCGCCGGTGATCTCGATAGTGTCGCCCTTGTCGGCAACCGTCGCACTCGGCTTGCTGTAGGTGTCCGAGGTATCGGGCTGAGCCTGGATTTTAGCCGTGTGGGACTTACTGCGCGGTGTGGCGTAATCGGAAAACTCACCCTTGGGGTCGACGTTATAACGGAAAATACCGTCCTCGAGGAACGTAATACGGCCCTTGATGCCGTCAGCGAAATCGATGTCGACGACATTCGAGGCAGACTGGGACACGGTCGCTGAGTCGACGCCCTTGAGTGGCGTGGCAATCGCCTGTTGGGGGTTGGCAAACACGAGCGTCGCTGCAGTGGCAACGAGGACCGCGCTTCCCTTCACCCACCGTTTCGTAAAAATGGAATTCCTGCGCACCTGGTCTCCTTTCTTCCGAGATGCTGAGGTGCCGAGGACGCCCCCCCCCGGCAGCATGGGAAAACGTATCAAACGGGGATGTTCGGTACATTCCGCACAATGGGGCCACCCGTTACCAAGGGGCCAACTGGTAGTAACCAGATAGCCACCTACTAGGTCATATCAATATATGGGAGCACTTGCGCAACCAAGTTCGGAAGTCCACCAGCGGCAGTAAAATGAGCGTCAACGGCAAGGTGGGCTTAATAAGCCATACCAATTGGTTCTTCAGTCAAATACCAATCTAGCAAAAATGTACTGTTTATCTGGTATTACACAGACCATACCTTTCCCTCGGGAACTGGGCTTCGCGAAGTTTCCCGAGAGAAAAGCTCGACCGCCGCCCTGCGACCTACCGGAGATTGCTATGCCGTACGTTGGCTGATTTGGTTTGGAATGAGATGCTGACGGTAGTCAATGGGCACAACTGTCCCGGGTGCATTTCAAGATGCACCTAAATGTCTGCCTTCATCCTTATAGATTGTCCAGGTAGTCGTCGGCATCATAGGTAAGGCTGTAGGCTTTATTCAGGATGCGCACGAGCTCCTGAGCATCGTGTTCGCCGAGCGCTGAGAGCTGCTTCGAGAGCGATGCCACACTCTCGGCATTTTTTTTCGCCGCGAAATCACGGCCTTCCTCGGTAATGCTCACCAGCACACGCCGACGATCGTTTGGATCGGTCCTGCGCTGAACGTAACCCTTGCTCTCGAGTGAATCCAAGATATGCGACATGCGCGCACGGGAGAATTTCAGCTTCTTGGCAATCTCGGAGGGAATAACATCACCGTCAATACCCGATAGATACTGTAAAACCGGTGCCTCGCCCACACTGGCGCCGCCGGCAGCACTCAAGGATCCCTTGGCAAGGGAACGTGAGTACACAATCAGTTTTCGAGCGACGTCATCGTAATCCACTGGGGATATTGTCCTTTGCAACTCTAGAAGGGCCATAAAACCGTCATTTGCCGTACATTAGTTAACATTCGCAACAATTATTTATGATACCCCAACGCGGAAGTCTATTGCTCGTCCTTCTTGCGTCGCATAAGCTCCTCAACGTCGATACCCGCGGCCTCGAGCATACGCTCAACATTCTTTTTGGCGTTGGTCGTGCCAACCTTAAGCACAATCGAAAGCGGAGTGCCCACCACCAAGCATACGATGCCCGCGGGGACGCCCCAGCCGGGGCCGCCCTGCATACCCCACATCCCCACCAAAAAGCCAATAGCCACGAGCGAATAGCCCAGACGCAGCCAAACGTTGAGCCGCTGAATAGCATCGGTCTGCATCTTTGCCTCGCGGATCAAGTCGTCGCGCGAAAGGTCGTGTCCGTGTTTCTCGTGCATATGGGTCCTCCTCGTGCAAAGCGTGCATCATGTGCAAGAACATCGTTTTTCGAATACGTCATCTTTCAAGAGCAATATAGCGGGTGTCGTGTAGGCGATGGAGGTCGCTGGCCATATTGCCCTTGAAGGGCGGCGCAAAATCAGAAGGCCGTGCGGTTGAGGCCGCACGGCCTTACAGGGGGCCAGGGGATGATGACTAGTAGCTCAGTGCCGGGTCGAAGAAGCCAATAACAACGCCCACGAATGCGATCACGACGAGAATCAGCATCATAACGATGGGGTTGACCTTCTTCTTGGTCATCATGTACCAGCAGAAGATGATGAAGACCATCGGCAGCAGGTGCGGATAGATGCCATCGAGAGTGTCCTGGAACTTACCGCCGCCGGGCAGCACCAGGTTGGGGCTGCAGGTGATGGAGACCCAGGTAGCACCGACTGCACCGATGACCATGGTACCGACCATCACGATGGAATCGCGAAGAGCCTTTGCCTTGGGGCCGACCAGTGCCTCAACCGCCTTGCCGCCGAGCTCATAGCCCTGGTTGTAGGCAAAGCGCATGCCGAGGTACATGAGCAGGTTCCACACGACGATATAGAAGATAGCGCCGAGCGGGGAGCCGCCGGTCGAGAGACCGAGGGCGATACCGAGCAGGATCGGGATCAGGGTACCGACGATCAGCGAGTCGCCAAGGCCGGCGAGCGGGCCCATGAGGCCGGCGCGGATGCCGTTGATGGCGTCGTCGTCGATGGCCTCGCCGTTTGCGCGAGCCTCCTCGAGGCCGGCGGTGACGCCGACAATCATGGTGCCGATCTGCGGCTCGGTGTTGAAGAACGCGGAGTAGGTCTGGAGGGCCTGCTTCTGCTCCTCGGGCGTGTCGTAGAGCTCCTCGACGATCGGAAGCATGGCGCACAGGTAACCGAAGGTCTGCATGTGCTCCTGCGAGAAGCAAGTCAGGTTGCCATAGGACCAGTTGCGGAACGACTTGGCAAGCGTTTTCTTAGAGAGTTTCTTCTTCTCTGCCATTAGATGTCCTCCTCTTCCTCATCATCGGAGCCCGAGGCGATAGCTGCCTTGGGAGCGTTTGCGAGGTCGATCTTGAGCGAAGCGATCTCATAGTTGATCAGGGCGAAGAAGCAGCCGATGCCGGCGGCGGCAATCAGGTTGCATCCCATGACAGCGGACAGGGTGAAGCCGAAGAAGAACGTGAGGAAGTCCGTCGGCTTGGAGATGACCTGCTTGAGCAGGATGGCGATACCGACGGTAGGCAGCAGCGAGCCGACGGTGAACAGCGTCTTCATCGCGATGCCGTCCATGGGCATGTAGGTCTTCATGAGGTCGACCATGGCGGTGCCGCCCATGGTGATGATGAACGTCGGGAGGAACGAGCAGACGATGTGACCAATCCAAGGCAGAACGTTGTTGACCAGGTAGAGCTTGTGGAGATCGCCCTTCTCGAGCCACTTCCACCCCATGCCCTGCCACACCAGGTTGATGGTGGCGGTGCCATAGAAGAGCACAGTGCCGAGCGTGCCGACGGCGGCACCGAGGGATGCGGCCATGCCGGCAGCCTCAGCGGAGGCGGGATCGATGCCCGAGTTCTTGATGGCGAGGATCGCCAGCGGGATGCCGATATAGGACACGGCGCGGACGTCGGCGGAGACGGTTCCGCCGGGGGTCACGAGAGCGATGTAGACAACCTGGATGGCAGCGCCGACGAGGATGCCCGTCTGCATATCGCCCATGATGATGCCGACGATGAGGCCGGCGACCAGAGGACGACCCAGAGTGTAGTTGCCGATCGTCGTGCCGCCCATGCCAGGCAGTGATGCCAGGCAGGCGAACAGGCCGAACAGCGCGGCTTGGAATGCATTGATTGCCATGCTTTCCCCTTTCTTTATTCCTCAGCCCCTTTCCCCAGGGCTGTAGGTACCAAAATGCAGCTGGCGCCTAACTAGAAGCCAAACTGACCGCGGAACTTGGGCCACTCACCAATGGATTTCTCCTTGATAAGGGCGAACTCGACCGTGTAGCCGGCGTTGGTGAGATCCTCGAGCGCCTGGGCCTCTTCCTGCGTGATCGACTGGTTGTTGCCGAGCTTGGTGGCGCCGGGACGGTCGTTGCAGGGGCCGACGATGATGCGGTCCATGCCGGGCTTAAAGCCAAAATCGACGAGAAGTTCCTTCATGTCGAGCGGGTTCTTGGTGATCAGGAAGTACTTGGTGTTGGACTTGAGAACCTTCTCGGAGACCTCCTTGAAGTGCTCCTTGGTCCACACGAACGTCTTCTTGCCCGAGGCACTCTTGTAGGCCTCCTTGAGCACGGGGTTGGACGCTGCAGCGTCGTTGACGGCGATAAGACCGTCGCAGGGATACTCGAGGGCCCAACGGGTAACGGTCTGTCCATGGATCATACGGTCGTCAATACGGATGAACGAAATCATGCGTTCTCCCTTTCTTTATCACCGGGGGTCTTTCCTCTTAACCCCCGCTCCATCACAAAAATTGGGGCGGATGCGCTGCCTAGATGTCGTCGTCCTCGTCGTCGGCGTCATCGGTCGGGACCACAAGCTCGGACATACCGTTCTTGCCCTCCTGCAGCATCATCTGCTTGAGAGAATCCAGGTCCATGGTGGCAAGCCCCATCATGGCGGTCATAGCCATGGGCAGATTCATACCGCCGAAGGCAATGGTGTGGGCGGGCAAGCCCTTCTCGGCCAGCGTGTTCATAGCATTGGTGAGCGGCGATCCGCCCAGGATGTCACCGAGCAGGACAACCTCGTCATCGGCGGTAACGGGAGCGACCATCGCCTTGACGTTCTCGACATATTCGTCAGCGCCCATGCCGTCCACGAGACTCGTCGACAAGATGTTCGGGGCGTCATTGCCGAGCATCTTGAGGACACTGTGCAGTCCGGGAGCGAGCGTTCCGTGACTGACCATTACCAGATACCGCATGCGGTCTCCTCTCGACCTGCCGTGTGTCGCACGGCTTTGCTTTTTGCTGAGATTATTGTTGCGCCGGGGCATGTTCGGTACAAGAAAATAGTTGCGAACGGCAACTATTCATCGGTTAACGGTAGCAACTATTTTTGTGCCTAAATTATTTTTTCTTCTAATTATTTTTAAAATAGCAGGTAGATTGCCTGATAAATGTTTTATGTTCCTTATGCACCATACATACCAGCAAGAATCGGGCCTGGCATCTCCGGTTTGCCCCGCAGTGTCAGACCATGTCACGTACGCCCACGACATGGAGGTACCCCATGGATATGATCTCGTTTCTCGCCTCCGAACCCTTCGACCGCAGCGGTGATACGCCGCTCTATGTCCAACTTAAACATCGAATCGCCCTGCTTATCGCCAGCCAGGCGTTCGACACCAAGACGCCGCTGCCACGCGAGCTCGAAATCTGTGAACGGCTAGAGTTATCGCGCGCGACCGTGCGCCGTTGCTTCCAAGATCTCGTCATCGAGGGGCGCGTGGTGCGCAAACGTGGGCAGGGCACGTTCATCAAACCCCAAACCTCAGCACCCGGCATCGACCTGGCCCTGAATTTCAGCGCGCGGATGCGCGAAGCGGGACGGGTTCCGAGCTCGCAGATTCTCGCCTTTTCAAGCATACCGGCCGTCCGCGGCATCGCCTCTGGGCTCAAAGTGCCCGAAGGGACACCCGTCTGGGAGATTCGCCGCCTGCGTCTCGCCAACGACAAACCCATGGAGCTCAACTACGTCTATATCCTCGTGTCACTTTGCCCCGAGCTCACACGCAAAGACGTGGATGGCTCGCTCTACGCCTACATCGCGGAAAAGACCGGCATCCTGCCCGCAAGCGTCGATGCCGTCTACGAGACGGTCAACCTCGACAAGCATGAGGCGCGCCTTTTGGGACAGAACACCGGTAAGGCGGCGATGCACATCGTGCGTTCGACCTACGACAAGACGGGAACCCCGTTCGAGGTAGGCGTGCTCATCAGCTGCGACGGTCAGGCAAAGCTGCACGTGCACATCGCCGCCGACAAAACAACCTTCACCGCCACAGCCCAATAAATCCAAAACGTGGGCTCCGCCGTTCGAACGAACGGCGGAGCCCACACTCACTTTCTTTTTCATCCCTAGTCATCGCGCAAAGCCCCTTCGGCAGCACACGGTGCAGCCGAGTCACCGTAGGCCGGGGCGGAGGGGGCTGAGTTTCCCACTGAGCGACTCTGCTTGCAGCCGGAGCGAAGGGGGAAACT